>JAPLPD010000229.1:0-826 GCA_026400395.1 Alphaproteobacteria bacterium | reverse complement strand
CGACGATGCCGAGGGACCGGATCTGATCGACCTCGGCATCAATCGCTGCGGGGTCTGATGACCGCCGGGTCATTGCTATGCTGCTTGCTGGTTCGTCCTTTCGGCGTCGATGCGGTAGATCCGCTCGCCGTCGGTCTTCAGCGACAACAGCGCGAGACCAAGCTTCTTGCGCACAACCCCTGAGCAGAAACCGCAGACCGAGTGCTGCTGCCAACAGGTCGCCTTCATGATGGCCGCGATCGTCGTGCCTTTGGGCTGGCGCAATAGGCCAAGCACCGTGGCCTGCTTGGAGGCGGCGGGTGCGGCATGAGTTGCGGCCGAATTGGCGCCGATCAGCCGTTTAACCCGACGCTTGCCGACGGGGCGGGTGTTCGCGGGCTTCGTGATCTTGCTCGTGGTCTTGGCTTTAGACTTGGACATGTCAGGATCCTTCCTCGGTTGAGACGGCAAATACCGCCGTCACCACCGAAGCCCCGCAATGGCCATGCAGCCGGCGGGGTGGGATCTCGAACAAGGCGCCACTGCCTCGTCGAGCAACCACACTACCGCTCGTTCAGCGCGAGAATGCCAGTCGTTTCTGGATAATCTTATTGCTGGTTTCGCTAGATGGCTAATTGCAGACGTGCACAAGCGATATGTGAATGAGGGCGTTCTTGGCATAGAACAGCCTAGCAAGCAGGGAGAATGGAGCTATGCGGGATTTTGGGTGACGAGGTTGATCAGGCGGCGTGGTGAGCCGGCATTTCAGTGACCTCGATTCCGTTTTTGAATTTGACTCCTTGAACGACCTTTGGCAACTGGTTCTCGCCGTTTAATCGCCGCCATG
>JAPLPD010000099.1 GCA_026400395.1 Alphaproteobacteria bacterium | reverse complement strand
TGGACGCGCTCGGTCTGTCTGATCACCCCGCCGTCAGCGTTCCTGCTCGATGAGCGCGTGTTCGTCAGCCTCGGCGTGTTGAAGGTCGCGGCAAGCCTCGAAGCACGACACCATCGCGTCAATCTCCTCGATCTCTCGGGCGTCGAAAACTATCTCGCTCCGCTGGAGGACTATCTGACCGGCTGCCGGGACATGGCGGTCGGCATCACGGCCACCACGCCGCAGCTTCCGTCGGTGATGCGGATTGCCGAGACCGTCCGGCGGCTGCGCCCGGACTTGAAGCTGATCCTCGGTGGACCGCATGTTGCGCTGGTCTATTCGGCACAGAAGCTCGAAAAAAAGCGCGGCGTGGTTGGCCGCGGCCATCGCTCAGCGGCGCAACTCGAGGCGGCGTTCGACGTGCTGTGCAGCGGCGACGGCGAACTGGCGATCTTCGAGGCGCTGAAGGACGATGCGCCGAAGATGGTCGATGGCGACGATCCCAAGGGCGGTCTGTTTCTCACCGACCAGATGTTCACCGAAGGGCCGCTGCCGGCGCGCCATCTCGTCGATCTGAAGTCCTACCGCTACAGCATCGAAGGCCATCGTGCGACCAGTCTGATCGCGCAGCTTGGCTGTCCTTCGGCTGCGGCTTCTGCGGCGGGCGCAACAGCAAAAGCCTGCGCCAGATTAGGAATCGCGACACCGCCTCCATCCTGCAGGAGGTCGAGCACCTGCACGCCGAGCACGGCTACACCGGCTTCATGTTCTATGACGACGAACTCAACGTCAGCAAAAGCTTCGTCGAGCTGATGAACGGCCTGTCCGATCTGCAGGCGCGACTCGGCACGGACTTCCGGCTGCGCGGCTTCGTCAAATCCGAGTTGTTCACCCGCGAACAGGCCGAGGCGATGTTTCGCGCGGGCTTCCGCTGGCTGTTGTGCGGCTTCGAGGCGGCGCACGAACGCATCCTCGTCAACATCGACAAGCGCGCTAAGCTCGCCGACAACGACCGTTGCGTCGAACTCGCTAAACGTGCCGGGCTTAAGATCAAGGCGCTGATGTCCTGCGGCCATCCGGGCGAATCGGAAGAGACGATCATCGGCATTCGCGACTGGCTGATCCGCAACGCCGTGGACGATTTCGACTGCACGGTCATCACCACCTATCCCGGGACGCCGTACTACGATCTGGCGGTGCCGCACGCGAGCCTTCCCGACGTGTGGACCTACACCCATCCCAAGACCGGCGACCGGCTGCATGCCCGCGAGGTCGATTACACCGTCTGCGCGGACTATTACAAAGGCGACCCGAACGGTGGCTACCGCTCGTTCGTGTTCACCGACCATCTGAGCGGCGAACAGCTGGTGGCGCTCCGCGACATGGTCGAGCGCGACGTGCGCAAGGCGCTGAACATCCCGTTCAATCCCGGCGCCCCGGCGCTGCGCTATGAGCATTCCATGGGGCAGGGGCTGCCCGATTTCATCCACCGGATCGACGCCCGGCCGGCTCCGGCGGATGCGGCCGCGCCGCCGTTGGCGGCCGCCGGTTAACCCGATTTTAGGGTCCGTTAACGAAAAATTAACCAAACCGGACAATCGTCGAGGGGAACCATCACCCGCGTCCTTTCGGACGTTTTATCGGCGAGCCTCCATGCATCTTGAACAGCGCGTTCTGATCACCGGCGGAGCGGGCTTCCTCGGCTCCCACCTCTGCGAGCGGCTCCTGGCCAAGGGCGCCAACGTCATCTGCGCCGACAACTTCTTCAGCGGCACCCGCAGCAACGTCGAGCATCTGCTGGAGCACCGCCGCTTCGAACTGGTCCGCCACGACGTCACGTTCCCACTCTATATCGAGGTCGACCAGATCTACAATCTGGCGTGCCCGGCTTCGCCGATCCACTATCAGCGCGATCCGGTGCAGACCACCAAGACCAGCGTGCATGGCGCGATCAACATGCTCGGCCTCGCCAAGCGGGTCGGCGCGAAAATCCTTCAAGCTTCCACCTCGGAGGTTTATGGCGATCCCTACGTCCATCCGCAGACCGAGGACTACTGGGGCAACGTCAATCCGATCGGCCCGCGCTTCTGCTACGACGAGGGCAAGCGCTGCGCCGAGACGCTGTTCTTCGACTACAAGCGGCAGCACAAATTGCGCATCAAGGTGGCGCGCATCTTCAACACCTACGGCCCGCGCATGCATCCGAACGACGGGCGCGTGGTGTCGAACTTCATCATCCAGGCGCTGCTCGGCCGCGACATCACTCTCTACGGTGAAGGTCAGCAGACCCGCTCGTTCTGCTACGTCGACGATCTTATCGATGGACTCATTCGTTTGATGGAGACCGGCGACGGTGTCTTCGGCCCGATCAACGTCGGCAATCCGGAAGAGTTCACCATCCGCCAGCTCGCCGAGCAGGTTATCGATCTGACCGGCTCGCGGTCTAAGATGGTGCATCGCCCGATGCCGCAGGACGATCCGCGCCAGCGCCGTCCCGATATTTCGTGGGCGCAAAGCGTGCTCGACTGGGCGCCGCGCACCCAGCTCCGCGAAGGTCTGCTGCGCACGATTTCCTACTTCGAGAAGCTGCTCAGCGACGAAACGGTCGAAGGACGCCTGACCACGGCTGTGGCCTAGACTTCATCGCGATCGGCAGCGTCAGTTGCCGATCTTGATGTTGGCCTCCTTGATCATCTTGCTGAACTTGATGATCTCGGCGTTCTGAAACGCCGCGAAATCGGCTGAACTCGATCCCACCGGGACAAGTCCCTGCGCCGCCACGCGGTCGGTGACGCGCGGGGTTTTCATCGCCTCGGCGATGACGCCATTCAGCGTTGCCACAACGTCCTTCGGCATGCCGGCCGGACCCCATAGGCCGTACCAGGAGTTGATCTCGAAGTCCGGGAAGCCTGACTCTTCGAGGGTGGGGACGCTGGGGAGCGCGCTCACCCGAGTCTTGGTGGCGACGCCGACCGGATGCACCGTGCCGCCGCGGAACTGCTCGATCAGGTTCGGCACCGGGCTCACCATGGCGCTGACGCGGCCGGCGATCAGGTCGAGCAGCGCGGGTGACGTGCCCTTGTAGTGCACCAGAAGAATCTTGAAGTCGGCCTCGCGCTGGATGCGTTCCATGGTCAGATGACCGACCGAGCCCACGCCCTCGGCGCCCCAGGTGAACTTATCCGGTTGGGCCTTGGCGAGCGCGATGAACTCCCGCAACGTTTTTGCCGGAATGGCGGGGTTGATGCCGATCGCGATAGGCACCGTGCCGAAGTTGGAGATCGGCGTGAAATCCTTGACCACATCGTACGGGGTGTTCATCAGCATCGGCGTGATGACGAACAGCGACGGGTTGACCAGCAGAGTATAGCCGTCCGGCGCGCTTCGCGAAACCTGGACCGCGCCGAGCGTGTTGCTGGCGCCTGCGATGTTCTCGACGACGAAGGGCTGTCCGAGCTTTTCATGCAGAAATTGCGCAACCGAGCGGGCGACAATGTCGGTCAAGCCGCCGGGCGGGGCCGCGACCACCACGCGAACCGAACGCGACGGATATTGCTCGGCGGATGCGCTGGCTGCTGCGCAGCAAGCGGCAGCGGCCATGGCCAATCCCAGGATTCGCAGCATGGTTTCCTCCCCGCGCGACGTTTCCCGCGCTTGTGGGGCGGATGCTATCACCTCTTCGCATTGTGGGAAGCCCCGCCCGTGCGCGGCTATCCTTCGAGCCGCGCGCTATGCGCGCTGCTCATCCTCGAGACGCGCGCGATGCGCGCTCCTCAGGATAAGGTCGGCGTCTGTTGCTGTGCGACAACAACAGACCTGGGACCTCATGGTGAGGAGCGGTCCGCAGGACCGCGTCTCGAACCATGGCGGTCCGCAGGACCGCGTCTCGCACCATGGCCGACTGTCTCCATCGATGTTAGGGTCCGCCCGGCGTCCTCCAGCGGAATCAAACGATGAGCGGAATCGATCTCGGCGGCACGGTCGTCGCGATGACCGGGGCGAGTGTCGGGCTCGGCAAATCCATGTCGATCGCGCTGGCGAAGGCCGGCGCGCGTGTCGTGCTGGCCGCGCCGGAGACCGATCTGCTGGACGCGGTCGCGAGTGAGATTGAAGCGGCGGCGGGGGCCGGCCGAACGCATGTCGTCCGCACCGACATAGCCGTCCGCGGCGATTGCGAACGCCTGCTGGCCGAAAGTATCCGGCGTTTCGGCAAGCTCGATGTGCTGGTCAACAACGCGCGCCGTCCGGTGCGCGGCCCCGGTCTGCCGCCGGCGGGAAACTTCCTGCCATTCTGGGAAAGCAATCCGGATATCTGGCAGGAGTCGGTGCATGTCAACGTCAACGGCACATTCCTGCTGTCGCATGTCGTCACGCCGCATCTGATTGCCAACGGCTGGGGCCGGATCGTCAACATCAACACGAGCCTCGGCGGGCTGTCGCAGAGCCGCAATTCGCCTTACGGCGTCACCAAGGCGGCGCTGGAATCCGCGACGCTGATCTTCGCCGCCGACCTCGCCGGCACCGGTGTGACCGTCAACACGCTGCTGCCCGGCGGCCCCTGCGACACCGATCCCAGCCGGCCGCCCGATCCCAAGCTCAAGCTGTTGCCGGTCGATATAATGGATCCGGCGATCGTCTGGCTCGCCTCGAAGCGATCCGACGGCAAGACCGGCGGTCGCTACATCGGCCGGCTGTGGAACGAAAAGCTGCCGCCGGCCGCGGCCGCGGCCGGCGCGTTCACGCAGCCGGCACTGCGGATGTCGGGCGATTGACAGGGAGATCACCGATGACGACCGCAACCCTTGAGCGGAGCGCGTCCTCGCGCGGCTTTCTGCCGACGCCGCTGGCGCGCATCGGTTTGATCATTCCGTCGAGCAACCGGCTGACCGAGCCGCAACTGCGCCACTATGCGCCGCCGGAGCTTGGCATCCATGTCACCCGCCTGCAGATGACCGGCAAATGGAACCGGCCGCTGTCGGCGCTCACCGACGACATTATCCGCGCGTCCAGCGCGCTCGCCGACGCCAAGGTCGATATCGTCGTATTCCATTGCACCGGCCACGCCATGGAGGAGGGGCCGGAGGGCGATGCGCGCACGCGCGAGGCGATCACGCGGGCGACTGGCGTTGAGGCGACGTCCACCGCCGCGGCCATCCAGGAGGCGATTGCCGCGCTCGGTCTCAAGCGGCTGATCCTGATGACCCCCTATGAGCAGGACGTGAACAATCACGAGATCGATTATCTGCGTCAGATCGGCGTTGGCGTGGTCCACGACGTCGCCCTGGCGCTGCCGGGCAGCGACGACTATCTCGCGCAGCCGCCGGAGCGCTGGGCGGACTTGGCGTCCGAGCATGCGCGCGATGAGGCCGACGGCTACTTTCTGAGTTGCACCAACACGACGCAGATCGAGGCCATCGAGCCGATCGAGCGCCGGGTCCGCAAGCCCGTCGTCAACAGCAACCAGGCCGTGCTGTGGGCCTGCATGCGGCGGCTCCGCGGCAAGCTGGGCGCGGCGCGGCCGGCTCCCGGCCTTGGACGGCTGTTCGAGGGGCGGAGTTGATCTATCGCAATGCGCGTTGCGGGATCGCTACCGACGCTGGTGGCGCAGGGCTATAATGGCCGGGCGATCGGGAGCCCAGGGTGGAGTGCCAGTGAACGACATGACCAAAGCCGCCGCGGCTCCGCGTGCTTCCATGCGCGATCGCATGGCCATGTACAACGAAAACACGCTCAAGATCGGCCTGTTTGGCGCGAACTGCTCGTCGGGCCGCGCCGTGACGCTGGTTCCCGAGCGCTGGACCGGCAGCTGGGAGGACAATCTGGCGCTGGCCAAGATGTCGGACGCCGCCGGCATCGAGTTCATGCTTCCGGTCGGGCGCTGGAAGGGCTACGGCGGCGACACCGACTACATGGGCACCTCGCTCGAGACCATCACCTGGGCCACCGGCCTGCTCGCGCACACCAAGCGGCTGATCGTGTTCGGCACGGTGCATGCGCCGCTGTTCCATCCGCTGATCGCGGCCAAGCAGTTCGTCACGGCGGACCATGTTGGCCAAGGCCGCTTCGGACTGAACATCGTGGTCGGCTGGAACGAGGATGAGTTCCAGATGTTCGGCGTCTCGCAGCGCGACCACGATTCGCGCTACGACTACGCCCAGGAATGGATCGACGCGGTGAAGCTGGCGTGGGGTCCGCAGGACGATTTTGAATACAACGGCCAGTTCATCAAGCTCAAGAACGTGCGGTCGAAGCCCAAGCCCTACGGCGGCTCGCGTCCTCTGATCATGAACGCCGGCGCGTCGGCGACCGGCCGCGGCTTTGCGATCCGCAACTGCGACGCCTTCTTCACCCAGGCCGACCGCACCTCGATGGACAAGACCCGGACGCTCGTTCAGGCGGCCAAGGACGAGGCCGCGGCCCAGAACAAGGAACTCGACGTCTACGCGGTGGGAGTGGTCACCTGCCGGCCGACGCAGAAGGAGGCCGAGGAGTATTACCACTACGCCACCATCGAGAACGGCGACTGGTCGGCGGTCGACGGCATTCTCGGCAAGAAGAACATTTCGCCGGCGACCGTCGGCGAGGAGGAGTTCCAGAAGCAGCGCCACCACTACGCCCACGGCATGGGCGGCCTGCTGATGGTGGGCGACCCCGATCGCATCGCCAACACGCTGGCCGATCTCAGCCGCGCCGGCCTGCGCGGCATCGGCTTCTCGTTCGTGAACTACCTCAAGGAACTGCCGTACTTCTGCGACGAGGTGCTGCCGCGCCTTGAGCGCATGGGTATCCGCACCAAGCGGAAGGGGTAGTCCACCGCCGACAAAATCTCCGCGTCATTGCCGGGCTCGACCCGGCAATCCAGCTTCTTGCGAAGAGGGATGGACCCGCGGGTGCCCGCGGGTGACGGCCGCGTATCGGTGGCTGCGAACGAAACTCTAATCCAGCTTCATGCCGACCGACTTGATCACCTTCTCGCGGATTTCGGCCTGCGCCTTGATGAACGCGCCGAACTCCTCCGGGCTCTTGCTGATGGTCGGCTCGATGCCTGAATCGAGCAGGCGCTTCTTCACGTCCTCCATCGCCATCACCTTGGCAAGCGAAGCGTAGAGGCGCGCGACGATATCCTTCGGTGTGCCGGCCGGCACGACCACGCTCTGCCAGATGCCGAGATTGAAGCCCGGGATGGTCTCGCCGATGGTCGGCAGTTCGGGCGCGATGGTCAGGCGGTCGCCGCCGGTGAGGCCTAGAATTTTGATCTTGCCGTCCCGCCACAGCGGCAACGCCACGTTGGCGCTTTCCATGCCAAGCGGGATGTCTCCGGCGAGAATGCCCGTGATCTGCGTGGTGCCACCCTTGTAGGGCACCTGCGTCAGGTTCACGCCGGCCATCTGGTTGAACAGGCTCGCGATCACCTGCGATGTCGGCGTGCTGACGCCGATCATCAACTCGCCGGGCTTGGCCTTGGCGAGCTCGATGACCTCCTTCACCGAATTGGCGGGCATCTTGATGTTGGCCTCGAACACTGACGGGATGTGCGCCACCAGCGCCACCGGCTCGAAGTCCTTGAACGGGTCGTAGCTGAGCTTGCTGTAGAGGAACGGGTTCATTACCAGCGTTCCGTCGATGGCGAGCAGGATCGTGTAGCCGTCCGGCTTGGCCTTCGCGACAGCCTGCGCGCCGATGATGGTGTTGGCGCCGGGCCGGTTGTCGATGATGACCTGCTGGCCGAGATCCTCGGCCATCTTCTGACCGATCAGGCGGCCGAGCACGTCGGCCGGTCCGCCCGGCGCGAACGGCACGATCATGGTGATCGCGCGATTGGGGTAGGATTGGGCGAACGATGGCGCTGGAAAAGCGATCATCGCCAGCGTCGCGAGTAAACCAAGTATGCGAACCTTCATTGTCGCCTCCCTTGTCACTTCTTGTCCGGACCTCATCCTGAAGAGCGGCCGCAGGCCGCGTCTCGATGGATGGGCGACGGTTGCCTTGTAGCTCATCCTTCGAGACGCATCGCTTCGCGATGCTCCTCAGGATGAGGTTCGGTCCTTATCTTAGCCGTTCAAGCTCGCCATCAGCCGTCCCAGCTCCGGCATCGGCTTCACCTTGCCGACCTTGGCGCTGAGCCGCTTCATCGCACCCCACAGCACCGCCTGGTTGCTGTTGACCACAGGCTTGCCGAGCAGGGTCTCGATGTCGGCGATCGCCTCGATCTGCCGCGTATTGGTGCAGCTCAGGAATATGCCGTCGGCGTCGGGCCGGTCGTTCTCCTGGGCGAGCCGCGCCCAGTCCTGCGGCGTCACGCTGCCGAAGTTCGAGGCTTCGAGCTTGAGCGCCACATCCGCCACCACGGTTATGCCGGCCGCGGTGAGATAGTCGATCACCGGCTTGTTGCTCTTGTATGGGGTGAGCAGCACCACCTTCTTCATGCCGAGCGTTTCCATCGCGTCGAGCACCAGCCGGCTGGTCGCCATCGCGTCGATGCCGGTCGCATCCTCGACGATGTCGAGGATCTTGCCCTCGCCCTGCGGCCCCTGGGTCATCGAGGTGTCGGTGCAGTGAAACACGATGACGTCGGGATGCGCGTCCGAAAGCAGCTTAGCCGCGTCGGCGATCTCGCCCTTCATTTCCGGCAGCGGCCGCTTCCACTCGCCGGCGACCCGCGCGCGGGCGACATGGATGCCCATGCCGTCCGGCGCGAAATGGTTGAACTGCGGCTCGCTGAAGGTGTTCACCGAGGGGATGATGAGGCCGACCCGAACGCGCGGTTGTGTCATCGCGGCGCTGTCCTTGCCAATGGTGGGCATCACATTCATCGCGCTCCCTCCGTTCCCCGGTTGTCATTCCAGGCTCGCGGGCGAAGCCCGCGAGCCTGGAATTCCGATTGTAGCACGGTGCTTGGCTCTGGCTCCGGATCGCCGCTTTGCGGCGTCCGGAATGACAAAGCGCGTTTCAGTCGAGCGTAATCCCGCTTTCCTTATAGACCTTGGCCCAGCGCGCCGCCTCGTCGCGGAAGTAGGTCTCGAACTCCGCCGGTGTCGTCGTCACCGCGAGGATGCCGGCCTTCTCCAGCCGGTCGGCCACCGCGGCATCGGCCATGGCGCGCACCACGTCGGTTTGGATTTTCTGCACGATCGCCGGCGGCGTCCCGGCCGGGGCAACAAGGCCGATCCAGCTCGACATCTCCTCGATGGCGAGGCCCGACGCCTCCGCAAGCGGCTTAAGTTCGGGCAGGGCCGGCAGCGCGCGGTTGTTGAGCTTGGCGAGCGGCCGGAACTGGCCGCTGTTGATCAGAGGCAGGCTCGGCGCGATGCCGTCGACGATGAAATCGACGCTGCCGGTGAGCAGGCCCTGCTCCACCTCGGAGCTTCCTTTGTAGGGGATGAGTTGAACCTGAATGCCTGCGGCCTTGGCGAAGGTCGCGCCGGCAAGCCGCGTGATGGTGATGCCGGCGCCGTAGTTGAGCTTCTTGTCGCTGGCCTTGGCGCGGGCGATCAGCTCGCCGATAGTCTTTGGTCCGTCGCTTGCCCGCACCGTGAGCAGCGAGGTGTTCTTCGCCGTGAGCGTGATGGCGGCGAAATCCTTGAACGGATCGTAGTTCATCGACGCGCCGGTCGCCGGGTTCATCACGAGCGTGGTGTCCATCGCGGCGAGCAGCGTGTAGCCATCGGCTGGCGACTTCGCCACCATCTGCGCGCCGATGCCGGTGTTGGCGCCGGGGCGGTTCTCGATCACCACGCCCTGGCCCCATAGTTCCGAAAGCTTCTGCCCGACGATCCGCATGTTCACGTCGGTCGGGCCACCGGCCGGGAAGGGAACGACGATCTTCACCGGGCGGTTGGGGAAGTCGCTTTGCGCCTGCGCGGGAGGCGTCGCGAACAACCATGCCAACGAGAGGACAACGATACCCAGCGCTGTCATTCCGGGGCGCGCGACAGCGCGAGCCCGGAATCCAGAAATATATTCAGAATTGGCATCTGGATTCCGGATCGCCGCTTCGCGGCGTCCGGAATGACGGCTGAGCTGCGGCGTTCGCATGGTCATGCGCCGAGCTTGCGCGTGAAGTCGTTGAACAACTCGTCCACCGTGACCTTCTTGGTGATCATCTGCTGCTTGAGCGAGTAGTCGATGACCCGCTCGAGCGCCGCGCGGTTGGCCTCGACGTTGAACCGGAACGGGTCCTGCACGCCCTTCGGCGCCGTGGTGTCGAGATCGCGCGCCGCCTTAACACAGCGGAAAAGCTCCTCGACCACGTCGGGGCGATCCTTCGCGATCGTGTCGCGCACCACCACCATGTGGTTGATCGCGACGCCGCCGTGTTCCGCCGCCCAGGTCTTGTTGGCGTTCTCGGCGTCCGGCACCAGCGTCTTGAAGCGCGGATCGGGGAACTTGTCGCCGATTAGGGCGGCGCCGAGTTCGCCGTCGATCAGCATTTGCGGCAACTGCTTGCTCTCCGGCGCGCGCTTGACGAACGATGGGTCCTTGTACTGCGCCACATGCGGGTCCTCCATGGTGGTGATTTCCACCTTGGACCAGTCGACGCCGTAACTCTCGGCCAGGATGCCGCGCACCCAGATGCCAGTGGTCTGCGTGTAGGAGCGGACGCCGAATTTTTTGCCGTTGAGATCGGACGGCTTCATCGGACCGCGCTCGGAGTTGTAGGCGACGGTGTGAAGCTGCCCGCGCCCGACCACCGTGGCCGGCAGCAGCGTGTAGGGCAGGCCAAACTCGCGGGCCTGCAGGAACGTCACGATGGCGAGCTCGCCGCAGTCAAATTTGTGTTCGCGCACCATCGGCTTGAAGCCGCGGTTCGGCACCGGGTAATCCGGAAAATCGAATTCGATCAGGTCGGACTTCACCCGCCCGTCTTTCAGTGCGACCGCGTTGGGATAGCTGCCGAGCAGCGTGTGGAGCTTCATCTTGTCGGGACGGGTCAGCACGGCGTCACTCCCATTTGGTTATCGGCCAATTCTGCGTCATTCCGGGGCGCCGCGAAAGCGGCGAGCCCGGAATCCAGATGAGCGACCTGGTCGCTGTATTCCGGGCTCCTCGCCGCGCTCGGGCCCCGGAGTGACGAGGTCAGTTGTTGTTCAGCGCCGGATAGAGGGCCAGCGCGGTCTTGTAGAAGATTTGATCTTGATCGTCTTGCGGCAGGAAATCGAGGGCCTTGCGGGCCATCTCGATCAGTTCCGGCAGTGGCGGCTTGGCCGCCGGAAAGTTGGAACCCCAGCAGATCCGGCTCGCGCCGAACTCGCCGACGGCCTTGCCGAGGAACGCCCTCGGCGTCGACTGGCCCATAACCGATTGCTCGATGGGCCGGTGAGTGAGCTTGAGATAGACGTTCGGATATTTTGCCAGCGCCCACAGCGGCGCGGCGGAGGGAAACGGCGCGCCCTCGGCGGCCTCGGCGCGGGCGAAGTGGTCGAGGATGATGCGGACCTTCGGAAATCTCTGGATGACGGTTTCCAAGAGCGGCAGTCCGACGATCCGCATCTGCATGCAGACCGACAGTCCCTCGTCGCTGGCGTATTGCCAGACCGGGAAGGCCGCCGCGTCGGCGAAGAAGGTCTCCTGCTCGGCGTGGGTCGAGCCCGATGTGAAGATGCGCATGCCGGTCAGGCCCTTGCCCATCCAGTGCTTCATCTTCAAGACGGCATCGGGCGCCACCACGTCGATCGAGAATATGCCGGTGAAGAGCTCCGGATGCGCCGCCACCGAATCCGCGACGTAGGAATTGTCGGAGCCGTAGGCCGACGACGCCTGCACCAGCACGGCCTTCGCCACGCCGGCGGCTTTGTCGGCGGCCACCATGTCGGGATAGTCGAGCGGATGCTCGGCCGACCATGCCGACTGTTTCCCGAACAAAGGCTTGAGCGGGTATTTCTTGGTGTCGGTGGCGATGACGTGGCAGTGGGTGTCGATGATCATGTTCGGTTTGTCTGTCTGTAGGGAGCTTGCAAAGGGCATTGCCTGCACTCTCCCCCGCTTGCGGGGGAGAGGTGGAGAGGGGGTCCGCATCGCCTGAGTTCGTCAGTCCCTCTCCCTAACCCTCCCCCGCGAGCGGGGGAGGGAACGTGCTCGCTGCATGCGCAAGGTTGAATGCACGCTTACTTCTTCGCCGGCAGCACCGCCGCGAATTTGCTGCCGCGCACGCACATCTTGCCCTTCGGGTCCTGCCACAGCTTTTCGGTCTGGTGCAGATAGCCGATCGCCCGCGCCACGGTGTTGAAGTCATAATCCGCGAACCGCTCGGCGATGTCGGTGTAGTACAGCGGCTCCTTGTCGATAGCGGCGAGGATTTTCACCCCCAGCGCTTCGATCTCGGGGCCGGCGCCGTGCTTGCCGGCGCTGTCCGTCTTGCCCTTGACGTAATCGGCCACCTTCGCGGTGTCGGCATAGGCGTAGGTGATGCGCTCGTAATGCTCCTTCGGAATGTGCTCCGGCATCGTCGCGTCGATTCCGACTTTCGTGCCGATCGGCACGACGCCGGCGCCTTGCAGCAGGCTCGGGTCAAGCGGCTTCGCCCGCGCGCCTGGAATGATCATGATGTCCTTGTCACCCTGGACGCGCGTGGCAATCGCCCATTCGACGTCGTCGGGATTGTTGATGTCGATGTCGTCGTCGATCACCACGACATGCTTGAGGTCCATCACCGACAGTGCCGCGAGCAGCGCGTTCTTGCCGTCGCCGGCCGCGCCCTTCTTGATCTGCACCACCGCGTGCCAGAAGGCGCAGCCGCCGAGCGTGACGTTGAGGCCGGTGACCTGCACGTTGGCGGTCTTCAGCGCCTGCCGGATCGCGGTGTAGCGCGTCGGCGCCGCGAGCCAGGTGTTCTCCCACGGCATGTGCAGGTTGTAGTAGACCGCGTCCTTGCGCATCGCGACGGCCTTGATGCGCACAAGCGGGTTCCAGTGCAGCCCGCCCATCAGCCGCGTGAACTCGCCGAACCGGCCCTCCGGCCAGGTCCAGCCGGTCGGCAAGATTTCGGCCTCCAGCACGATCTCGGCGTCGGCGATGTAAGGCACGTCGATGGTGGAGCAGGGCGCAAGCTGCACCGCCTCGCCGCGAAGTCCGCCGGCGATGCCCATCTCGTCCACGCCGAGCGGCGCACGGAAGCCTGCGCCCGCAAACTCGAAGGGGTGCGTTCCGATCGAGATCGAGATCGGCAGCGGTTCGCCGCGCTCAAGCGCGCGCTGGGCGAACAGGCGCATGTTGTTCGGCGTGACTATGTCGATGCCAGTGAGCGCCTTTTCCTTGACGATAAGCCGATAGACGCCGCTGTTGATGCCGAGTTCGGGATCCTTCGCCATCACGAGCCCTGCGGTGATCATCGGGCCGCCGTCGTAGATCGACGACATCGGGATAGGCAGTTTGAACAGGTCGACGTCGTCGCCTTCCATCACGACTTCGCGTGTCGGCGAACCCTGCACGTACTTCGGCGAGATCGGCTTTGCGATGGCGGCGGCGAGCTTGTGCTCGATCTCGCCGAAGGTCTGGCAGCCCATCGACATCGTGGCGCGTTCTTTGGTGCGGACGATGCCCGACACAACCGGTACGTCGTAGCCGATGACATTGTGGAAATAGAGCGCGGTCTTGGCCTGATCGACCAGAGTCGAAATGTGCCGGATATCGACCGGCTGGCGCAGGTCCACAAGCTCGCCGGCCTGCCGCAGCCGGTCGAGGAATTGGCGGAAATTCTCTTGCATATCAATGGTCTCCAGCCCGGCAGGGCGTTGTTGCGGGGCTAACCTACTGACGTGCAGCGCGCGCGGCAACTCAGCACGCGGCTAGGCTGGCATGACAGCCGGGCGGCCAGCTCGGCTGGGGAGAATGACAGCCGGGCGGGCCGCGGCTTTCCATCGAACAGCCCTTCGGCTATCCCGGCCCGATGACCGAAACCGGCTGGCCCCATCTCCGCGAAAGCGATTTCATCATCCGCGACTTTCGTTTCGCCAGCGGCGAGACCTTGCCCGAGTTGCGCCAGCACTGTCTGACGCTGGGAACGCCCGGCGCCGACGCGGTGCTGCTGATCCACAACACCACCGGCAGCGCCAAGACCTGGCTGGAGCCGGCGTTGGCCGGCGAACTGTTCGGTCCAGGCCAGCCGCTCGACGCCGCGCGGCATTTCATCATCATTCCCGACATCATCGGCTTTGGCCGGTCCAGCAAGCCGAGTGACGGACTTCGCGCTCGGTTTCCGCATTATCGGCTGCATGATGTCGCGGTGGCGCAGCATCGGCTGATCACCGAGGGGCTGAACATCCCGCATCTCAAGCTGGTGATGGGGCTGTCGCTCGGCGGCATGCTGACCTGGCTGTTCGGCGAGATGTTCCCGGACTTCATGGATGCGCTCGTGCCGGTGGCGAGCCAGCCCGGCCCGATGAGCGGGCGCAACTGGATGCAGCGCAAGATCAACGTCGAGGCGATCCGCAACGATCCGGAATGGAACAACGGCGACTACGAGACGCAGCCGACCAACTGGGTCCGCGTCGCGCCGCTGTCCGCGCTGTTCACCCAGAACGTGGTCCGCATCCAGGAGCGCGGCGCGACCCGCGAGCAGGCCGATGCGTTCTATCGCCAGTTGGTGGAGAATGCGAAGAAGGGCGACGCCAACAACCGCCTCTACCAGATCGAGTCGCTGATGGATTACGATCCGTCCGCCGATCTCGAAACCATCAAGGCGCGCCTCCTCGCCATCAATTTCGCCGACGATGCGATCAACCCGCCCGAACTGGGCGTGCTGGAGGCGGGCGTTGCGCGCATCAAGAATGCGCGCTCGGTTGTGGTGCCGGCATCGGCCCGCTCGCAAGGCCACCAGAACGCGACCAACGCGGCGATCTGGAAGGGCCATCTGGCGCAGTTCCTGGCGGCGCTCTGAGGTTCGCCAACCGCCCCCGTCATTCCGGAGCGCGCCGGGCGAAACGCTGGCTAAAAAGCTGGCAGGCGACGATAGTCTCATGCTAAAAAAATATGCATATACAGTAGAAATATACTGGTATTGTTGTCATACGCAGTAATCTTATGCTATAAATTACGCTCTGATCGAACGAATCATTCTATCAGGTTTTCCAATGGCACAGCTTCAGCCTGTTTCTGTCGAACATTCCGCCGCGGCGCCTTCACGCCGCGCCGGAAGTCTGGGTGCGTTGGCGGTCGAGATCAGCCTCGCCTGCGCCGACGCTGTGGACATGGAGCCGCGAATTCGAGCGGCTTTGGAGCGTGCGGCCGCCGATCCCGACCTGCTGACGGCGGAACAGCGCGAGCCGAAGGAAGATTGTTACGCGCGCCACGTCGTCTACAGCGACCCGTTTGGCCGCTTTACGATCCTGGCGATCGTCTGGGGTGCGGGTCAGTTCAGTCCGACGCACGCCCATGACACCTGGTGCGCCTACGCGGTCCACGACGGGCCGTTGCGGGAAACCGTTTATGCCCTCGATGCGACCCGTTCGAAGGCCAAACCGATTTGCACCACGGTGCGTAATCCCGGATATAGTTGCTTCGCCGGAGCAGGACTTGAACAAATCCACAGGCTCGGAAATGCCGGCACGACGCCTGCTATCTCCATCCACGTTTACGGCGTCGAGCGCCAACGCATTTCCACGCACGTCAACAGGGTCCTGGAGATTGCCGAGTAAAAGGATTTTCCGTTTTGAGTAAGACGATGAAGGCTTTGGTGCTGCGCAAGCACGGTGCGCTTGGCGATCTGGAAGTGGTTGCCGATTATCCGATGCCGCAGCCGGTGGAGGGGCACGTGGTCATCCGCGTGCGCGCCTCCTCTTTCAATTATCATGACGTGTTCACCGTCAAAGGCATGCCCGGCATCAAGGTGCCGTTCCCGGTCATCATCGGTCTCGACATGGCCGGCGAGATCGCCGAGGTCGGTCCCGGCGTGACCAAGTGGAAAGCGGGCGACCGCGTGCTGGTCAACCCGGTCAACAAGAAGAAGGGCCTGATGGGCGAGATGCTCGACGGCGGCATGGCGGAATACTGCCTTGTCGCTGCCGACCAGCTTGTCGCCATGCCCAACGGCGTCAGCTTCGAGGACGCGGCGTCGCTGCCGGTCGCCTATGGCACCGCGCACCGCATGCTGATCACCCACAAGACCGTGAAGGCGGGCGATCGTGTCATCGTGCTCGGCGCTTCGGGCGGCGTCGGCACCGGCTGCGTGATCCTGGCGAAGCTGCTGGGCGCCGAGGTAATCGCCTGCGCCTCCAGCGAGGACAAGATGCGCCGGCTCAAGGAGCTCGGCGCCGACGAGGTCGTCGATTACACCAAGGTCGACTGGTCGAAATGGGCGGTCGAGAAATACGGCAAGCCGCAGCGGCGCTCGTATGAAGGCGGCGTCGATGTGGTGGTGAACTTCACCGGCGGCGACACCTGGGTGCCGTCGCTGCGCTGCATCAAGCGCGGCGGCAAGCTGTTGGTCTGCGGCGCGACCGCGGGACACGATCCGAAAGAGGATCTGCGTTACGTCTGGAGCTTCGAGATCGAGATCAAGGGCTCCAACAGCTTCTACGACGACAATCTGGCCGGGCTGATGGAGTTGATCCAGCAGGGCAAGATCAAGCCGGTGATCGACAAGGTGCTGCCGCTGGAGCAGGCCGCCGAGGGCTTGCGCCTGATTCAGGACCGCGAGATTTTCGGCAAGGTGGTGGTGACGCCATGAACGACAAGCCCAAAAATCCCGGCGCCGACCTGACGCTGGAGCAGATCGAGGAAATCGTCACCCGCGCGCCGTATCACAAATGGCTCGGCCTCAAGGTGATTGCCGTCCACGACGACGGCATCGAGCTGAAGGCGACGTGGCGCGAGGAGTGGGTGGTCAACATCGAGCGCCGCTTCACCCACGGCGGTATTCTGGCGGCGCTGGTCGATCTCGGCGCCGACTGGGCGATGGTGCGAAAGCTTGGCCGCGGCGTACCGACCATCGACATGCGCGTCGACTATCACGCGATCGCGCTGCCGGGCGACCTGACCATCAAGGGCAAGGCGATCCGCATGGGCGGCCAGTTCTCCACCGCCGAGGCGTCCATCTTCGACGCGCAGGGCAAGCTGCTCGCCAGCGGCCGTGGCACCTATTTTACCGCGCCTCCGCCGCCGCCGAAGGCATGATCGTGTGGGTGGGACGCAATCCTTTCCACGTCATGCGCGGCCTTGTGCCGGGC
Organism: Alphaproteobacteria bacterium; assembly: GCA_026400395.1. Lineage (GTDB taxonomy): Bacteria > Pseudomonadota > Alphaproteobacteria > Rhizobiales > Xanthobacteraceae > Z2-YC6860. Next base: position 29,982 of record JAPLPD010000099.1, on the reverse strand, counting down.
ATCCACGCTTTGCTTGGCTGCGAAGCAGGACGGGGATGGCCTGGACCAGCCCGGCCATGACGAACTTTAGCTTCGCCTTCGCGGTGAACACCAACTTCGTTGATTGTTGAATGGCGCAGTTTACGAATCTCGGCGACCTGATCCGTCGCGACCGTGACCTCACCAAGGTCGCGATCATCGACCTCGGCGGCGAAGAGGTGCCGACCGAGTACACCTATCTCGAACTCGATGCGATGACGGTTGGCGTGGCGCGCGCGCTGGCCAAGCGCGGCTTCAAGCGCGGCGACCGCATCGCGATCCTGTCGGCGAACCGGGCCGAATACATCGCGGCCTATTTCGGCATCATGCGCGCCGGTCTGGTCGCGGTGCCGGTGAACTACCGGTTCCCCAAGCAGACCATCGGTCTCATCATCAAGGACGCGGGCGCCAAGCTGGTGTTCTGCGATCGCGCGAGCCGAGAGGATTGTCCGGAAGATTTGCCGGTCGTGATGTTCGGCGACGGCGGCTTCGGCCGGTTCGTCGAGCCGGGCGGCTTCACCACCGTGAAGCCGAAAAAGGCCGAGCCTGCGATGTTCCTCTATACGTCGGGCTCGACCGGCATGCCGAAGGGTGTGGTGCTCTCGCACCAGAGCCACATCTGGGTGGTGGAGACGCGGCTGACGCCCGATCTTGAACAGCACCGCTATCTGATCGCCGCGCCGCTCTACCACATGAATGCGCTGGCGCTGACCAAGCTCGCCTGCGCCGCGCACGCGACCATCGTGCTGCTGCCGAAGTTCGACGCGAAGGCGTACATCGAGGCGATCGGCCGCTATCGTCCGACCTGGCTCACGGCGGTTCCGCCGATGATTGCCATGATGCTGCGCGAGCATAAGACGCTCGCCGCCACTGACGTCTCCAGTGTCGAATTCATCCGAATGGGCTCGGCGCCGGTCAGCGCCAGCCTGATGGAAGCGACACACAAGGCGTTTCCGAAGGCCAAGCTCACCAACGCCTACGGCACGACCGAGGCGGGGCCTGTCGTGTTCGGGCCGCATCCGGATGGCCTGAAGCAGCCGGAAAGTTCGGTCGGGGCGCCGCATCCGAAGGTCCGGCTCCGTCTGGCGAACGGCAAGCACAAGAAGGCGACGCAGGGTGTGCTGGAGATGAAATCTCCGGCGCTGATGAACGGCTATCACAAGCGTCCGAAGATCAAGCCGTTCACCAAGGACGGCTTCTACATCACCGGCGACGTACTCCGCCGCGACAAGGATAACTTCTTTTATTTCGTCGGGCGCAGCGACGACATGTTCGTCTCCGGCGGCGAGAACATCTATCCAACCGATGTCGAGCGCATGCTGGAGAAGCACCCCGACGTCGGGCAGGCGGTGGTGATCCCGATCGATGACGACATCAAAGGGACCAAGCCGGTCGCCTTCATCATCCCCAAGGCCGGCCACAAGCCGACCGAGGATGCGATCAAGAAATATGCCCTGAAGAACGCGCCGGCGTATCAACACCCGCGCTTCGTCTGGTTCGTCGACGAGTTGCCGCTTGCTTCGACCAACAAGGTCGACCGCAACGCCTTGCGCAAGCTGGCGCAGGAGCGCGTCGAGGAAGCCGCTTCCTGATTATTTCGCCTTGAGTCCGATCGCGTCGACCACCGGCTTCCAGCGCTCGGATTCTTCGTCCATGTAGCGCCGCGCGGAATCCGCGGTGAAGTATGGCGCCGGCTCGAAGCCCGCGGCGGTCAGGATATTCTCGAAGTCCGGATTATCGACGGCCTTTTTGGTCGCCGCCGAAATTGTATCGATGGCGGCCTTGGGTGTCGCGGCGGGCGCGTAGATACCGAGGAACAACTGTCCAACCATGTTCGGCACGCCCTGCTCGATGGCGGTCGGGATATCCGGCGCGCCTTTCAGGCGCTCCTTGCCGTTGATCGCGACGATCCGAATTTTGCCCGTCTGGTGCAACTGGAGGAGCTGGCCGCTGATGTTGGGCGACATGATCGGGATGTGCCCGCTGACCAGATCGGCGATGCCGGGGCCTGCGCCTTTGTAGGGCACGTGCACCACGTCTGTCATGCCGGTACGGAGCTTGAACAGTTCGCCGGACAGATGGCTCATTGTTCCGGCTCCAGCCGAGCCGTACGACAGCTTGCCGGTGTTGGCTTTGACGTAGGCGATCAGTTCCTGGACATTTTTCGCGGGCACCGAGGGGTGGACAGCGATCGATGTCGTGCTGACCGAGAAGATGGCAATGGGCACGAAGTCCTTTTTGGTATCGTAGCCCACGTTGCTCATGGTCATAGAATTCAGCACCATCGTGCTGGTGCTGCCAAGAACCAGCGTGTGACCGTCCGGCTCAGAGCGCTTCACTTCCATCACGCCTAGCGTGCCGCCGGCGCCGCCGACGTTCTCGACGAAAACCGATCCAAGCACCGGCTTCATCCGCTCGGCCCAATGCCGCCCGATGACGTCGTTCACGCCTCCGGCCGAAAACGGCACCACGAGCTTGATCGGGCGGCTTGGAAACGCAGCTTGAGCGAGCGCACCCGGCGTCGCCAACGCGCTGGCTGAAGCGGCAAGGCCGAATTTCAAAACATTGCGGCGATTCATCAGGCGCTCTCCCATTACTGCACTTTGAATCCGATTTTCTTGATGATTGGCGTCCAGCGCGCGTACTCGCTCTCGACTTCCTTCTGCGCCGGCTCCGGTCCGGAATCGAGCACCGGCTCGAAGCCCGACTTGATCATCAGATCCTGCAACTGCCGGTCGGCCATCGCGGCCTTCGTCTCGTCGGCAAGCGCCTTGACGACGTCCTTCGGCACGCCGACCGGCGCGAAGAGGCCGTTGAAGTTTGCGGCGACCATGCCCGGTAATCCGGCTTCGACGGCGGTCGGGATGTCCGGCGCCGCGGCGAGCCGCTTGTTGGCGGCGATCGCCAGGATACGGACCTTGCCGGTGGCATGGAATTGCAGCAGCGGCCCGCCGACATTCGGCGTCATCATCGGGATGTGTCCGGACGCCAGGTCGGTGACGCCGGGCGCCGAGCCCTTGTAGGGGATGTGAGTGATTCCCTGCGCCCCGATCAACTCCTTGAAAAGTTCGCCCGACAGATTGGTCATGGTGCCGGCGCCGGCCGATCCGTAGGACAGCTTGGCAGGATTGGCGCGCGCGTAGTCGATGAACTCCTTGAGAGTTTTGACCGGCACCGACTCATGCACGACGATGCAGGTCGGCGAGATCGCCATCATGTAGACCGCCTGGAAATCCTTCACCGGATCGTAGGGCGGCTTCTCGGCGATGGCCGGAATGATGACTTGGGTGCTGGAGTTGCCGAACAGCAGCGTCTCGCCGTTGGGCGTCGAACGCGCGACTTCAGTCGCTCCGATCACGCCGCCGCCGCCGCCCTTGTTCTCGATCACCACCGTCCCGAACTTCGTTTTCATCCGTTCGGCCCAAAGCCTGCCGACCACGTCGGTCGCGCCGCCGGGCGAGAACGGCACGATCAGCTTGATCGGCCGTTCCGGAAACGCGGCAAAGGCCGGAAGCGGGAGAGCGGCGGCTGCGAACGAGGCCAGCCCGTATTGGAGAAAATCGCGTCGATTCATTTCTTATCCTCGGCCGGCACGGCGTGTGGCATGCTTAATATGCTAGCAGAGCTGCTGAGGAAACAGCCGCGACAAGACGGAGCAGGCTTTGACCGCGACCCGCGTTTCAAACACCGAAATCGACCGCCAACTGCCGATTGGCGGCGAAATATTCCTCGACCACGTGGGGCATTTCGTCAGCGACCCGGCGGCCGCTTCCAAGGCTCTGGCGCGCGCTGGCTTCGCGCCGACCCCGGTGTCGATCCAGTCCAATCCCGACGGCACGCCGACCGGCACCGGCAACGTCACCGCCATGTTCAGCCGTGGCTATGTGGAGGTGCTGTTCAAGACCGCCGACACGCCGCTTGGCCGCGAGTTCGAGGCGTCGCTCGCGGGTCATGCCGGCGTGCATCTCGCCGCGTTCTCGATCGCGGACGCGGAGGGGCAGCACAAGCGGCTGACCGGGGCGGGGTTTGCCATGCGTCCGCTGGTGCAGTTCCAGCGTCCGGTGGAAACCGTGACCGGGCCGGACGTCGCCGCCTTCACGGTGGTGCGGCTCGATCGCGTCGCGATGGCGGAGGGGCGCATCCAGATGCTGGCGCACCGCACCGAGAACACGGTGTGGCAGCCGCGCTGGCTGACGCACCGCAACGGGGCGTTGGGGCTGGTCGATCTGGTGGTGGTCAGTGCCGATATCGGCGAAGCCGCGAGCCGCTTCGTGCGGTTCACCGGCCACGCGGCCCGGCCGACCCAATTCGGCCAAGCCATCGTTCTTGACCGGGGACAGGTGCAACTGTGCACGGCCGACGCCTTTGCCGCGATGTTTCCCGACCTCGCGATCCCCGGACTGCCGTTCATGGGCGCCTACGCGGTGCGGGTGCGGTCGCTGGCCGCGGTCGAAGATTTGCTGCGGCAGGAGCGCATGGCGTCGCGCCGGCTCGGCGCGGCGCTGGTGGCGCCGTTTCCCGAAGAGCTTGGCGCCGGCGCCTGGCTATTCGTCGAGGATGCCGGTGATCTGCCCTGGCGAAGCTGAAACGAGCCCGCTATGCAGGATGCAGGGAGGCGCCGGTGACAGCGACATCAGATCGAGACCCCCAGCCCTGGCAAGACCAGTTGTTCGACGCGCTCAAGGGCGCCGGCATCCGCCAGGTCGGTTACGTGCCCGACGCCGGCCATTCGCGGCTGATCGCGCGCTGCAAGGCCGATCCCGATATCCGTGACGTGGTGCTGACCACCGAGGAGGAGGGCATCGCGATGGCCGCTGGCGCCTGGCTCGGCGGGCAGCGCTCGGCGCTTCTCATGCAATCGAGCGGCGTCGGCAATTGCGTCAACATGCTGTCGCTGATCCGCGCCTGCCGATTTCCCATGCTGATGCTGGTGACGATGCGCGGCGAGTGGGAGGAGTTCAATCCCTGGCAGGAGCCGATGGGCTCCATCGTCGATCCCGTGCTGAAGCTGTGCGACACCCATGTCGCCAAGGTCGAGACGCCCGATGCGGTGGTGCCCGCGGTGCAGAACGCGCTGCAGCTTGCCTTCGGCGACGACCGCGCGGCGGCGGTGCTGCTGTCGCAGAAGCTGATCGGCCGAAAGGTCTGGGTGAAGTGATGTTCGAACGCCGCGCCGCGATGGCGACCTTGCTCGCCGGCCGCCCGAACAATCTGGTCCTGGTGCCGGGGCTCGGCTCCTGCACCTGGGACGCGTTCGCCGCCGGAGATGACGACCGCAACTTCTACCTCTGGGGCGCGATGGGCGGCGCCGCCATGATCGGGCTTGGGCTGGCGCTGGCGAAGCCGGAGGCCCGCGTCGCCGTCATCACCGGCGACGGCGAGATGCTGATGGGAATGGGAAGCCTCGCGACGATCGGCGTGCAGAAGCCGAAAAATCTCGCCATCGTGGTGTTCGACAACGGCCTTTACGGCGAGACCGGCATGCAGGAGAGCCACACCAGCGGCGGCGTCGATCTGCTCGCGGTGGCGCGCGGCTGCGGCATCGAACGTGTCGTGGATGTCGCCGACGAGGCGGGTCTGAAGGAGCTGGCCGGGCTGCTTGCGACCTCGGATCGGTCGCTGTTCGCCCGCGTCGCCATCACGCGCGACGATCCTCCGCGCTTGTTGCCGGAGAAGGACGGCGTCGTCATCAAGGACCGCGTCCGCCGCGCGGTGGAAAAGATTTCCTAGCGGCCCGCTGAAATTCTCTCCGCGATCATTCCGGGGCGCGCCGTAGGCGCGAACCCGGAATCCAGAAGAGGAGCAAATCCTGATGCCTCTGGATTCTGGATCGCCGCTTGACGGCGTCCGGAATGACAGCGGAGAGGTTTCAAGGCTACTCGCCCTTGATGTTGGCCTCGCGGATCACGCGCGCATAGTCCTCCGATTGCTTCCGCAAGTGCGCGGCGAATTGCTCGGATGTGCTGCCAGCCGGCGTGAGCCCTTGAGCCTCCCACTTCGCCTTGAGTTCGGGCGCGCTCATTGCTCCGGCGCACCATTTCGCGAGTTCGGCGACCTGTTCCTTCGGCGTTTTTGCCGGGGCGACCAGTCCGTACCAGGCCTCGACCGAATAGTCCTTGAACCCTTGCTCGGCGACGGTCGGCACGTCCGGCCAGCCTCCGACGCGCTTGCCGCTGGCGACGGCCAGCGCGCGCAGCTTGCCGGATTTCACCAGTTCGGCGGCTTCCGAGTAGTTCGACATGACGCTGCCGACATGATCGCCGAGCAACGCATTCAACGCCGGTGTGTTGCCGTTGAACGGCACGAACGTGATGCTCACCTTGGCGAGCAATTTGAGCTGCTCGAAGGCGATGTGTTGCGGGCTCGCGGGGCCGACGCTGGCGTGGGTCAGTTCGCCAGGCCTGGCGCGGGCGGCATCGAGCCATTCTTTCAGCGTCTTGTAGGGCGACGCGTTGCTGACGACGATGACCTGCGGTGAACTAGCCAGCAGGCAGACCGGCTCGAAGCCGGTCAGCGGATCGTAGCTCAGCTTCTTGAAGTTCGGGTGGATGATGAACGAGTTGGCGACGGTGCCGAGGGTGTTGCCGTCGGGCGCGGCGCGGAAGGTCGCCTCGGCGCCGAGCACGGTTGCGGCGCCCGGGCGGTTCTCGATGACCGTGGCGACGCCATACGCCTGGGCCCACTTCTCGGCGACTATGCGGGTGAGTACATCGCCGCCGCCGCCAGCGGGGAAGGGCACGATGAATTTGATCTGCCGGGACGATTGCGCGAAGGCTGGCGCGGACAGTGCCGCGGCGGCGAAGACTGCCGCGATCATGAGTTTGAAAACTCGCATCGATAGTCCTCCCGGCGTGCCGCTGTTTGCCAGCGTTGCCGGGAGAATAGCCTATCGGTCAGCGGTGGTCATGGTGATGATGGCCGTGGCTGTGACCATGATCGTGGCTATGACCGTGGTGATGGTTATGGTCATGGTGCAGGTGCGCCTGACCGCGCGGCAGCCGCGGGTCCTCGCTGAACACCAATGATTTGATCGTCACCGGGACAGTCATCGAGGGCAGGCGGATGCGGCCGAGATCGATGTAGTCGAAATCCCAAAGCACGACTCCGTCGATGCAGAGGATTTCGTTCTGGACATCGAGTTCTTCGCGCAGGATTGAGCCGAGAGTCTGAGCCACGTCGCCGTCGAGCATGATGTAGAGCGGCGTCTTGTTCGCGATGGTTTTGGGAATGCCGCGCACGATTCCCTGCGCGAACGCGAAGATGCGCTCGTAGGAGGGCGCGCCGAGCCAGCGCAGCGCCAGCGCCACGTCGGCTTCGCCTTCGGTGAGGTCGAATGCGGTGAAGTGGCCGCGGATCGCCTCCGCGAGTTTGTCCGGATCGATCGTCTCCTCGCAGACGTAGGGCGCCTGCAGCACCTGGAGGTTGCGGCGCGGTAGCAGCGCACCCGGATTGGTGATGGTGCTGGTGTTGCCGGAAAGCTGGACGCTGTATTCCGACGCCCCGAGCGCCGTGGCGCGGATGCACTCGCCGGCGGGCAGCAGGGGCCACGGCAGCGCACCGGCATCAAAGCGTTTGCGCACAGCGGCGCCGAGCCGCCGGCCCATATCGCCGAAGTCGCGGTCCTCGCGGCCATAGACGTATTCACCCACGCCGCCGGAAAACATCACGCCATCAATGGCGCCGAGTTCGGCGATCGGATCGGTTAGGTACAAATCCTTCAGCGGCGGCGGCAGCGGCCGCATGCGGATCGCGGCCACCAGCGCGTCGGCCATATAATTTGCGACCTTGTCGAGCGCAGACGGATCGGCTTGGTCGCCCTTATGCCAGTGAAAGCCTGCCTGCGCGGCATGGTGCTGGCCGGCGGGATCGAGGCGGATGATCAGGCCGTCGCCATCGACCACCTGCAGCCGCCCACCAATGTGAATGGCTGCCGTGGCGATGACGCGGCCGTTCTCGACCAGCGCGAGCTTGGTCGTGCCGCCGCCGATGTCGATATTGAGAATGCGCTTGCCCTGGTCGGATGACACCCGCGCGGCGCCGGAGCCATAGCCGGCCAGCATCGCTTCCATGTGATGACCGGCGGTGGCGGTGACGAAGTCGCCACCTTGCTCGGCCAGGAGTCCCGCGATGGCCTGGGCGTTGTCGCGGCGCAGCGCCTCGCCGGTCAGGATCACGACGCCGGTGTCGATGTCCTTAGCGTCGATCGCTGCGTCTCTATAGGCATCGGCAATGATGGCGCGGAGTTTCAGGTCGTCGATGCGCTCTTCGCTCTGATAAGGGGTCAGCGCGACCGGCGAGCGAAACAGCGTCTCGCGTCCGACCACATAATAGCGGCTGGTCAATTGCTCGCTCAGCCGCCGCAGGTGGACCTTCGAGAAGATGACCTGCGTACCCGCCGAGCCGATGTCGATGCCGACGCTGGTCAGCGTTACATTGTCAGCGATCCAGAGCGGGTTGTCCTCAATCGGGCCATCGACGAAATCGTCGTGGTCGTGGTCGGCGTTGCCATCATGGATATGCGCCAAATCCGTTCCCAGTTGGTGGTCGGCAACGGTGTGGCTCTTGGTGTCGTCGGGGGCGGTCATGCGTGCCCCACTTACAGCAAAACAGACGCGGAAGGGAGCCTGCCTTAGCAAAACGGGCTCCCGAAGGAGCCCGCTTTACATCCGTTCCTGTTACGGAACGTCTACCACTTCTGGGTGCCGTACCAGGTGTCGATATCCTTGGTGACCTGATCCTTGGCGATGCCGTAACGCTCCTGGATCTTGCCCGTAAGCTGGTCGCGCTTGCCTTCGACGACGTCCAGATCGTCGTCGGTCAACTTGCCCCACTGCTCCTTGACCTGACCCTTGACCTGCTTCCAGTTTCCTTCGACGCGATTCCAGTCCATCTCATGACCTCCGTTGGTTGGTTTGATGCCTACCCAACGGCTGGCCGATGGCATGGTTCCGCGCTGCAACAAATCGCCGCGAATCGTCTATGCGTCTGTTGCCCGATGGAACTTTTTCGGGATTCAAAGGTTAATTTAGGCCATTCGCGGGGATATTCGCATGGACACGTCGGATAACGACGGCTTGTTCGATCCGGGCGGATCGGCAAGCATGTCGAACGGCAATGTTGCGGAGGATTCGATTCTGATGACAGGAACGCCGCCTGCCGCTGCCAAGCGCCGCATCCTCGTGGTCGAGGATGAGATGCTGATCGGCATGCTGCTTGAGGACATGCTCGGGGATTTGGGCCATGAGGTGGCGGCGATCGTACCGCGTCTCAAGGAAGCGCTGGCCGCGGTCGAGCGCGAAACCTTCGATCTGGCCATTCTCGACGTCCATCTGCATGGCGAGAGCGCGTTTCCGGTCGCGGCAGCGCTGATTGCTAAAAGCGTGCCGTTCATTTTTGCAACCGGCTACGGCGAGCGCGGTCTGCCTGAGTGCTACCGCGGCCGGCCCGTGCTGCAAAAGCCGTTTGCCAAGGACGACCTGGAGCGCGTGCTCAAGACGCTCGGCGCCTAAGACATTTGGCGCTTAGCCGGCAGCGCCTGCTTGATAGAGCCGATTTTGGCCCAAGGATCGCGGCGCAGCCTCGCAAGACGCTTCTGAAAATTCTCCACCGTGAAGGCGTTCGGCGTTTTCTGTGTACCCAGTTCCTCCCAGGTCAGTGGCGCCGAGACTGTTGCGCCGGGCCGCGCGCGTGTCGAATAGGGCGCGATGGCGGTGGCCTCCCGGCTGTTGCGCAGATAGTCGATGAAGATGCGGCCGTCGCGCGCGACCTTCTTGATCGTCGCAGTGAAGCGGGCGGGATGATCCTTCGCCATTTGCTCCGCGAGGCCGCGGCAGAAATCCTTGGCGTCGTCCCACGGAACAGGCTTGATCGGCAGCACCACATGCAATCCCTTGCCGCCGGTGGTCTTCACGAAACTTTCCAGCTTCAGGCCGCGCAGCCGCTGGCGAACCTCGCGGGCCGCCGCGATCGTGTTCTTCCATGCCACGCCCGGACCGGGATCGAGATCGAACACCAGCCGGTCGGCCTGCTCCAGATTGTCGGTGCGTGATCCGCGTACGTGCACCTCCAGCACGCCGGCCTGGGCCAGCGACACCAAGCCCTCGGCGCCATCGACGGCGATGGATTTGTCGCCGCCGTCGGGCACGGACAGCAGATGCGTGGAGTTGATGCCGGCGGACGCGTGCTTCTGGAAGAAGCATTGCCCGGACGCACCGTCGGGACACCGCAACAACGACAATACGCGGCCGGTGACATGGGGCGCCATCCAGTCCCACACCTGCGTGTAATATTCGGCCAGCATCTGCTTGGTGACGCCGGCGTCCTCCCAGTAGACGCGATCGGGATGGGTTAGCGCGACGCCGGCGACATTGCCTGCCCGCGATTTTCCGGATTTCTTAGCGGCCTGCTTGGCTTTGCCGGCCTTCGCCGCGGTCTGCGCGATCTGTCCTGACGCTCCTGGCATCTGCTCGACCTCGCGCACCACCTGCTTCGCCGGCTTGTCCTCGCGCACACCCTTCAACGAGCCCTGACGCACCAGGGTGCCGCCGGTCCAGCCCTGGAAGTTGACTTCGACCACGACCTCGGGCTCAAGCCAGTTGACGCCGCGTTTGCGCTCCTCCTCGGGGATTTTGTCGAGCGGCGTGTCGGCCCGCGCCACCGCCTTCAGCCGCCCCAGCAGGTCGCGCTCTTGCTTCTGGCCCCAGCCGGTGCCGATGCGTCCAGCGTAGCGCAATCGGCGCTTTTCGTAGTGGCCGAGCAACAGCGAGCGGATCAGCCGGCCGCTCTTGTCGGAGGGCTCGTAGCCGATGACGATGAACTCCTGGCTGCTGGAGCATTTGGTCTTCAGCCAGTCGCCGTTCCGGCCAGAGCGATACGGTCCGTTGGCGCGCTTCGATATGATGCCTTCGAGATGAAGTCGGCTGGCGTGCCGGAGCATCGTCGAGCCGTCTTCCGCGAAATGCTCGCTCAGGCGTATCGCGCTGTTTTTAGGCAACTTGGCTAGGAGGGCTGTCAGCAGGCGCTTTCGCTCCATCAGCGGAACGCCGGTGAGGTCATGGCCGTCGAGATGCAGCAGATCGAAGACGTAATAGACCATACGGTCCTGACGGCCGCTTTTCAGGTCATCCTGCAAGGCGGAAAAATCAGAAACTCCGTTCTCGTCGAGCGAGGCGATTTCGCCGTCGAGGATGGCGTCGTGACCGGATAGCGCGACGCAGGCGGCGGCCACCGCCTCGAATTTGCGGGTCCAGTCCAGGCCGCTGCGGGTTCTCAGCGCAACCTCGCCGTCCTCGATCCGCGCCTGGATGCGGTAGCCGTCGAATTTGATTTCATGAATCCAGCCGTCGGTGTCGGGCGCTTTGGCGCTGAGCGTGGCCAGAGCGGGTTCGACAAACGCCGGCAGGCGCTTCTTGGGCGCGCCCGGGATACGGCCGAGCGCTTTGTCCGGTTTGCGCGGCTTGCCCCCGCTGGATTTTTTCGGTCCGGCTTTGGCGGCCTTGGATTGCTCCTTGGCGCTCTTGTTGGAGTGCCAGACTCGCTTCTTATCGGCAGCGATCTCTTCCATGGTGCGGCCGCTCGCGGCGGAATTGCCCATCGCCTCCAGGATGTCCGGATCGGACGGCTCGCGGGCGAATTCGTCGGCCGCCTTGATCAGCAGCCACGGTTCCTGCCGCTCGCCGGGGCGCTTGTGCATCCGCACCAGATGCCAGTGGCCGTTCAGCTTTTCGCCATGCAGCTCGAAATCGAGGTGGCCCTTTTTCATTCCCTTGCGCGGGTCGTGATCTGGCGTCCAGGTGCCGCGGTCCCAGACCATCACGGTGCCGCCGCCATACTGGTCGTCGGGAATGATGCCTTCGAACTTGTTGTATTCGATCGGGTGATCCTCGACGTGGATGGCGAGGCGCTTGTCGCCGGGCACGAGGCTCGGGCCTCGAGTCACCGCCCAGCTCATCATCACGCCGTCGAGTTCAAGACGCAGATCGTAGTGCAGCCGCGTCGCGTCATGCTTCTGGATGACGAAGCCAAACCCTTTTTTGCGGCTGGCGGTGCCGCGCGGTTCGGCGGTCTTGCCGAAGTCGCGCTTCTTCCAGTAGGTCCGCAGCGTCGCCATGCTTCAAGCCGGTCAGCCGGCGCGTTTGGCGCGGGTTCGCGGATGCGCCGCCCGCTTGCGCGATCCGCTGGTGCGCCGCGATGGCGCCCGGCGCGAGGTGGCAGGCTTGCCATGTACGGCGTTCACGCTCCGCTTGAGCGCATCCATCAGGTTGATGACGTTGCTCGGCTTGGCCTCGGCCAGCTTGGGGATCGGCTTGCCGGCGTGTTTGGCCTTGATCATCTTGACCAGCGCGTCCTCGTAGCGGTCCTCGAACTTGTCGGGATCGAATTGTTGCTTCTTGCTCTTGAGGATGTGGACCGCGAGATCGAGCATGTCGTGCGGCACTTTGACATTCGGGATGTCGGAGAAATAGTCCTTCTCGTCGCGAACCTCCGAATGATAGCGCAACGCTGTCGCCATCAGCCCGTCGCCGCGCGGCGAAAGCATCAGGATCCGCTCGCGGCGGTAGAGAACGACCTGGGCGATGCCGACCAGGTCCTCCTTCTTCATTGCGTCGCGAATGACAGCGAATGCCTCGGCGCCGACCTTGTCGTTGGGCGCGATGAAATAATCCTCGTCCAGATAGATTTCGTCGACCTCGCTTCGAGGCACGAATGCCTCGATGTCGATGGTGTGGTTGCTCTCCAGCGCCACCCCGTCGAAATCCTGGTCTTCGACCAGCACGTACTGGCCTTTCTCGACCTGATAGCCCTTCACGCGGTCGTCCTCATCGACCAACTCCTCGGTTTCCGCGTCCACCACCTGATTGTGCACGCGATTGCCGGGTGTCCGGTTGATGATGTTGAGCCGGACGCGCTGGCTCGTCGAGGTCGCCGAATAGAGGGCAACGGAGCACGAAACCAGCGACAGCTTGAGGTAGCCCTTCCAGTTGGGACACGGCGCCATGGGATCACCCGAACGGTTGCGAAACGGCAGGGCTTAAACACGGCGGGCAGGAATGAGTTCCCCGGCGGAGACCGATCAGGGCCCGGCTTGATAGAACCCCCTCGCATCGGCTGCGAAGGCAGCGCGGGAGGCCGCATCGAAATAGAACATGTGGCCGCCGCGATAAACCTTACTGCACCCGATCCGCGGTGGCCAACTCCTTCGCCCCCGCTTCGGTGGGAGGAATATCGGGCAGGTGATCGAGCACATAGCGGCTGACCCCGTAAGGCGTCACCAGGTCGGTGCGGCCGTGCACCACCAGCAGCCGGAACGACGGGTTCAGCGCCAGCAATTCGCGGAGGTCGCCGCTGACGCCCGGCGGCTCGCGTCGTTCGCCCCACTCCCACCGCGAGGAGATGTCGCTCGCCAGCAGCGTGTAGGTCATGTCGGTCTTGAAGCCCAGTTCGTCGCGGGCGTAGCCGACGAACAGCCCCGACAGCGCCCGCGTGAAACCATCGAGGATGGGATCGTCGCCGCTGCCGCGCGCGCTTTCCGGATAGGGATCGGGCGCGGTGAACGCGCCGTCGTAGCTGCTGGCGGTCTGACCGGCGGCGCGGAGCGCGACCTGCGCGAAGTTGCGAACATCGCCGCGCGCTCGGGTGACGGCGTCCACCGGCACCCCGGTCATCGCTGACACGCGGCTGTAGAATGCCTTTGCCGCGTCACCGGTCGGCGCGCGTCCGGCGAGCGTGGTCAGATATTCATTCATCGCAAAGCGTTCGGCTTCGGCCATGGCCTGAGGGGTGAAGGCTTTGGTCCGCTCCAGGTGGGACGCGACGATCGCAGGAAAGCGCAGCGCCGCGCCGAGCGCGTTCTGTTGACCCCAGAGGAAAGAAGCTTCGAGCAGCGGCGAGACCATCGCGACACCTGAGACAACGATGCCCTGGTCGCTCTGCAATGCGCGCGCGACCTTGGCTGCGCGGAAGCCGCCGTAGCTCTCGCCCAGCAGATACTTCGGCGATCCGGCGCGGCTGTTCTTGGCGACGTAGAGCGCAATCACCTTGGCGATCGCGCTGGCGTCGCTGCGCACGCCCCAGAAGTTCTTGGCGTCATCCGGTTTGGCGGTGCGGCTCCAGCCGGTGCCGATCGGGTCGATCATCACCAGATCGGTGAAGGCGAGCCAGGAGTCCGGGTTGTCCACGAGCTTGGCCGCGGCGCCATCGCGGGCGTCCGGGCCAAAGTCGGCGATGCGAGGGCCCACAACGCCGAGATTAAGGTAGACCGAGGCTGCGCCCGGTCCGCCATTGAAGGCGAAGGTCAGCGGCCGGCGCGTGGCATCCGAATTCTTGGCGACATAGGAGGTGTAGAACACCGAAGCGGATTTTTCGCCGCTCTGATCGAACAACGCGAGGGTGCCTGCCGTGGCGGTGTAGGCAATCTTCCGGCCGCCGACGGTGATCTCCTTGTCGTTCGATGCATCGGGCGGCAGCAACCGCAGAACGCCTGGGCCTTGCGGTGCGTCGTCGGCGGGCTTGGCCTGGGCGGGGCGCTCCTGCCGGCCGTGTGGATTGGCGCGGTCCGGGCGTTCCTGCGCAGAAGCAGGAAGCCCTGAAAGCAAAGTCAGAAGCAACAGAACGGATGAGCGGGAATGGCGCATGCGGTTACGCTAATGCCTATCCTTGACCGAATTGATGGCGTCGAGCATCGCGGGTCCGCCGTCCGTCAATGTCTGGCGGACCGCCGGTTGCTTGCCGATCTGGCCCATCTCGCGCTGGCGGGCCGAGGTGGCGGTTGCCATGAGAGGATCGACGCCCAGTTCGCGCAGCGTTTCGGCGACCTGGTCCATTTCGTCGGCGCGGCGGATGCCGTGGCTCGCCATGCGTTCGATGTTGTAATTCATCACCTTGGTCCAATCGAGCGCCGGATAATTGTTCTTCAATGACGCCGCCACCTCATCGACGATGCCGTAGCGTTTGGCGGCGAGGAAGCACTCGAGCGTCAGCGCCTCGATGCCCTTGATCATCACGCTGCGGATCATTTTCAACGCGGCGGCCTGGCCGACTTCGCCGCCGGCGACGGCGCCGCGCATTTCCAACTCGTCGATCAAGAGCGGCATGACCGCAGCCGCGTGTGGTCCAGCGAGCAGCACCGGCGTCCGATGACGGGCCGGATGGATCGGCGCCAGGATCGCCACATCGACATAGCGCGCCTTGACGCCGAGCAGCGTCTCGGTTTCCTTTTTCCGGCCGGGCGACACCGAGTTGATGTCGAGATAGATCGGGTTGCCATCGAGATGCGGCATGACCGATCGGGCGGCTTCGAGGCTCGAAGCGGCCGTCACCGCTGAGATGATGATGTCGGCACCGCGCGCGGCGTCGGCGGCCGAGTTTGCAAGCCGCGCGCCCATCGCCTGACCGGCCTGCCGGAGCCCGGCGCCTTCGTCGGCTGGAAACAGGGTGTCCCACGCCGCGATCGCCTCGATGCCGGTGTCGCGCAGTCCGCTGGCGATGGCCTGACCGGCTTCGCCGAAGCCGATGAAACAGAGGCGAGGGGTGTTGTGGGTCGGCATGTTCGTGTCCTCAACGGGCGAAGTCCGGTTGCCGTAATATAATGCATTGCGCTCGATCGCCGCAGGGTGGCCGTGCCGCTCACATCGCAGCATTTGGCACACGATGTTTGCATATTATTTGTGCAATCGAGATTGCCCAGTTCATGGGCACTAAGCTGTGAACTCCAGGAAAGTGTTGTTCGCGTAAGTATTTAGCGGGATTGTGACCGTTGGCACGTCGCTTGCAAAGGGACCATGCGCGCTCACCCCTTGCCGGGGATCAAGCGCTCGCGTCAACGCAGAGGGACACCCGATGATTCATTCGATACGTGCGGTCGCACAACGACCGATCGCCCGCCGCTGGCTGCTCGCCACCGGGCTCAGCTTCGGATTGATGGCCGCCATGCCGTCCGCCCGGGCTCAGGAGACCATCAAGGTCGGCATCCTGCATTCGCTGTCGGGAACGATGGCGATCAGCGAGACCACCCTGAAAGACACGATGCTGTACCTGATCGACGAGCAGAACAAGAAGGGCGGCGTGATGGGCAAGAAACTCGAGGCGGTCGTCGTCGACCCGGCCTCAAACTGGCCGCTGTTCGCCGAGAAGGCGCGCGAACTGATCACCAAGAACAAGGTCTCGGTGGTGTTCGGCTGCTGGACCTCGGTGTCGCGCAAATCCGTGCTGCCGGTGTTCAAAGAGCTGAACTGTTCTACCCGGTGCAGTACGAGGGTGAGGAGAGTGAGCGCAACGTGTTCTACACCGGCGCGGCTCCGAACCAGCAGGCGATCCCGGCGGTCGACTATCTGATGAAGGACGAGAAGGTGAAGCGCTGGGTTCTGGCGGGCACCGACTACGTCTATCCGCGCACCACCAACAAGATCCTCGAGGCGTACCTGAAGTCCAAGGGCGTCGCGCAGGAAGACATCATGATCAACTACACGCCGTTCGGTCATGCCGACTGGCAGACCATCGTCGCCGACATCAAGAAGTTCGGCTCGGCGGGCAAGAAGACCGCGGTGGTGTCGACGATCAACGGCGACGCCAACGTGCCGTTCTACAAGGAGCTCGGCAACCAGGGCGTCAAGGCGAAGGACATCCCGGTCGTCGCGTTCTCGGTCGGCGAAGAAGAGCTCGCCGGCATCGACACCAAGCCACTGCTTGGACATCTGGCCGCCTGGAACTACTTCCAGTCGATCAAGAACGCGAAGAACGCCGAGTTTATCAAGAACTGGCAGGCCTACACCAAGAACGCGAAGCGCGTGACCAACGATCCGATGGAGGCACACGTCATCGGTTTCCAGATGTGGGTCAAGGCGGTCGAGAAGGTGAAGTCCACCGATCCGGACAAGGTCATCGACGCGCTCCCCGGCATCGAAGCGCCGAACCTGACTGGCGGCACGTCGAAGATGCTGCCGAACCACCACATCACCAAGCCGGTGTTCATCGGCGAAGTGAAGGCGGACGGTCAGTTCAACGTGGTGTGGAAGACGCCGGGTCTGGTTCCGGGCGACGCCTGGTCGAAGGAGCTCGAGGGTTCCAAGGATCTGGTCGGCGACTGGGTGACCAAGAAGTGCGGCAACTTCAACACCAAGACCAACAAGTGCGGCGGCGCTTGACGACCGGCGCCTCTGCTTGACGTCTCTCTGAAGATCGGAGGCGGCGGATCCACCGCCGCCTCCCCATCAGTTGCCGGGAAAACACAGCGATGCGTGCCTTGCCAGATCGTCTGGTCGCGCTCCTCTTTGCTCTGGCGATTGCGCTGACCGCGCCGGCGTTCGCGCAACCCGCGCCAGCCGCCGATCCGCCTGCTGCGGCCGAGCCGGCGGCGCCCGCGCTGACCGGCCTGGCCGGCGCGCTTGCTCATTTCCTCGAAGACGATTTCGCCGAGACCGACACCGGCATCGGCGAGGTCGCCGCCACCGCCGATCCGCGCGCCGCCACCATCATCGAGGCCCTGCAGGACGGCCGGCTTTCCTTCAGCGCCGAGGAGAAGAAGGTCTTCTACAAGGATGCCTCCGGAAATCTGATCGACGCGCTGTCCGGCGCGCCCGTCGCCGCCGAGCCCGCCGACCTGAGCGATGTCCGGCTCAACAACCGGGTGCGGCGCGCCCTCGATGCCGCGATCGGCGGCCTGAGCCTGCAGGCGCGCGAGCCAGCCAAGCGCCTCCAGTCGGCGGAGGCGGTGTTCAAGTCGCGCGAAGGGAGCGTGCTGCCCGCGCTCGATGCCGCGATCGCGAAGGAAACCGACGCCAAGATCAAGCAGGCGATGGTCGAGGCCCGCGCCGCGGTGATCATCAATTCCGAGGACGCGTCCGAGGTCGATAAGCTGACCGCCATCGGCGTGGTTCGCGCCCGCGGCGATCAGGAGGCGCTCAATCTGCTGGCGGGGCTGCCTGCGGGCTCGCCGGCCTCGGTGCAGCGGGCGGCGCGCGACGCGGTTGCGTCGATGCAGAGCAAGCTTGCCGCCTGGGCCACGGTGCAGAACGCCTGGTACGGACTTTCGCTCGGCTCGGTGCTGCTGCTGGCGGCGATCGGGCTCGCCATCACCTTCGGTGTGATGGGCGTCATCAACATGGCGCACGGCGAAATGGTGATGATCGGCGCCTATGTCACCTTCATGGTGCAGGAATACATCCGCACCAGCAGCCCCGCCCTGTTCGACTATTCGCTGCTGATCGCCGTGCCGATCGCGTTCGTGGTGGCGGGCCTGATCGGGATACTGATCGAGCAGAGCGTCATCCGCTTCCTGTACGGCCGCCCGTTGGAAACCCTGCTCGCCACCTGGGGCATTTCGCTGATCCTGCAGCAGGCGGTGCGCACCGCCTTCGGCCCGACCAACCGCGAAGTCGGCGCGCCATCGTGGATGAGCGGCACGTTCAGCGTCGGCCAGATCAACATCACCTACGGCCGGCTCTGGATCATCCTATTCACCATGGCGGTGTTTGTCGGTCTGCTCGGCCTGTTGCGCTTCACGCGCATGGGCCTCGAGATGCGCGCGGTCACGCAGAACCGATCCATGGCGGCGTCGATGGGCATCCGCACCGCGCGCGTCGATGCGCTGACCTTCGGGTTGGGCTCGGGGATCGCCGGGATCGCCGGGGTCGCGCTGTCGCAGATCGACAACGTCAGCCCCAACCTCGGCCAGGGCTATATCATCGACAGCTTCCTCGTCGTCGTGTTCGGCGGCGTCGGCAATTTGTGGGGCACGCTGGTGGCGGCGCTGACGCTCGGCATTGCCAACAAGTTCCTGGAGCCGTTCGCCGGCGCCGTGCTCGCCAAGATCGCGATCCTGGTTTTCATCATCCTGTTCATCCAGAAGCGCCCGCGCGGCCTGTTCGCGCTCAAGGGCCGCGCGGTTGAGGCATGACGATGACGCCCCTCATGCGCATCCTCGACCGCGGCTCGGTGATTTTCCTCGCCGTGCTGGCGGCGGCCACGATCCTCATTCCGTTGCTCAATCTGGCGCTGCCGGAAACCTCGCTCTTCCATGTTCCGACCTATCTGGTGGCGCTGTTCGGTAAATACGTCTGCTACGCCATCCTGGCGCTCTCCATCGACCTGATCTGGGGCTATGTCGGCATTCTCTCGCTCGGCCACGGCGCGTTCTTCGCGCTCGGTGGCTACGCGATGGGCATGTACCTGATGCGGCAGATCGGCACCCGCGGCGTGTACGCCAACCCGATCCTACCCGACTTCATGGTGTTCCTGAACTGGCCGGAACTTCCGGTGTTCTGGTACGGCTTCCAGCATCTCCCCTATGCGCTGCTGATGGTCGTGCTGGTGCCGGGCGCGCTCGCCTTCGTCTTCGGCTGGTTCGCGTTCCGCTCCCGCGTCACCGGCGTTTATCTGTCGATCATCACCCAGGCGCTGACGTTCGCGCTTCTGCTCGGCTTCTTCCGCAACGACTTCGGCTTCGGCGGCAACAACGGCCTGACCGACTTCAAGGATATTCTCGGCTTCAACGTGCAGGCCCAGAGCACCCGCGCTTCGCTGTTCGCGTTGTCCTGCATCGCTCTGGCCATAGGCTTCCTGATCTGCCGCGCGCTGGTGACGTCGAAATTCGGCAAGATGCTGGTGGCCATCCGCGATGCCGAGCCGCGCACGCGCTTCCTCGGCTATCGCGCGGAATCCTACAAGGTGTTCGTGTTCACATTGTCGGCCTGCATGGCGGGCGTCGCCGGCGCGCTCTATGTGCCGCAGGTCGGCATCATCAATCCGAGCGAGTTCTCGCCGGCCAATTCGATCGAGGCGGTGATCTGGGTCGCCGTCGGCGGCCGCGGCACGCTCATCGGCGCTGTGATCGGCGCGATCCTGGTCAACTACGCCAAGACCACGTTCACCTCCGGCCCGCTGGCGCCGTACTGGCTGTTCATGCTCGGCGGCCTGTTCGTCGCCGTGACCCTGCTGCTGCCGCGCGGCGTGGTCGGCACCTGGCAATGGTGGACGCAGAAGCGGCGTGCGCTGGCCGCCGCCAAAACGCCGGCCGCGCCGCCAACGACGCAGGCTGCGGAGTAGATCATGGAAGCCAGCACCACCGCCTTGCTCTACCTCAACGGCATCAACGTCTCGTTCGATGGTTTTCGGGCGCTGAACAACCTGTCCCTCGCGGTCGAGCCGGGCGAAATGCGGGCCATCATCGGGCCCAACGGCGCCGGCAAGACCACCATGATGGACGTGGTCACCGGCAAGACTCGCCCCGACAATGGCGACGTGGTGTTTGCCGGGCAGCACGACCTGTCAAAGCTCGACGAGACCCAGATTGCGACGCTCGGCATTGGCCGCAAGTTCCAGAAGCCGACGGTGTTCGAAATGCACACCGTCGAGGACAACCTGATGCTGGCGCTGAAGAATGACCGCCGCCCGATCGGGATGGTGAGATGGGGCACGACCTCCGGCGAGGATGTGCGCATCAATCGCATCCTCGACACCATCCGCCTCGGTACGCTGCGCGACCGTCAGGCCGGGAGTCTGGCGCACGGTCAGAAGCAATGGCTGGAGATCGGCATGCTGCTGGCGCAGGAGCCCCAATTGCTGCTGATCGACGAGCCGGTCGCCGGCATGACCGATAACGAGACGCGGCAGACCGCGGAACTGCTCAAGGAGATCAACCGCGACAAAACCGTCGTGGTGGTCGAACACGACATGACATTCGTGCGCGAACTCGGCGTCAAGGTGACGTGCCTGCACGAAGGAACGGTGATTGCCGAAGGCACTCTCGATCAGGTGTCGTCGAACGAGCGCGTGATCGAGGTCTACCTGGGGCGATGACCATGCTGGACGCCAAGACCATCGATTTGCATTACGGCGCGGCGCAGGCGTTGCGCGGCATATCGCTCCAGGCGGAGATCGGCGAGGTGACCTGCGTGCTGGGCCGAACGAGCCTGCTCGATGCGCTGGCCGGCCAGCAGCCCATCTCAGCCGGGTCGATCCATTGGGAAGGCGCCGATATCACCAAGCTGAAGCCCTCCGACCGGACGCGGCGCGGCATTGCCTACGTGCCGCAGGGCCGCGAGATTTTCCCGCTGCTGACGGTCGAGGAAAATCTGAAGACCGGCTTCGCTCCGCTCAAGCGCGACCAGCGCGACATCCCGGACGATGTGTTTACCCTTTTCCCGGTGCTGCGGGACATGCTGCACCGGCGCGGCGGCGATCTGTCCGGCGGCCAGCAGCAGCAACTCGCGATCGGCCGTGCCCTGGTGATGCGGCCGCGACTTCTGTTGCTTGACGAGCCGACCGAGGGCATTCAGCCATCGATCATCAAGGATATCGGACGGGCGATCGTTTATCTCCGCTCGTTGAAGCAGATGGCGATCATTCTGGTCGAACAATACCTCGATTTCGCCCGCGAGCTCGGCGACCGCTTTGTCGTGATGGATCGCGGCAGTATCGTCTACAGTGCATGGAAGGACGCGGTCGATGAGGCCGCGCTCAAGAAGGCGATGGCGATCTGAGGCGTGCAGCGTGCAAGAGGCGACAGCGCTCGGCAAGGTTTTCGCGGCCAACCGTTCGATCGGCCGGATCGCGCTTTCGGTCGCGGCGGACGGGGCAACCACACGCCGCCGCACGGTTTATGAGGACGGCCCGCTTCGCGTACGCTTTCCCAACGGGTCGCCTCGCGCCCTCGAAGCCATGATCGTCAACACCGCAGGCGGCATTGCCGGAGGCGACCGGCACGATCTGGATATTCGGGTCGAAGACGGCGCCGAGCTTGGCGTGACGACGGCCGCGGCCGAGAAGATCTATCGGGCGCTTGGGCCAGCCGCCGAGATTTCGGTGAAACTCGCGGTCGGCGACCGCGCGCGGCTGTCGTGGATGCCGCAGGAAACCATCCTGTTCGATCGCGCGCCGATCTCGCGCCCGGCGCATGCCTCGTCATGGCCGAAGCCGTGGTGTTTGGCCGCTCGGCGATGGGCGAGACGGTGGAGGAGGGCGTGTTCACCGACCGCTGGCGGGTCCGCCGCGACGGGCGCCTGATTTTCGCCGAGACCATCCGGCTCGAGGGGGAGGTCGCGCGGATGCTGCGCGAGCCGGCGGTGGCCGCGGGTGGCGTCGCCATCGCGACCGTGCTGGCGGTGCCGGGCGATCAGGACATGGTCGAGCGGGTGCGCGCGCAAACTTTCTGTGGCGAGGTCGGGGCCTCGGCCTGGAACGGCCTTGCGATGGCGCGCCTGTGCGCCAAGGATGGCGCCGGGCTGCGGCGCGATCTCGCCGCCGTGATGACCGCTATGGGGGGCACGCTCCCCCGGCTTTGGCTGAATTGAAGAGGCTGCGTTCATGAACCTGACGCCGCGTGAGAAGGACAAGTTGCTGGTCGCCATGGCTGCGATCGTGGCGCGGCGGCGGCTTGAGCGGGGCGTCAAGCTCAACCATCCGGAATCGGTCGCGCTGATCACCGACTTCATCATGGAGGGCGCGCGGGACGGCAAGACCGTGGCGCAACTGATGGAGGCGGGCGCCCATGTGATCACCCGCGCCCAGGTGATGGATGGCATCCCTGAGATGATCCACGACATCCAGGTCGAGGCGACATTCCCCGACGGCACCAAGCTGGTCACCGTCCACGATCCGATCAGGTGAGGCCCATGATCCCCGGCGAGATGTTCATTCAGGACGGCGAGATCGAGCTCAACAAGGGCCGCAAGACCGTGACGCTGACGGTATCCAACACCGGTGACCGCCCGATCCAAGTAGGCTCGCATTACCATTTCTTCGAAACCAATCCGGCGCTGAAGTTCGAGCGCAAGAAGGCGCGCGGCATGCGGCTCGATATCGCGGCCGGCACCGCGGTGCGCTTCGAGCCGGGTCAGACGCGCGACGTGACGCTGGTTGCGCTTGCGGGCAAGCGCACGGTCTACGGTTTTCGCGGCGACGTGATGGGCAAGCTCTAGGAGACTTCGATGTCGGTCAAAATCAAGCGCTCCGCCTATGCCGACATGTTCGGGCCGACAACCGGAGACCGCGTCCGGCTTGCCGACACCGACATCATCATCGAAGTCGAGAAGGACTTCACCACCTACGGCGAGGAAGTGAAATTCGGCGGCGGCAAGGTGATCCGCGACGGCATGGGCCAGTCGCAAGTCACCAACAAGCAGGGCGCGGTCGACACCGTCATCACCAACGCGCTGATCCTCGACCATTGGGGTATCGTGAAGGCCGACATCGGCATTGTCGGTGACCGCATCGCGACGATCGGAAAGGCCGGCAATCCGGACATCCAGAGCGGCGTCAACATCATCGTCGGCCCCGGCACCGAAGTGATCGCGGGCGAAGGCAAGATCATCACCGCCGGCGGTTTTGACACTCACATCCACTTCATCTGTCCGCAGCAGATCGAGGAAGCGCTGATGTCGGGGGTGACCTCGATGCTGGGTGGCGGCACCGGCCCGGCGCACGGCACCTTCGCAACCACCTGCACGCCCGGCCCGTTTCATCTCGGCCGAATGATCCAATCGGCCGACGCCTTTCCGATGAACCTCGGGTTTGCCGGCAAGGGCAACGCCTCGCGGCCGCAGGCGCTTGAGGAGATGGTCAAGGCCGGCGCCTGCGCACTCAAGTTGCACGAGGATTGGGGCACGACACCCGCCGCGATCGATTGCTGCCTGTCGGTCGCCGACGACTACGACGTGCAGGTCATGATTCACTCCGATACGCTAAACGAATCCGGCTTCGTCGAAGACACCATCAAGGCTTTCAAAGGCCGCACCATCCATGCCTTCCACACCGAGGGGGCGGGGGGCGGACACGCGCCCGACATCATGAAGGTCGCCGGCCTGCAGAACGTGCTGCCGTCATCGACCAATCCGACGCGGCCGTTCACCCGCAACACGCTCGACGAGCATCTCGACATGCTGATGGTGTGTCACCATCTCGATCCGTCGATCGCGGAAGACTTGGCGTTCGCCGAGAGCCGCATCCGCAAGGAGACCATCGCGGCCGAGGATATTCTCCACGATCTCGGCGCGCTCTCGATGATGTCGTCGGACTCCCAGGCGATGGGCCGTCTCGGCGAGGTCATCATCCGAACCTGGCAGACCGCGGACAAGATGAAGAAGCAGCGCGGCCGCATGAAGGAAGAGAACGGCGACAACGACAACTTTCGCGCCAAGCGCTACATTGCCAAATACACCATCAATCCCGCCATCGCGCATGGCGTATCGAAACACATCGGCTCGGTCGAAAAAGGCAAGCTGGCCGATCTGGTGGTGTGGTCGCCGGCGTTCTTTGGCGTGAAGCCCGACACCATCATCAAAGGCGGTACCATTGTCGCCGCGCAGATGGGCGATCCGAACGCATCGATCCCGACGCCGCAGCCGGTGCACTACCGGCCGATGTTCGGCGCGTTCGGCAAGGCCGTCACCGCTTCATCGTTGGTGTTTGTGTCGAAGGCCGCGCTGAAGGGGGGGCTGCGCAACAAGCTCGGCGTCGAGAAGAAGTTCGTCGCGGTCGAGCACACCCGCGACATCTCGAAAAAGAGCATGGTGCACAACGGCGCCACACCCGACATCAAGATCGATGCGGAAACCTACGAGGTCACCGCGGACGGTGAGTTGCTCACCTGCGCGCCGGCCGAGGTGCTGCCGATGGCGCAGCGGTATTTCCTGTTCTGAAAAGTTCGCCGGGACGCTACTTGGTCCGTGTCCAGGTCTCGAAGCCGCACAGCGATCCCATGCAGCCCTGCACCTCGAGTTCGTTGTCGCCGCGCGGCGATAGCCGGCCCTTGTACAGTTTGCCGTCATCGGAGTTGTAGATATCGCCTGTCCACGAGTTGGTCGCATCCAACTCCATCGCGAAGATGCGAATGCCGAGAATGGGGCGACTGCGGAGGCTGACATTGGGATTCTTGTCATCGACCGGCGGTTTGCCGGTCTTCGGATCGGTGGCATCGCGGAGCCATGCCACCGTGCCGCACAGCGCGTTGCCACATTTTACGATGCGGATATGCGCATCCTTGTCTTGCGTGAGCCAGGCGCCAATCAGTTCCTCGGCGTTCGCCGCGGAAACGGCGAACATCAACGGGAGTACGATGGCCGCCGCGCGGCAAAGGAACTTGGTCATGGACCTTCCGGATGGCTGGGGGGCCGTGTGAACGTCGATGGGGCCATTCCTACCAGCTGGAGGCACGCGGTCAACCGGGCCCGCGAGCGGATGGGATAACAATGTGTTGTGTCCTCAGCCCAGCACGGAACCGTAGCCCTTGCTGCCAGCGGCCTCGCCCAGGACCACCGTGTCGTGCTCGGCCAGAAGCCGGCTGGTGAGGGTGCCGTCGGCCAGTTGCTCGGGGCTCAACGCCTTCATCGCCTTCATCATGCCTTCGAGGCCGGGCGGGCTGTAGACCATCAGCATCCGCATGCCGGCCTTGGAGCCGACCTTGTGCGGCACGCCGGGCGGTATGTTGACGCAGGCGCCTTTTTGGGCGTGAAGCACCTGGTCGCCGAGCTGGAATTCGCCGCTGCCGTCGACCACGTAGCAGACCTGGAACGATTTGGTGTGCATGTGCAGGCGCGACTCGAAGCCCGGTTTGCATTGTTCGTCGAAAATCTCGAACGTGCCGCCGGTGTCGCCGGCCGTGATCTTGCAGGTCGCGACATTGGCGCGGGCGTATACATTGCCTTCGCCGGCGGCTGAGTATTTGCCTTGGAGGGTGGTAGGCTTCGACATGACCTTGTTCCGATTTGTTGTGCCGGGGCCATTATGAGCGCGCCTGAAGTCACAGTGAAGCGCGGCTGGGCGGTTCGCCGCGCGGGCTTCTGGGATCCCGCCGCCGCGGTCGATCGCGTGGTGCTCGACGCGGGCGACCGGCACCGCCGCCGCATCATGCTCAACGGCGCGCAGGGCACGCCATTCTTGCTCGACCTCGACGAGGCCGTCGCGTTGCGCGATGGCGACGGCATCATGCTGGACGACGGCACGATCGTGCTGGTGACCGGGCAGGCGGAACCGCTGGCCGAGATTGCCGTGCGGACGCCGCTCGGCCTGATGCAGATGGCGTGGCACCTCGGCAACCGCCACACCGATGTGCAGATCGTCGGCGACCGGCTTCGCATTCGCCGCGACCATGTGCTGGAGGAGATGGCTGTGGGGCGCGGCGCGGCGGTGACCGTGATCGACGCTCCGTTCGACCCGGAGGCGGTCGTGCCGCAGGAGTACAAGCACGAACACACCCACGATCATGACCGCTGAAAATTCCGCTGCGCTGTATCGCCTGATGGCGTGGCTGTCACCGTCCTATCCGGTCGGCGCGTTCTCCTATTCGAGCGGGATCGAATGGGCGGTCGAGGCGGGCGATATCAAAGACGCCGATAGTTTGCGGCGCTGGCTGGCCGTCGTGGTCGGCGAGGGTGGCGGCTTTTGCGACGCGGTGTTCTTCGTGCATGCCCATCGGTCATTGGCCGACACCGGCGATGGCGCCTTGCAGACCGTCGCCGAACTGGCCGCGGCTTTTGCGCCGTCGAAGGAGCGCCATCTGGAGACGACGGCGCAGGGCGCGGCGTTCATCGAGGCGACCCGCGCGGCGTGGCATTGTCCGGCGCTCGACCGGCTGGCGGCGGCCTGGACTGGGCCTCCGGCCTACCCGGTGGCGGTCGGGGTCGCGGCCGCAGGCCACGGCATATCGCTTGAACCCGCGCTGCACGCCTTCCTGCACGCGGTAACGGCCAATCTCATTTCGGCGGGCGTGCGCCTTGTCCCGCTTGGCCAGAGCGATGGCCAGCGGGTGCTCGCCGCGCTCGAATCGGTCGTGAAGGCTGCGGCGCAGCGCGCGCTCGTCACGTCGCTCGACGACGTCGGCAGCGCGGCGCTCCGCGCCGATCTGGCAAGCCAATTGCACGAAACCCAGTACACAAGGCTGTTCCGATCATGACCATCTCGAAAAACGGTCCGTTGCGTGTCGGCGTCGGCGGGCCGGTCGGTTCGGGCAAGACCGCGCTGATGGATGCCTTGTGCAAGCGCCTGCGCGATCGCTACGAGATCGCGGCCATCACCAACGACATCTACACCAAGTGGGACGCTGAATATCTGGTGCGCTCCGGCGCGCTGGCGCCCGAGCGCATCGCAGGCGTCGAGACCGGTGGCTGCCCGCACACCGCGATCCGCGAGGACGCCTCGATCAATCTCGCGGCGGTCGCCGACATGCGAAAGAAATTTCCGCGACTCGATCTGGTGCTGATCGAGTCCGGCGGCGACAATCTGGCGGCGACGTTTTCGCCGGAACTGGCCGATCTCACGATCTACGTGATCGACGTCGCCGCGGGCGACAAGATTCCATCGAAGGGCGGTCCGGGCATCACCCGCTCCGACCTGCTGGTGATCAACAAGATCGACCTCGCGCCGTATGTCGGTGCTTCGCTCGAGGTGATGCAGCGCGACGCCAAGAAGATGCGCGGCGTCCGGCCGTTCGTGATGACGAACCTGCGTGTCGGTGATGGCATCGCCGACATCGCGCGCTTCATCGAGGAAAAGGGCGGGCTGGGCGCCTAGCGCTTTCCGGAAAAATCCGGCTTCCGCTTCTGCAGGAAGCTCTGCACGCCCTCGCGGTAGTTCGGGTGCGAGCCGGCCTCCCGCTGCAACGTGCGTTCGAGGTCGAGTTGCGTTGCCAGATCGTTGTCTTCGGCGGCGTCCAGGGCGCGCTTGATCAGTCCCAGGCCGGACGTCGGCGCTGTGGAGAAATGCACGCAAAGCTTTTCCGCCTCGCTCATCAAGGCGTCGTCGTCGACCGCCTTCCAGATCAGGCCCCATTGTTCGGCCTTGTCCGCGGATAGCGGCTCGCCCAGCAGTGCCATCCCGCGCGCGCGCGCCTGGCCGACCAGCCGGGGCAGCAGCCAGGTGCCGCCGCCGTCGGGAATGAGACCGAGGCGGGCGAACGGCTGCAGGAACGTGGCCGAGCGCGCCGCCAGCACGATGTCGCAGGCGAGCGCGATATTGCACGAGACGCCGGCAGCGACGCCGTTGACGGCGCAAACAACGGGAAACGGCAATGCCCGGAGTTTGCGGACCAGCGGGTTGTAGTATTTTTCCAGCGCCTCGCCGGGAATGGTGATTTCGCCCGCCGCGTTGATCCGCTCGCTGAGATCCTGACCCGACGAGAATGCGCGCCCGTTGCCGGTCAGCAGAAGCGCGCGGCAGCTCTCGTCCCGGTCGGCGTCCGCGATAGCCGCGACCAGGGCCTGTTGCATCGGCCCGTTGAAGGCATTGAGCCGCTGCGGACGATTAAGGGTGATGACGCGATAGCCCACGCGGACCTCAACCAGAACGGGACTATCATCCATTGGCATGCTCCATCGGCGCGATCGTGTGGGCTTCAAATTGGTTTCGATGTTACAGTGCGGACATGAGCAAAGCATCCGCCCGCGACCGTCTCGAACAAGCCCTGACCCGCATCGCCGATCCGACAGGCGAGGGCAGGCGCGCCTGCCTTACGATTTATGCCGACACCGCGCGCGCCGCCGCTGACGCCGCGGACGCGCGGGCGAAGGCCGGGCAGCCGGTCGGTCCGCTCGACGGCGCGATCGTCAGCATCAAGGATCTCTATGATGTGGCCGGCGAAGTGACACGCGCGGGCTCCCGCGTGCTCGCCGAGGAGGGGCTGGTGGCGGCCGCCGATGCGCCGGTGGTGAAGCGGTTGCGCGCGGCTGGGGCGGTCATCGTCGCCAAGACCAACATGAGCGAGTTCGCCTTCTCCGGCGTCGGCACCAATCCGCACTTCGGGACGCCCGGCAATCCTTTCGACCGTTCACGGGTGCCAGGCGGATCGACATCGGGCGGGGCGGTCGCCGTTGCCGATGGCATGTGTGAGATCGCCTTAGGTACCGACACCGGCGGTTCGACGCGCATTCCCGCCGCGCTGTGCGGCCTGGTGGGCTGGAAGCCCAGCAAGCAGCGGGTGCCGACCGAGGGGGCGTTTCCGTTGTCGTTTACGCTCGACTCGATCGGGCCGATGGCGAAGAGCGTCGCCGAGTGCGCCCAGGCCGACGCGGTGATGGCGGGCGAGGCCGCGCCGGTGCTTGTCCCCGCGCCGCTTGCGGGGCTGCGGCTCGGCATTTGGCAGGGGATGCCGTTCGAGGGAATCGATGCGACCGTCAGCGCGGCCTGGTCGGCGGCGATGGGGCGGCTCGGCCAAGCCGGCGTCCGGCTGAGCGACGAAGATATGCCGCTCGTCGCCGATATGATGCAGGTGAACGCCAAGGGTGGCTTCTCGCCCGCCGAGTCCTATGCGATCCACCACGAGCGGCTCAAGCGAAACGGCGCCGGCATCGATCCGAACGTCCGCGCCCGCATCGAGCGCGGCGCTGGTATGAGCGCTGTCGATTACATTGATATGGCGGAGGCGCGCCGGCGGCTGGTGCGGGCCATGGATGCCCGGCTCTCCTCACTCGATGCGCTGGTGCTGCCGACGACGGCCATTGTCGCGCCAAAGATCGCGGAGGTTGCGACCACCGACGACTTCGGCCGCAAGAATGCAATGCTGCTGCGCAACACGGCTTCGATCAACTTCTTCGACCTTTGTGCCATCTCGTTGCCCCTGCCGCCGCGAGATGGGCTGTCGTCCGGCCTGATGCTGGTGGGCCGAAACGGCCATGATCGGCGGGTGTTCGATATCGCCGCAGCCATCGAAAAGTGGCTCAAAACCTGACCAAGGTATGATGGCCGCCGCTTGCTTCGTGAGGCCGCGCCCTACTACCATGAATGCCAAAGTCTAATCGATCCGGGGAGTGAAACATGTCTGAATTCCGAAGGGTATCGTCTGAATTGAATCGCCGCCGCCTGTTGGCCGGCGCCGCCGCTGTCACCGGCGTGGTCGCAGCGCCAGCGATCGTCCGCGCGCAGGGCGCGGCGTTGAAGGTCGGCGTTCTGCTGCCGCGCTCCGGCGCCCAGGCCGGCATCGGTCAGGATTGCTACCGCGGCGTCGAATTGGCCAACCCCATCTTCAAAGGCATTGGCCTG
>JAPLPD010000211.1 GCA_026400395.1 Alphaproteobacteria bacterium | reverse complement strand
TTCCGGAGGGCACCGAGATGGTGATGCCGGGCGACAACATCGCCATGGAAGTGACGCTGATCGTGCCGATCGCCATGGAAGAGAAGCTGCGCTTCGCCATCCGCGAGGGCGGCCGCACCGTCGGCGCCGGCGTGGTTGCAAGCATCATCGAGTAACGTCTGCTCTTGTTCTCCCCGCTACGGCGGGGAGAACAAGAGAATGGGGGCCTTGCATGATCGTCACAACGACCAACGATGTATCGGGCTACCGCGTTGTGCAGCATCTCGGCGTGGTGCGCGGTATCACCGTGCGTTCGCGCAGCGTGATCGGCAACATCGGCGCCGGCATCCAGTCTCTGTTCGGCGGCAACATCACGATCTACACCCAGCTTGCCGAAACAGCGCGCGAGGAGGCGTTCAATCTGATGGTCGAGCACGCCGCCTCCGCCGGCGCCAACGCGGTCATCGCCATGCGCTATGACGCCAACGAGATCAGCGACGGCATCACCGAGGTGCTGGCCTATGGCACCGCCGTCAAGGTGGAGAAGGCGTGAGTGTTCGGGGATGACAGGACGCGGCGAGCCAATTATGGTCCGCCCGCCTGACCCGCAGGAGTGTAGCTCAACTGGCTAGAGCACCGGTCTCCAAAACCGGGGGTTGTAGGTTCGAGTCCTACCACTCCTGCCAATCCTTTCAGGTACTTAGGAGCCGATTCAACCGCCCTCGCTGGCCGCCGGGCGTCGGCGCCAGATATTGCCTGGTCCAACACGATGGCCTGATTGGTTGTCGGCGTTCGCACATCCCGGTCAGTTCTGAAGCTTGTTAATCAGTTGCTCGGTCGTTTGGACGTCCCCAAAAGTGACGAGGAACTTTCCGAGCGTGTGGTTGTGCAGGGCGTCGGTGTGATCTGCGTTACCGTCTGCGATCATGATGGTCCGGTAATTGAGCATCACGGCGTCGCGCGCTGTCGACTCACAGCAGGTGCTGGTGGCGACACCGCCAACAAGGATGGTATCGACGCCGTTGGATTCCAGTACTTTGCTGAGGGGGGACGGGTAAGGCAGGAATGCCGAGTATCGCGATTTTTCTACGATCGTATCGGTCGGCATAACCTCGCACGCCGAATAGAGCGCATAGCCACTTCCGGTTGCCCTATCGAGCAGAGACCGCCGCTTGTCCCAGACGGCGGGCAGTGCCTCCGCCATGCTCCCCCAATCGTCAGGGCAGTAAGTTTGGATCCAGGCGACAAGGCCGCCTGCAGCCCGCACCACACGCGCGAGCCGATTGAGATTCGGGACGATTGTCTGTGCCATGACGGCGGAAAACGGCATGCCGTCAGCGACATAATATTCCTGCATGTCGACGATGACCAAAGCGGTCTTCGAGGGCAACACGGTCTCGTAGGCGTTCAAGCGGCCGTCCCGGCTCCGCTTGGCTTTTTCGATGAACCAAGAGTCAATTTTAAATTCGTGCATTGCGTATGCGGCTCGCAGGTGCGGTTGAGGTCGCCAAGCCGTCAGCGCTCAACCTTGATTCCGGTTTGTTCGATGATCCGCGTGTACCGGTCTGCATCGGAACGGATCCGTGTCGCAAAGGCATCGGGGCCAAGTGGGTTCGCTTCCGTGCCGACCGCATTGAGCCGCTCTTTTATTACGGGGTCTTGTAAAACCTTTTGGACCTCGGCGTTCAGCCGCGTCACGATGGAGGCTGGCGTCCTGGCTGGTACGAACATCCCGACCCAAAGAGCGGTGTTGATTTCCGGCAGTCCGCCGGCTGCGATAGTCGGCAGGTCCGAGGAGAATGACGGAGGGTTTACGGACATCACGCCGATGATCTTTGCTTTGCCGGCCTGTACATATGAAAGTGCCGACGGCAGGGAATGTCCCGATCAATGTTGAAGTAGGAGAGCAGGCGTTGCCCGCCTTGAGCCGCTAGGCTCGGGGTGTCGAATCCGCGATGAGAGCAACGCCATGAGGAATTCTACCACGACTTCATCGATGACACCGGTGCCCAGC
>JAPLPD010000329.1 GCA_026400395.1 Alphaproteobacteria bacterium | reverse complement strand
AGCCGAGGAACGTCCGAGTCCGATTCACCCGCTGGGTGCGCCATGATCGCCTCGCTCGATCCAGGATAAGGTGCTGATGCCTATATCTGAATCGGCGTGAGCGTTGCGGAAATCAGAGCGTCATCCGGGGAATGCGGGCTCTAATCGGCTATAGATCGTTCGCTCGCAGCCTATCCCACCGCGCCGCTTTCATCCCGCCGCAAAACCTGCCCCGGGAGCGCCTCGGTGTGCTTGGCGTTCTCCACCACCATCATGCCATTCACGATCACCGTCGTCCGCGCGCCTGACGGAAACCGGTGCGGGTCGGCATAGGTCGCCAAATCACGGAAATCCGCCGGATCGAAGATCGCGACGTCGGCGCGATATCCTTGTTTCAACAGGCCGCGGTCGGAAAACTTCAGCGCACGCGCGGTCGCGCCGGTCATTTTGTGGATCGCAAGCTCCAGCGGCAGCGCGCCACGCTCGCGGACGTAATGAGTGAGGATGCGCGGGAAGGTGCCGTAGAAGCGCGGGTGCGGCATGCCCTTGCCCACTTGGCCGTACGGCGCGACGCAATTGCCGTCGGAGCCGACCAGCGCTCGCGGGGAGGCGACGATGTGCTCGATGTCGTCCTCGGAGATCGACGTCACCAGCACGCGCGTCGCGCCCTGATCGTCGGCGAGGTAGTCGCACAGCGTGTCGACCGGGTCCTGGCTGCGCTCGGTGGCGAGCGACAGGATGGTGCGGCCGGCGAACTGCGGCAGGTGCGGCGAGATCGAAATCTGCACGCAGTCCCACGACGGGATGCGGCCCCAGTTGTTCAGCCCCTCGCGCTCGATGTCGGCCCGAATTTTCGTGCGCGTCTCATGCAACGTCAGCCGTTCGAGCATCGCCGGCACGCCGCCGGCCTGTACCCATTGCGGCAGCAGGTTCTTCAGCGGATTGGAGCCGGCCGCGTAGGGGTAGGCGTCGCAGTCGATGTCGAGGCCGCGGGCGCGGGCGGCGGCGATCATGTCGAGGGCGGTCGTGGCCTTGCCCCAGTTGTCCATGCCGGAACACTTGAAATGCACGATCTCCACGTGCACGCCGCAGGCGGAAGCGATGTCGATCGCCTCCTGTACGGCCTCGAGCACGTTGTTCGCCTCGTCACGCAGATGGGTGAAGTAGCCCGCATGGTGCCGCTTGAGCACGTGGCCGAACGCCTGCATCTCATCGGCGCGGGCGTAAGAACCCGGCGGCGTGAACAGGCCGGACGACATGCCGAGCGCGCCGGCTCGCAATCCTTGCTCGAGAAGTTCGATCATTTCGGCGAGTTCGCTGGGCGTCGGCGCGCGGTCCGCCATGCCCATCACCATCAGCCGCAAGGTGTTGTGGCCGACCAGCATTCCGGCGTTCACCGAGGTGGCCGGGAAGGTGTCAAGGTACTCCGGGAAGCTCATCTCGCGAAACGGCGTCCACGGCGCGCTCGGGCTGAGATAGTCCTTGAGCAAAGTGACCTTGCCGGTGAGCACTGGAGCAACCGAGAAGCCGCAATGGCCGATGATCTCGGTGGTCACCCCCTGACGGACCTTGCTTTCCGCCTTCGGATTGATCGGCAGGGTGAAATCCGAATGGGTCTTGATGTCGATGAAGCCGGGCGCCACGGCAAGCCCTTGGGCCTCAATGACTTTGGTCGCCGGCTCGGCGATCCGCGGGCCGATCGCCGCGATCCGGCCGTCCTTGATGGCGAGGTCCGCCGTTACGCCCGCGCGGCCTGTGCCGTCGAACACAGTGCCGCCGCGAATGAGGATGTCGTTCACGCTCTACACGCTCCGATGGTGCCAGCCGGACAAGCCGCGAACCGGGTTGTAGCGCCCGCGTTCACTATTTCTTCTTTATTATATCGGTTGTGGACGCGCCCGCACATATGGCGGACAATTCGCTCCGAGGCGCCCTCGATCGCTGTGGATTTGCACGGTGAGGGCCTCGGGACCGGCGCAAACTGCGTATGGCCACTGCCACTTTCAAAACCGGCCACTAGGGGTCGAACCAGGCCAGTACCCATCTTTGATAAATGAACATATTGCGAACAAGGAACAAACAGTGTACATTGTCTTTTCGTGATGACGGGGCACCGCCGGGATGGCGCCCGTTTGTCGGACCACAGAATCCCGGTCATAAGGAGCTAAGAATGGCTGCGGCCTCATTGCGAGTCGTCGAAGGAATTTCAATGGATAAGGACCGGTCCAGAGCGCTGGACGCAGCTCTCTCCCAGATCGAGCGGAATTTCGGCAAGGGCTCGATCATGAAACTCGGCAAGAACGACAAGTCGATGGATATCGACGTCGTTTCGACCGGGTCGCTGGGGCTCGATCTCGCGCTTGGCATCGGCGGCCTGCCGCGCGGACGCGTCATCGAAATCTACGGCCCGGAATCGTCGGGCAAGACCACCCTGGCGTTGCATACCGTGGCGGAAGCCCAGAAGAAGGGCGGCATCTGCGCGTTTGTCGATGCCGAGCATGCGCTCGATCCGATCTACGCTCGAAAGCTCGGCGTTAAGGTCGATGATCTGCTGATTTCGCAGCCCGATCACGGCGAGCAGGCGCTTGAGATCGCCGACACGCTGGTGCGTTCCGGCGCGGTCGATGTGCTGGTGGTCGATTCGGTTGCGGCGCTGGTGCCGCTGTCCGAGCTTGAAGGCGAAATGGGCGACAACCAGCCCGGCACGCAAGCGCGCCTGATGTCGAAGGCGCTGCGCAAGCTCACGGCTTCGATCAACAAGTCGAACACCATGGTGATCTTCATCAACCAGATACGCATGAAGATCGGGGTGATGTACGGCTCGCCAGAGACCACCACCGGCGGCAACGCGCTGAAATTCTACGCCTCCGTACGCCTCGATATCCGCCGCATCGGCGCGATCAAGGAGCGTGAAGAGGTGGTTGGCAACCAGACCCGCGTTAAGGTGGTCAAGAACAAGCTCGCGCCGCCGTTCAAGATGGTCGAGTTCGACATCATGTATGGAGAGGGCGTGTCGAAGACCGGCGAACTGATCGACCTTGGCGTCAAGGCCGGCATTGTCGAGAAGTCTGGCGCCTGGTTCTCCTACGACAGCCAGCGGATCGGGCAGGGCCGCGAAAACTCGAAAACCTTCCTGAAGCAGAACCCCGATATCGCGGCCAAGATCGAGGCCGCGGTGCGCGGAAACTCGGGCACGCTCGTCGACAAGCTCGACGAGGGCAAGCCCGAGGACGATGGCGACGATGAGGCCGCGGAGGCATAAGCGAGCCCCTCGCATTGCTTGAATCCTCGCGGTTATCCGACCGCTGATGTTTCACTATGGACGTTCCCCCCGGGTTTGACCCCCGGGGGGCATTTTCGGCCAGGAGTTTGACGAGGCCGTTGTGGCTCGTCGGCGAAGGCCAGCGATATCTCAGGGGTGCCGCCCTTCCTGGACAGGCTGCAGCCCCGCCGCTACATATTCTCCGGAAAATTCAATCAAGCCCGCGATTTAGCGGTCGCGGGCAGAGCCGCGGCGGGGCGATCGGCGGCAGGGACCGGCAGCTTATGAGCGGCGTCAACGACATTCGGGCGAGCTTTCTCGGCTACTTCGCAAAGGCCGGCCACGAAATTGTGCCGTCGTCGCCGCTGGTGCCGCGCAACGACCCGACCCTGATGTTCACCAACGCTGGCATGGTGCAGTTCAAAAACGTATTCACCGGGCTGGAAAAGCGGCCCTATCAGCGCGCCGTTTCGGCCCAGAAATGTGTGCGCGCGGGCGGCAAGCACAACGATCTGGACAACGTCGGCTACACTGCGCGCCATCACACGTTCTTCGAGATGCTCGGTAATTTCTCCTTCGCCGATTATTTCAAGGACCGCGCAATCGAACTGGCTTGGAACCTGATCACCAAGGAATTCGGCCTACCCAAGGACAAGCTGACGGCGACCGTCTACGTCGATGACGATCAAGCGTTTGACCTTTGGAAGAAGATCGCGGGCTTGCCTGAATCTCGGATCATTCGAATCGCCGGCTCCGACAACTTCTGGCAGATGGGCGATACCGGCCCCTGCGGGCCGTGCTCGGAAATTTTCTACGATCACGGCGACAAGATTCCGGGCGGCCCCCCGGGCTCGCCGGACGCCGATGGCGATCGCTTCATCGAGATTTGGAATCTTGTCTTCATGCAGTTCGAGCAGCAGCCGGGCGGTGCGCGTGTCGCCCTGCCGCGGCCGTCCATCGACACCGGCATGGGCCTCGAGCGCATCGCCGCGGTGCTGCAAGGCACCCACGACAACTACTCGATCGATCTGTTCCGCGCGCTGATCGGCGCCATCGCGGAACTGACCAAAGTTTCGGCGGATGGCGCCCAGAAGGCATCGCACCGCGTCATCGCCGACCATCTTCGCGCGTCGGCGTTCCTGATCGCCGACGGCGTGCTGCCGTCGAACGAGGGCCGCGGCTACGTGCTACGCCGGATCATGCGCCGCGCCATGCGGCATGCCGAATTGCTGGGCGCGCGCGAGCCGCTGATGTGGAAGCTCGTTCCGGTGCTGGTGCGCGAGATGGGCCAGTCGTCCCCTGAGTTGGTGCGCGCCGAGCCGCTGATCGCCGAGACGCTGAAGCTTGAGGAGACGCGTTTTCGCAAGACCCTGGAACGCGGGCTGTCGATCCTCGATGATGAAACCAAGGCGCTTAAGCGTGGCGACAATCTCAAGGGCGAGACCGCGTTCACGCTTTACGACACGTTCGGCTTTCCGCTCGATCTCACCCAAGACGCGCTGCGCGCGCGCGGTATAGGCGTCGATCTCGATGCGTTCAATGCGGCGATGGAGCAGCAGCGCCAGAAGGCGCGCGCCTCCTGGGCCGGCTCCGGCGACGCGGCCGCGGCCAGCGCGTGGTTCCCGCTTCGCGAAAAGCTCGGCGCCACCGAATTCCTCGGTTACGACACCGAGGCGGCCGAAGGTGTGGTGACGGGGCTCGTCCGTGACGGCAAGGAGGTTGCCGAACTCAGCGCCGGCGAGATCGGCGCTGTGATCGTCAACCAGACGCCGTTTTACGGCGAATCCGGCGGCCAGGTTGGCGACACCGGGACAATGAAGGCCGATGGCGTTCGCTTCGCGGTTAGCGATACGCAGAAAGAGGCCGGCGACCTGTTTGTGCATCAGGGCGAGGTCGAACAAGGGAGCCTGAAGGTCGGCCAAGCGCTCGCGCTGGAGGTCGATCACTCGCGGCGCTCGGCGATCCGGCGCAATCATTCGGCAACGCATCTTCTGCACGAGGCGTTGCGCCAGGTGCTCGGCGATCACGTGGCGCAAAAGGGCTCCATGGTTGCGCCTGACCGGCTGCGCTTCGACTTCTCGCATCACAAGCCGATCTCTGCGGAAGAACTCGAGAGGGTCGAAGACCTCGCCAACGAATACGTCTTGCAGAACTCGCCGGTGACCACGCGGCTGATGGCGCTCGATGACGCGCGGTCCTCCGGCGCGCGCGCGCTGTTTGGCGAGAAATACGGCGATGAGGTGCGTGTCGTCGCGATGGGCGAAGGATCGGGCAACACGCTCGGCTGGTCGGTTGAACTCTGCGGCGGCACCCATGTGCGCCGTACCGGCGATATCGGTCTGATTTCCGGGGTCTCCGACAGCGGCGTCGCCGCGGGTGTGCGGCGTATCGAGGCGCTGACCGGTACGCCGGCCCGCAAGGCGGCTCATACGCAAATCCAGTTGGGGCGGTCTGCCGCAAACGAGTTGAAGACGACGCTTGAAGACTTGCCGGCCCGGGTCGGCGCGCTGCTCGACGAGCGAAAGAAACTCGAGCGGGAACTATCCGAAACGAAGAAAAAGCTCGCGATGGGCGGAGGTTCCGCGGCAGGCGTGGCGTCGGCCAACGGCGACGGCGTGCGCAGCGTTGGAGACATCAAAGTGTTCGCGCGTGTCGTTTCAGGCATTGACCTGAAGGATCTGCGCAGCCTCGCGGACGAAGGCAAGAAGCAGGTCGGCTCCGGCGTCGTCTACATTGTCGGCACCACCGAGGATGGCAAGGCGGGTGTCGTGGTCGGCGTAACCGCGGACCTGACGACGCGGTTCAACGCCATCGATCTTGTGCGCAAGGGCGCCGAGGCGTTGGGCGGCAAGGGCGGCGGCGGCCGCCCGGACATGGCGCAGGCGGGCGGGCCGGATGCGTCCAAGGCCAATGACGCGCTGCAGGCGATCGAGGCCGCGCTCGTGGCGTAGCGTCCGGAAGCCCGGCGGGCGGCAAGACAATCGGGCAATAAAAGCGGCGCGGCAGAGGCCGCGCCGTTCGCACTTCAGACGAACCGAACTACATTTTCATCGCGGTCTTCAGGTTCGCATCAATCTTGTCGAGGAAGCCGGTCGTCGAGAGCCACTTCTGTTCGGGGCCGACCAGCAGCGCGAGGTCCTTGGTCATGAAGCCTTGCTCGACCGTGCCGACCACGACCTTCTCCAGAGTGCTTGCGAATTTCGCCAGATCGGCGTTGCCGTCCAGCTTGGCGCGATGCGCGAGCGCCCGGGTCCAGGCGTAGATCGAGGCGACTGAGTTGGTCGAAGTCTCCTGGCCCTTCTGGTGCTGACGATAATGCCGGGTCACGGTGCCGTGGGCGGCTTCCGCCTCCACGGTCTGGCCATCCGGCGTCATCAGAACTGAAGTCATCAGTCCGAGCGAACCGAAACCCTGCGCTACCACGTCGGACTGAACGTCGCCGTCATAGTTCTTGCAGGCCCAGACATAGCCGCCGGACCACTTCATCGCCGCTGCGACCATGTCGTCGATCAGGCGGTGCTCGTAGGTGAGCTTCCGCTTGTCGAACTCAGCTTTGAATTCCGCGTTGAACACCTCCTGGAAGATGTCCATGAAGCGTCCGTCATAGACCTTGAGGATGGTGTTCTTGGTCGATAGGTAAACCGGGTAGTTGCGGTTGAGCCCGTAGTTGAACGAGGCGCGGGCGAAGTCGCGGATCGAGTCGTCGAGGTTGTACATCGTCAGCGAGACGCCGGCGCCGGGGGCCTGGAACACCTCATGTTCGATCACCTTGCCGTCATCGCCGGTGAACTTGATGGTAATGGTGCCCTTGCCGGGGAACTTGAAGTCGGTGGCGCGATACTGATCGCCGTAGGCATGGCGGCCGATGATGATCGGTTGGGTCCAGCCCGGCACAAGGCGCGGCACGTTCTTGCAGATGATCGGCTCGCGAAAGATCACGCCGCCGAGGATGTTGCGGATGGTGCCGTTCGGCGACCGCCACATCTTCTTGAGGTTGAACTCCTTCACGCGGCCTTCGTCGGGCGTGATGGTGGCGCACTTGACCGCGACGCCCACTTCCTTGGTCTTGTTGGCGGCGTCGATGGTGATCTGGTCGTTGGTCTCGTCACGCTTCTCGACGCTGAGATCGTAGTAGAGAAGATCGATGTCGAGGTAGGGATGGATCAGCTTGTCCTTGATGAACTGCCAGATAATGCGGGTCATTTCATCGCCGTCCATTTCGACGACGGGGTTCTTCACCTTGATCTTCGCCATTTGAAGGAGCCACCTTTTTGATAGCCGGCATAGCTGCCGGTCGTCGGACCGACGACTATTCGACGCGCGCTCGTTGAAGACGCAGCCCGGCAGCCGCCGCGGCTTCTATATCATTGAGAGAGGTCTCGTGAAAGCTGCGTTGGCCTGAGGACTCAAGCCGTATTGAGGGCGCGCGCTTCGACCAAAACGCAGCGACCGCTCGATGAACTCGTCATCGAGCGGTCGAGATGCCTCCAGAGAACTCTGCGTCAGAGCGCGGCGAGTGCGGCGTTCAGCGTGGCGCTCGGCCGCATCGCGGCAGATGCCTTGGCGGCATCCGGCAGGTAGTACCCGCCGAGGTCGACCGGCTTGCCCTGCGCGGCGATCAGTTCGCCATTGATCTTGGCTTCATTCTTGGCGAGTGCCTCGGCCAGCGGCTTGAAGCGGGCTTGCAGCTCCGCATCCTTCGTTTGTGCAGCCAGCGCCTCAGCCCAGTACATGGCGAGGTAGAAGTGGCTCCCGCGATTGTCGAGTTCGCCGACCTTGCGCGCAGGATTGCGGTTGTTCTCGAGGAACCGTCCGATGGCCGTGTCGAGTGTCTCGGCGAGAACCACAGCCTTGGCGTTCTTGTAGGTGTGTCCCAGATGCTCGAGCGACGCGCCGAGGGCGAGGAACTCACCGAGCGAATCCCAGCGCAGATAGCCCTCCTGCTGGAATTGCTCGACGTGTTTCGGCGCCGAGCCGCCGGCGCCGGTTTCGAACATCCCGCCGCCTGCCAGCAACGGGACGACCGAGAGCATCTTGGCTGACGTGCCGAGCTCCATGATCGGG
Source organism: Alphaproteobacteria bacterium (assembly GCA_026400395.1). Lineage (GTDB taxonomy): Bacteria > Pseudomonadota > Alphaproteobacteria > Rhizobiales > Xanthobacteraceae > Z2-YC6860. The sequence continues at coordinate 18,979 of JAPLPD010000329.1, read as the reverse complement.
AAAAGATCCGTCAGATAATCCCGCAGAATGTTGCCGGTGACAGAAATCGTATCCTGGCCCTTGCGAATCCGTTCGAGTGAAAATTTCATGGCGTCGACAGGGGCCAGAATTCGGATGTCGAGCCCCTTGGTGTCTTGATCCTTCAAGTACGTCTCGACCTTGGCGATGAGCTGCGCGTCGTGCGCGCGGTTTTTATCGAGCCAGAACACCGCGGGGGTGTTGGTCAGGCGCGCGCGGCGCACACCAAGCTTCACCCAGTCCCGCACGGCTGCGTCCTTGAGCTCGCACATACGGAAGATGTCGCCGGCCTCGACGGGCCGCTCCAGAAGCACCTTGCCGTCGTCTGCGACGACGCGAACCGTGCCGCTCTTCGAAACCTCGAAGGTCTTGTCGTGAGAGCCGTACTCTTCGGCCTTCTGCGCCATCAGGCCGACGTTAGGGACCGAGCCCATGGTCTTGGGATCGAACGCGCCATTGGCCTTGCAATCCTCGATGACCGTCTGGAACAGCCGCGCATAGGCGCGATCGGGAACGACGGCTTTGGTGTCATGCAGCTTGCCGTCCGGGCCCCACATATGGCCAGCCTCGCGGATCATCGCCGGGATCGAAGCGTCGATGATGAAATCGCTGGGCACATGCAGGCCGGTGATGCCCTTTTCGGAATTGACCATGGCGAGGCCCGGACGTTTCGCGTACTGGGCAGCGATGTCGTCCTTGATGGCTTTCTTCTCGGCTTCCGGCAGCGTCTCGATCTTCGTCAGCAGATCGCCGAAGCCGTTGTTCAGGTTGACGCCGAGCTTCTTCAACGTGGCGGCGTGCTTCTCGACCACATCGGCGAAGAAGACTGAAACGACATGGCCGAACACGATGGGGTCGGCGATCTTCATCATCGTCGCTTTGACGTGCAGCGAGAACAGCACGCCTTGCTTCTTGGCGTCGTCGATCTGCTCGGCGAAGAATTTGCGCAAAGTCTTTGCGCTCATGGCTGCCGCGTCGATGATCTCGCCGGCATCGAGCGCCGTCTTGGCCTTCAGCACCGTGACGGCGCCGTCGGCGCCAGCCAGTTCGATGCGAACGTTGGTCGCTTTGTCCACGGTGGTCGCGATTTCGGAGCCGAAGTAATCGCCGCTCGACATATGCGCCACGTGCGATTTGGAATCCTTGCTCCAGACGCCCATTTTGTGCGGGTTCTTGCGGGCGTAGTTCTTGACCGCGGCGGCCGCACGGCGGTCGGAATTGCCTTCGCGAAGGATCGGGTTGACGACGCTGCCGAACACCTTGCCGTAGCGGGACTTGATGTCCTTCTCGGCGTCCGTCGCCGGATTGTCGGGATAGTCCGGAATGCTGTAGCCCTTCCCCTGCAGTTCCTTGATTGCGGCCTTGAGCTGCGGAATCGAGGCGGAGATGTTGGGCAGCTTCATGATGTTGGCATCAGGCTTCAACGTGAGGTCGCCGAGTTCGGTGAGCTCGTCGTTGATCCGCTGCGCAGACGTGAGCTTCTCGGGGAACGTGGCCAGGATGCGGCCGGCCAGCGAGATGTCCTTCAGCGTCACGGACACGCCCGCCCCGCCCACGAAGGCTTCGACGATCGGCAGCAGGGAATGGGTCGCGAGCGCGGGGGCTTCATCGACCTTTGTCCACATGATTTCGAGTTTTGGCATGTTAGCACCTCTGGTCGCCTTACGTGTTGGGGCCGATCTGGACGGGATCATCAATGGGTGGGAGGGGACGGCTGCCCCTGGGCCCGCAAATGAATTGTCTCGGCGCGGAGACCGCCGGCCGGGAATCCGACCGACGGGAATTCGGCGCCCTATAGCATCCGCACACCGCTGGTAAAAGCCTTGTTAGTGAGCGCGACAGGCGGGGTTGGCTAGAATGCGGTTGGTGCATGAGCGAAAAGGTGGAATACGACGGCGGCGCGATCTGCGGCCGCCGGTGAAGGGTTCCCCGAAATGATGGCGCAAACGGCGACCTGACGCGCAGAAGCGCCGCTTGACGCAGGCGGCCAGCTTGGGCAGGGGCTGCGCTTTGAGGGCATTGGCCCGCCGAGGATCACTGCATGCCAGGCGCTGGGACCGACAAGACCAAGAATTGGGTGCAGCAGCCAGGGCCCGTAGTCATCCTGGTCGAGCCGCAGCTCGGCGAGAATATCGGCTCGGCGGCCCGCGCGATGGCGAATTTCGGCCTCGGCCGGCTGCGGCTTGTTAAGCCGCGCGACGGATGGCCAAACCCGCAGGCCCGCAAGATGGCATCCGGCGCCGACCGCATCCTCGACGATGCGGTGGTCTACGACAGGCTGGAGGAGGCCATCGCCGATTGCTCGCTGGTGCTGGCGACCACCGCCCGTGCTCACGACCAAGCAAAGCCGGTGGTCGATGCGGGGGAGGCGGCCCAGCTGGCCGCGCCCCTGGTGGCGGCGGGCGAGACGGTCGGCATCTTGTTTGGCCGTGAGCGCATCGGCCTGGAAAACCAGGAGGTGGCGCTGGCCGACCGGATCATCACCCTGCCGGTCAACCCGGCCTTCGCCTCACTCAATCTCGGCCAAGCCGTGGTGATCGTTGCTTATGAATGGTTCAAGCTGGCCGGCCCCGGCCTGCCGTTTACCCAGCCATACAAGTCGCCGCAGGCATCCAAGTATCAACTGCTTTCGTTCTTTGCGTCGCTGGAAGGCGAACTGGAGAAGGTCGAGTTTTTCCGCCCGCCGGACAAGCGCGCGACCATGCAGATCAATCTGCGCAACATTCTCACCCGCATGACGCTCACCCAGCAGGACATCCGCACGCTGCACGGCGTCATCACAGCGATCGCCGACGGACGCAAAGGGCCGGCGCGGGGCGGGCTGCTGAATGGCGACGAGGCGGCGCTGCTCCGCACGCTTTTGGCCGAGCACAGCCAGGGCAGGGTCTTAAACGAACATGGTCCGGTGCGTGGGCTGGCGCGGTTGCTCCGCCGCAATCCGACCGAAGCGGAGCGGGTCTTCTGGGACGCGTTCACGCGCGACCGGCGTTTCATCGGTCAGGGCTTTAAGCGGCAGGTGCCGGTCGGTCCGCATATAACCGACGTCGTGTCGTTCCCGTTACGAGTGGTGATCGAAATGGTGCCCGCCGATGAGGTGCCTGAGGCCATCGACGTGCGGAGTTTGCGCCGAACCTATTTCACCGAACGCGGCTATCGCGTGTTGGATGTGGCGATGGCGGAAGTGGAGGTGGACGTGGCGAAGGTGCTGGGGACGATCGCCGTCGCCCTTTCCGCTAGCCCTTCAGCGTCTTGAGTTGCGCCGCCGTGCCGGCACGCAGAAAACCGAGGTCGCTGCCGACGGCGAGGAAGCGAACGCCGCGCTTGGCGCACGCCACCGCTCGTTCGGCGTTGGCGCAATAGAGGCCGGCGATTTTGCTGGCCTTTCGGCACGCGGCGATGATCGTGTCGAGGGCGGCCTCCACGGTTGCGGAGTGCGGGTCGAGCTCCTTGCCGTCGGTGAGGCCGATCGAAAGATCCGAGGGGCCGACGAAAAGCACGTCGATGCCCGGCACCGCCGCGATCGCGTCCAGGTTGGACATCGCCGTCTGGGTCTCGATCATGGCGAGTGTCACCGTCGCGGCGTTGGCTTCGGCCAAATATTGTTTGGCGTCGGAAATTCCCGCCAGCGCCATGGCTCGTGTCGGCCCCCAGCTCCGCTCGCCGAGCGGCGGGAATTTGGCGGCGCTGACGAAGGCTTGGGCGTCGGCGACGGTGTTGATCATAGGTGCGATGATGCCATCGGCTCCAAAGTCGAGCGAGCGGCTCGCCGCGGCAAAGTCGCCGAGCGGCACACGAACGACGGGTGCCGAGCCCGCGGCACGGATGGCGGCGATTGCCGCCGCCGTCGCCGCTGTGTCCCAAAGCCCGTGCTGTTGGTCAATCGTAACGGCGACGAAGCCCTCGCGCGCGATCGACTCCGCGACAATCGGCGCGGGGAGTGCGCACCAGCCGGTGTAGACGGTTTCCCCCGCAGCCAGACGGCGGGCGTGGGAATAACCTGCGAGATTGGCCATGCGTGAATCGCGCGTGAAAGCGCGGCGTTGCCGCCAGCGCCCTATTTTCCTGTCTTGATCTGCTCGATCGCCAGCGCCATCAACTCGTCCATGGCCTTGCGGATCTGCTGATCGGACTGCGCTACGCCCTTGGCTGCGAAATCCAGATGCACCTTGCGCAGCACGTCGTCGTCTCCGGCCTCTTCGAAGTCAGCTATGACGACTTCTTTCGCGTAAGCTTCAGCCGCCGGGCCGCTCAGGCCCATCTTTTCCGCTGCCCACATCCCAAGCAGCTTGTTGCGCCGGGCATTGGCCTTGAAGCGGAGACGCACGACGCCCGCCCGTTCGCGCTCCGACGCGCTCATCGTCAGTAATCCCCTGTCCATCAATGCCCCGTCGAATCAAACTCGAAAAGGGGACATTCTCACTTTGCACAAAGGGGACATTCTCATTGTGCGCTAACACAGCAAATTTGTCCGTTGCGCGTGAAAAGAAGTCGGCTTATGTCGATTGTGCTGACTAGGTCGATCGGATAGGTTTTGAGTGTAAACGGTCAGGTGTTTGATTCCATCTGTCTTGCCTCCGTTTCGCCGCCGCGGACCTCGATCTAACACTGGAGCCACGGCATCTCGATGGACTTTAACAAACCACGGTATATTCCGATGAGCCGCCGACGCCGCATTTATGAAGGCAAGGCGAAAGTCCTCTACGAGGGCCCGGAACCTGGCACTTTGATTCAACATTTCAAGGACGATGCCACGGCCTTCAATTCCAAGAAGCATGAAGTGATCGAGGGTAAGGGCGTCATCAACAATCGTATCTCGGAGTATCTGTTTCAGCGCCTCAACGACATCGGCGTGCCGACGCACTTCATCCGCCGGCTCAACATGCGCGAACAACTGATCCGCGAGGTTGAGATCATTCCGTTGTCGGTGGCGGTGCGCAACGTCGCGGCGGGATCGCTCGCCAAGCGCCTCGGCATTGAGGAGGGCACGCAGCTTCCGCGCTCGATCATCGAGTTTTATTACAAGAACGAGCAGCTCAACGACCCGATGGTGTCGGAAGAGCACATCACTGCGTTCGGCTGGGCCACGCCTCAGGAAATCGATGACATCATGGCGCTCGCCATCCGCGTCAACGATTTCATGTGCGGACTATTCCTCGGCGTCGGCATTCGCTTGGTCGACTTCAAGATGGAATGTGGCCGGCTTTGGGAGAACGATTTGATGCGGATCGTCGTCGCCGATGAGATTTCGCCTGATTCGTGCAGGCTGTGGGACATCAAGTCCAACAACAAGCTCGACAAGGATCGCTTCCGCCGCGATCTCGGCGGGTTGCTTGAGGCCTATACCGACGTGGCGCGCCGTCTTGGCATCATGAGCGAAAACGAGCGTCCGCAGGGCACCGGGCCGGTTCTTGTGAAGGGCTGAGTTCGCGCTGCTGGGCCCAATTGGCCGTCGATCGATGTCATGGCCGGGCTTGCCCCGGCCATCTCGATTCCATGAGCACAGTTGTGCCATGCTCCCAGAAAGGCCGGCCCGATCCGGCTGCGATGGGAGGAAGAGTTGCTTCACCGCGCTGCGGCTATTTTCATTGTATTTGCGATCGGTCTATTCTGTGCCGGCCGTGCCCTCGCGCAGGACTACCCCAACCGTCCGGTGAAAATCGTGGTTCCGTTTGGTGCCGGCGGCGGCACCGATGCGCTGGCACGCTTCCTTGCGCGCGGCCTTGAGCAGCGGCTTGGCCAGCCATTCATCATCGAAAATCGCAGCGGCTCGGGCACCACGCTTGGCGCAACGGCTGTCGCCCGGTCCGATCCCGACGGGTACACAATCATGCTGGGGACAGCTTCGACGTTCGCGGCTGCGCCGGGACTTTATAAGCGGTTGGCCTACGACCCGACCAAGGATTTCTCGCCGATCATGTTGCTCGCGACGGTGCCGTTCGTTCTGACGGTCAATCCGTCGCTCCCTGTCAACTCGGTGCAGGAATTGATCGCTCTTGCCAAGAGCAAGCCCGGCGAACTGACCTACGCCACCGCGGGCGTCGGCTCGGTGCATCACATGTTCAGCGAACTGCTGATGTCCATGACCGGCATCGACATGAAGCACGTGCCGTATCGCGGCGGCAGCCAGGCCATCAACGATGTGGTGGCCGGCCATGTGCCGGTATATTTCGCCGACGTGGGACCGGCGGGCCTGCTGATCAAGGACGGCAAGCTCAGGGCTTTGGGTGTCACGACCTTGACGCGGACCAGCAACCTTCCGGATGTGCCGACCCTCGATGAGGCCGGCATCAAGGGCTACGAGGCCAACACCTGGCAGATGATCGTGGGACCTGCGCGGATGGCGGAGCCGATCGTCGCCAAGCTCAACGCCGCGCTGCTGGACTTCATGCGGACGCCGGAGGCGCAGCGGCACTTCGTTTCGCTGGGCATGCAGCCCACCACCGGCACGCCGCAAGAGGCGCAGGATTACATCAACGTCGAGTCGGCGCGCTGGACCAAGATCATCAGGGGCATAGGCGTCAGCATGGACTAGGGCTAGATTGCAGCCCAGGCTTGCAAGCGTCCGCAGGGAGGATTGCCAATGTCGAAAGAACTCACCATCGGGCTGGTCGTACCGTTCGCGACCGACAAGGTTCCCGACGAAGGCCCGATGATGTATCCGGGTGTCAAGTTCATCCCGCGCGCGGTCGGTGTGCGCGCGCTGACTCCGGAAGGCTATGACGCTGCCTGGGACGGCATCCTTCCCGCCGCCCGGCAGCTTGCGAAAGAAGGCGTCGATGCGATCATGGTGATCGGAACGTCGCTCACGTTTTATCGCGGCTACGAGGCGCATCAGCGGCTGCTGGAGCAGCTTCGCGAGGAAACCGGCCTGCCGGTTTCGACGATGACCGAAGCGGTGGTCGATGGTTTGAAGAGCGTTGGCGCCAAGCGGATCGCTGTTGCGACGGCCTATGCCGACGAGGTCAACAATCGCCTTGCCGATTTTCTTCGCAAATCGGGCTTTGAGGTGCTGGCGTTGGAGGGCTTCGGGCTGTTCGGCTTCGGTGAACCCGGCAAGAAGAGCGAGCAGGACATCATCGAATTGAGCGGCAAGGCGATCGAGGAAGCGGGCAAGCCCGACGCGGTGCTGATCTCCTGCGGCGGGTTGCTCACTTTGGGGTGTGCGGTGCCGATCGAGCAGCGCCACGGCGTTCCGGTGGTCACCAGCACGCAATCGGCGTTCTGGAAGGCGATGCGGCTTGCCGGCGACAGCGGGCATGTGGACGGCCGGGGCAAGATGCTGGCGCAATCCCAGGCCGTTCCCGCCTGATCGAAGGTTGCGAGAGAATTGCGGGGGACACGGGTCTTGGCGAGGTTGCGGGGAGGGTGAATCCTCGTTATCTCAGCTTTGACATGAAGGCACGCGTCACCGTCACGCTGAAAACCGGCATTCTCGACCCGCAGGGCAAGGCGATCGAGGGCGCGCTGAAGTCGCTCGGCATCGCGGGCGTGTCCAGCGTGCGCCAGGGCAAGGTGTTCGACATTGAGGTCGATGGCGCTGACCGGGCGCATGTCGAGGCGGCCCTCAAGGACGCCGCCGATAAGCTTCTCGCTAATACGGTGATTGAGAATTACCGGGTCGAGGTTCTCGGCTAGCCCCAGCGGAGCGCTCATCGTGAAATCCGCCGTCGTCGTTTTCCCTGGCATCAATCGCGAGCGCGACATGGCGCGCACGCTCAAACTTGTGTCGGGAACCGAGCCCTCCATGGTGTGGCATGCCGACACCGAATTGCCACCCGGCACCGACCTTGTGGTTGTCCCCGGGGGCTTTTCCTACGGCGACTATCTGCGCTGTGGCGCGATCGCAGCACGCGCGCCGATCATGGACGCGGTGCGGGCGCACGCTAGCCGCGGGGGGCTTGTGCTCGGCGTCTGCAACGGTTTCCAGATCTTGTGCGAGTCGGGCCTGCTGCCGGGCGTGCTGATGCGCAACGCTGCGCTCCGGTTCATTTGCAAGGACGTGTATCTGCGCGTCGAGCGGTCGGATACGCCGTTCACGCGGGGCTACAACGCCGGCCAGGTGATCCGCGTGCCTGTGGCTCACGGAGAGGGCAACTACGTTGCCGACAGCGAGACAATCACGCGGCTAGAAGGCGACGGTAGAGTGGCGTTCCGCTACGCCGGCCCGGACGGAGCCCTCGACAAGAAATGGAACATCAACGGCGCAACCAATGCAATTGCCGGAATTTTGAGCGAGCGCGGCAATGTTCTGGGCCTGATGCCGCACCCCGAAAATCACGTTGAAAGCGACATCGGGCCGACCGATGGGCGGGGCCTGTTCGCTGGGCTGACGCAGCACTTCGCAAAAGTCGCCTGAACCGCCAAGAAACGGCTACACTACGGTCCGTGAACGGCTCGGAACGCAAGCGTGGTGAGTAAAGGCGCGTCATGGATCCCCGCATCTTAATCGCGGCCGTGGTCTGCCTCGTGACCATGGCCTTCGGCGGATTCTACTTCGCGCTGGCGCCGGGCGCCGGCAACGTGCCGCTGCGGCCCTCCCAGGCTGCTGCGCCACCCAGCGCGGGGATACCGCCAAGCGTTGCCGCATCGTCCGAGGAGGCTCTGCTCCTCCCACCAGCTTCGCCGCCGCCGATGGCCACCCCGGCCAGCGTCGAGGCCGAAATCGCCCTGTCCGAATACGCCGACCTGCTGACGTTCGTGAAGAAGAACTTCAGCTCTGATTACAACGAACTGCTGGTGGCCGCGGTCCGCCGCCGCAATGAGGGCGCGTCCGATCACGTGTTTGGCCAGGAACTGGGTGAGCGCTTCCAAAATATCATGCGCGGCAAACTTAAATACGGGGTTGGGGCGAGCCTGCCTACGATCGACAAGCTCGCTGCCAACGAGGCGAGTCTGTTCCACGCGCTCGGCACCGAGGGGGCAAGCTTTTGCCTGAAGATGCTTGGCAAAGACGACGCCCCGGCCACCGGCGCGCCCCCTGAAAGCGTGCTGCAACTCATGAAGCTCGGGACAATGTACCGATTTCAGGCCATCGCCGAGGGCATGTCCAACACAAAGCCGCTCGCGCCACTGACCGTCGAGGAGGGCAAGGCGTTCGAGGCTTCGCTGGCCAGGGACGGGCTCAACTCCAAGGATGTAAATTCCGGTGCCTACCTCAAAGCGGGCCTGGAGCCCGGCAAGCCCTGTTTGCTGCTGGAAACGCTGCATCTGGCGATCGCGCGCCTCCAGGAGGGAGCACGTCGCAAGATCTACGCTGGGATGTTTTTCCTCGGCCGGGATCGATGAGCGCGCTGTCGATCATAAAGTCGAATAATAGGAGTGGATGCCCCGTCCGCGGCGGGTGAAATTGTCGTCCGCGAACGTTACATATCAGCGGTGACAGCCAAAGAGCCCCTCATCACCCCCGAGTTGATTGCCGAACACGGCCTAAAGCCGGAGGAGTATCAGCGTATCCTTGAGCTGATCGGACGGGAGCCGAGCTTCACCGAGCTCGGCATCTTCTCGGCAATGTGGAACGAGCACTGCTCGTACAAGTCCTCGAAGGTGCACCTGCGCAATCTGCCGACCATGGGCGCCTGCGTGATCCAGGGGCCGGGTGAAAACGCCGGCGTCATCGACATCGGCGACGGCCTTGCCGTCGTCTTCAAAATGGAAAGCCACAACCACCCCAGTTTCATCGAGCCGTATCAGGGCGCGGCGACCGGAGTTGGCGGCATCCTGCGCGACGTGTTCACCATGGGCGCACGGCCGATCGCCTGCCTCAACGCGCTGAGTTTCGGCGATCCCGACCATCCAAAAACGCGTCATCTGGTGTCCGGGGTGGTGGCGGGCGTCGGCGGCTACGGCAATTCCTTCGGCGTGCCGACGGTCGGCGGTCAGGTGCGCTTTCATCCGCGCTACAACGGCAACAATCTGGTCAACGCGATGGCGGTTGGCCTCGCCGAAAAGGACAAGATTTTCTACGCGGCGGCGTCCGGCGTGGGCATGCCGATCGTCTATCTCGGCTCGAAAACCGGGCGCGACGGCATACACGGCGCCAGCATGGCGTCGGCTGAATTCGGCGAGGGCGCCGAGGAGAAGCGCCCGACCGTGCAGGTCGGCGATCCGTTCTCGGAGAAGCTTCTGCTCGAGGCGTGCCTGGAGATCATGGCCAAGGGTTGCGTGATCGCGATCCAGGACATGGGAGCGGCCGGACTCACATGCTCGGCGGTCGAGATGGGCGCCAAGGGTAATCTCGGCGTCGACCTCGAACTCGACAAAGTGCCATGCCGTGAAACCGGCATGACCGCCTACGAGATGATGCTCTCGGAAAGCCAGGAGCGGATGCTCATGGTGCTCAAGCCCGAGAAGGAAGCCGAGGCCGAGGCGATCTTCAGCAAATGGGGGCTCGATTTTGCGATCGTCGGCCGTACGACACCCACCAAGCGGTTCATCGTCAAGCACGCGGGGCACGTGATGGCCGATCTGCCGATCATGGAACTGGGCGACGAGGCGCCGGTGTATAACCGTCCTTATACGGACACACCGAAGAAGCCGGCCTTGAAGGCGTCGAGCATTCGGCCACCGATGCGCACGCCGGATGCGCTTGAGAAGCTGATCGGGACGCCTGAGCTGTGCTCCAAGCGGTGGGTGTGGGAGCAGTACGACCACGTCATTCTCGGCAACACCGTACAGCGGCCTGGCGGCGATGCGGCAGTGGTTCGCGTCGAAGACGGGCCCAAGGCACTGGCGCTCACGGTCGATGTCACGCCCCGCTATTGCGAGGCCGATCCATTCGAAGGTGGCAAGCAGGCGGTCGCCGAAGCTTGGCGCAACATCACGGCGGTCGGCGGCAAGCCGCTTGCGCTGACCGACAATCTAAATTTCGGCAATCCTGAGAAGCCGGAAATCATGGGCCAGTTCGTTGGCTGCCTGCGTGGTATCGCCGAAGCCTGCAAGGCGCTCGATTTCCCGGTCGTGTCCGGTAACGTGTCGCTCTACAACGAGACCCAGGGACGCGGCATCCTGCCAACGCCGAGCATCGGTGGCGTTGGGTTGCTCGATGATTTCACCAAATCGGCGACTTTGGCCTTCAAGGCTGCGGGCGAAACGATCCTGCTGATCGGCGAGACGCAGGGCTGGCTTGGCCAGTCGGTCTATCTCCGAGACATCTGCGGCCGCGAGGACGGCTCTCCGCCGCCGGTCGATCTGATTGAGGAGCGCGAGAATGGAGACGTCGTGCGCGCGCTGATCGCCGACGGCTTGGTCAGCGCGGTCCACGACGTTTCCGATGGAGGGCTGCTGGTGGCGGTCGCCGAGATGGCGATGGCATCCGGGATCGGCGCGGAGCTTGAGGCCGTCCCCGAGGACACCCCCGGGCACGCCTTCTGGTTTGGCGAGGATCAGGCTCGTTATGTCGTGACCGTGCCGGCTGATCGCGCCGAGGCGGTCGTGAGGCGCGTGGCCGACGCGAGTGTGCCGGTGCATCGGATTGGCTTGACCGGCGGCGATGGCATCGAAATCCCGGGCGAACGCGCTATCGCCATCAAGACGCTGGTCGACCGATTCGAGGGCTGGTTGCCCGGCTATATGAGCGGGGCTGCCTGATCTGTTTGTGGGTTTAGGTTCCGGATTGGTCCGAGCGGTGAAATCAGGGGCGCCCCTGGTCCGAATTTGTCATAATCTCCAGGTGATTCAGGCGCTCGCGCTCAAATGGCGGCCGGGCGCGCATTCAAGGGTTCCCCTATGCCGATGAATGCCAACGATATCGAAAAGTTGATCAAAGACGGTATTCCGGATGCGACGGTCACGATCCGGGACCTGGCGGGGGATGGCGATCATTACGCCGCTACCGTTCTGGCAGAGAGCTTTCGGGGTAAATCGCGGGTCCAACAACACCAGCTTGTTTATAATGCCTTGAAGGGCCAAATGGGGGGAGCGCTGCACGCGCTCGCCTTGCACACCGGGCTGCCGGAAGGGTAATTTCGGGTCACGATAGGGCGCTAAACGACCGGCGCCACGAAAGGATAACGGAAATGGCCATCGATCAGTTCATATCCAACGAAGTGAAGAGCAACGACGTTGTGCTGTTCATGAAAGGCACCCCGCAATTCCCGATGTGCGGTTTCTCCGGGCAGGTGGTGCAAATTCTCGATTATCTCGGCGTGCCCTACAAAGGGCTCAACGTCCTGGAAAACGAAGATCTCCGGAACGGGATCAAGACCTATTCCAACTGGCCGACCATTCCGCAGCTCTACGTCAAAGGCGAGTTCGTCGGCGGTTGCGACATCATCCGCGAGATGTTTCAGGCCGGCGAATTGCAGTCGATGATGAAGGAAAAGGGCCTGCCGGTGAAGGATAGCGCGCCGGCTTGAGCCTTTCGGCCGACGCATCAGCGCAGCGAGTTGTGCAATAAAAAAGGCCGCCCCCTGAGGGCGGCCTTTTCGTCGTTTGAACGGCTGAGCGATCAGCGCGAATAATATTCGACGATCAGATGTGGCTCCATCATCACCGGGTAGGGCACTTCATTGATCGCCGGGATGCGGACGAACTTCGCGGTGAGCTTGCCGTCATCGACTTCGATGTATTCCGGCACTTCGCGTTCACTGAGCGCGCGCGCCTCGATCACTAGCGCCATCTGCTTCGACGCCTCCTTGACCTCGATGACGTCGCCGACCTTCACCGAGAAGCTCGGGATGTTGACGCGCCGGCCGTTCACTTTGATGTGGCCGTGGTTGATGAACTGCCGCGAGGCGAACACCGTCGGCACGAACTTGGCGCGATAGACAACGGCGTCGAGGCGACGCTCAAGCAGCCCAACCATGTGGGCGCCGGTGTCGCCCTTCAGGCGGCGAGCTTCCTGATAGATGCCGCGGAACTGGCGCTCGGAAATGTTGCCGTAATAGCCGCGCAGCTTCTGCTTGGCCTTGAGTTGCACACCATAGTCGGAGAGCTTGGACTTGCGGCGCTGGCCGTGTTGGCCGGGGCCGTATTCGCGTTTGTTGACGGGGCTCTTCGGGCGGCCCCAGACATTCTGGCCCATACGGCGGTCGATCTTGTACTTCGCCTCGTGGCGCTTGGTCATCGCGTCCTCATGTTCAGGTTTTGAGGATCGCGCCCTCCTTTGTCCCGGACTTGCCGGAACCGACAGGTTTTGCAGCCAAAGCGCAAAATCTTTGCGAAAACTGGCAAAACCGCGGGTCGCGAAACACCGCGCGGGCCAAAAGGCCCGCGTGATGAGCAGTTTCTAGGGAAAAAAGGGGGGGGTGTCAAACCTAGCCCGTTCGCATGCCCGTTCGCATGGGCCCGAGCAGGTCAGGGTTTTGAAAGCCTGCAGTTCGCGGACTTCTGCTTGAATTCGAGCCACTGGACGGTTTGGCCAGGTTTCGTCATTGATTTCGTCTCGATCTCGCCAACACCGTCCTCCCGCGCAAACGCCGATGTCACCGCCAGGCAAGCTTTCCGTCCTTCCGCGCGATGGTGAGGCTGACGCGGCGCGCCCCCGACAAGAACGCCTGCATCCGCGTCAGGGAGCCGCCTTCATAGGTCCAGACGATGGCGCCGTTCTGTCCCTTGCGCGGCTTGTTCAGGACAAAGGGAACGGTGGTGCTGCGGGTGGATAGCTGGCGTCCGTCGGTTGCCAGGATGTTGACCGTGGCGGTCTGCTCGATGGCGTCGTCCGGGCCAAATGCGAGCTTGAGATAGGTGTGGTTCTCGTTGGTGTGCACCTTGCCGTTGGTGCGAAACGTCTGGGAATAGACCATTTCGGCGTCGATCACGGCGCCTTCGAGGTCTTTGAACGGGACGCTCTGGGCAACCGCAAGCGGCGCCGACCCGGCGAAAATCATCAGCGCAGCCAATGCCTTTCGCCACATGACCAAAACCTCTGACGGCAGGATTGTCGACGTTGCCGGTCAGCTTGACAAGCCGGACACGGTTTCGAGCTTCGCGCCGAAACGGCGCAACGCGGTTTGCAAGGCCGGCGAGGGCTGCTTTCCGGAGGTGAAAGCGAAACGTGTCGCGCTCATGGCGGCGCCGGGTACGGGCTGGCCGGCGAGATCCAGCACACGGCGGGCGATGGCGGGCGCCGGATCGACGAAACTGACCGGCCAAAGCGCGAGAGTTTCCAGGCGTTTGAGCAGCAGCGGATAGTGCGTGCAGGCGAGCACAATGGTGTCGGTCCGCGCGCCGTTCACGGTAACGAAACACGGCGCAATTTCGCCGGCGATGTCGGCATCGGCCGCCGGTTCGCCGTTTAACTCCAGCTCCGCCAGTTCGGCCAGCCGCGGCGAGCCCACCAGCGTCACCACGCAGTCTTGTCCGTGCTCACGGATGAGCGTGCGTGTGTATTCGCGTTTCACGGTCACCTCGGTGCCGAGCACGGTGACGAGCTTGCTGTTCGAACTCGCACAAGCCGGCTTGATCGCCGGTACGGTTCCGACAAATGGAGTTTTGAATTGTTCACGCAGTTGCGCCAGCACAAGGGTCGAAGCGGTGTTGCAAGCAATCACCACCAGGTCCGGACGGTGCGCGACGATCAGCTCTCCCATCACCTGCAGCACGCGGGCGATCAGCTTGCTCTCGTCCTGGCGGCCATAGGGGAAGAATGCGTCGTCGGCGGCATAGACGAAGCGGGCGTCCGGCCGCGCCTTCACCACCTCGCGGAACACCGTGAGCCCGCCGAGCCCAGAATCGAACACCAGTATGGTCGGCACAGCCGTCATCGACGTCATGGATTGCAAAGATTGCCGCGAGTCGCAAATCGAGGCCGGCGTTTGATCGCGACGAGCGGGCAGGCGTAACCTCAGTGCCATGTTTGGCCTTATGGTCGCCTTGGCGCTTGCACTGTCGGTGAACGCTCCGGCATCCGCCCAGAGATTCGATGGTTTCAACGTCATCGCCGTCCCCGAGCATCCCTTCGGCTCGCCGTCGGCGCGCGCGGCGCTGGCCAGAGCGCGCGGCGCCGGCGCCCGGGCGGTCGCAATCGTGCCGTTTCTCTGGCAACGCGATCCAAAGCATTCCGGACTGGTGCGCGGTGACGACATGCCTGACGCCGTGCTGCGGTTCGCGATCCGCGATGCGCGCGCACTCGGATTGGCGGTGATGGTCAAGCCGCACGTCTGGGTCGAGGGAAGCTGGGCCGGCGCGGTGGAACCGCAATCTCCCGACGACTGGCGAAAGTGGTTCGAAGGCTACCGCGCGGCAATCGTGCCGATCGCGCGCATCGCGGCGGAGGAGGGCGCGGCGGCGCTGTCGATCGGCACCGAGTTGGCCAAAACCTCCAGGCGGCCGGAGTGGCTGGAGATCATCGACACGGTACGGGCTTTGTTTCCGGGATTGCTGACCTACTCGGCGCACAATGTCGATGAGGCAGAAGCCGTGCCTTTCTGGGCGCGGCTCGATCTGATCGGCGTCACGCTCTATCCGCCGCTGGGGGAGGATGACGACCGCACCGGCCGGCGGACGGCGATGAACGCCGAAGCGGCTCGGTTCGTCGCGCTGTCGCAGCGCGAAAGAAAATCCATTGTCGTAACCGAGATCGGTCTCCGCGCGGCGCGCTGCGCGGCAGGCAAGCCCTGGGAAAGCGCCGAGCAGCGCGCGGCGGAGCCGGATGGGACGCTTCAAGCGGCCGTTCTGGCCGATTGGCTCGACTCCCTCGACCGGCCTTCAGTGTCGGGCGTGCTGATATGGCGCTGGTTCACCGATCCGAATGCCGGCGGTCCCGCCGACACCGATTTCACCGTGCAGGGCAAGCTGGCGGAAAAGCTGTTGTGCGAGCGGGCGAGGAATTGTCAGGATTAGTTTGGTGCGGACCTTAGTGGTTGGGCGGACGCGGCAGGACGCATCGTATTCCGCCGCTTGGGTCTGCTACATCCCCTGAATAACGCGGGATCAGATGCACATGAACGTGCATGCGTGATTGACCCGCCGCCTGACCGATGTTGACGCCGATATTATAGCCAGCGGGGGAATGTTCACGTTCAATGTCAGCCTTCGCCCGGTCGAGCAAAGCCAAAATCGAAGTTTTTTCCGCCCACGTCATTTCGAAGAAGTCGGCAACGTGCCGTCGTGGAACCACCAACATGTGCCCCTTGCTGAGACTGTTGTTGTCGTAACGCGCGAAAGCATTCTCGTCGCCGAATAGCGCAACCCCATCGTTGCAAAGCTCGCACTCCATCCGCATGCCCTCCAATCCTGATTCATCAAGCGGGGACAGCTTCGGCTGAGGCAGCGGAAAAATGAAGCCTGCGCCGGCCGATACTTGGTAGCGAATTCAAGCTGTGGAAATCCGTTTTGGGCGCGCCCCCGACCTAAACGGTCAGGTTCACGGCCGCCGTTGGTGTATGCACGGCTTCATGCGCGAACGGAGGCACCCGCGTTTCACGCAGCGCCGCGGCGCTTTGCGAGTGTCTCAAGCGTTTCAGCCGCCCGTTTTCGGTATTCATCGTGCAACTGTTCGAGGTCCTCGTCGCAGAGGTCCTCGGCGCCGGCCATCCGGTTTTCCGCGCCGTCCACCGCGATAATCAACTCATCGAGCTTGAGCTGGAAGGCGAGTGAATCCCGATTCTGCGAATTCTGAATCAGGAACACCATCAGGAAGGTGACGATGGTGGTGCCGGTGTTGATGACGAGCTGCCAAGTGTCGCTGTAGCCGAACAGGGGGCCAGTGACGCCCCATACCAGGATTGTCGTGGCCGCCAACATGAATGCGCCGGGCCGCCCAGAGAGCTGTGCAGTCTTTTGAGCGAACACCGTGAACCAGCCGCTCATTTTACGCTGGGCCGTAACGGTGGGCAAACACGCCGTGCCGGCCGCTGGCTTCGGGGCGGCTTCCACACCGTTGGCCGGCTTGTCAGAGACAGATTTTCGGAGAGCAGGGCGGGCGCGTTTTTTGGTGGCAGTCGGCATGATGTTCCCCGGGTTCCGCGGCTGCAACGCCGGCGAAGCAGGACCGTTCCATCGGCTGGCAGATGAAAGCAGGGCTTGAAACGCAATCGCCCGGCTGAATTGGCCGGGCGATTTGCATTCCGCGTTGAAATGTCGGGTCAGGCGACGTCGTCTCCGCTCAACACCGCGCGCGTGGTGCGGTCGGGTCCGAAGTCGTTGGCGCTCTCGATATGCAGCAGACCGGCAAGACGCGTCCGCGCGCGGTTGACGCGGCTCTTGATGGTGCCGACAGCGCAGCCGCAGATCTCGGCAGCCTCTTCGTAGGAGAAGCCTGACGCGCCGATCAGGATCAGCGCCTCGCGCTGGTCTTCCGGAAGCTTGGACAGCGCCGCGGTGAATTCCTTGAACTCGACGTGGCCGGTCTGCTCCGGATGCTGCTTCAGCGTATCCGCATAGCTGCCGTCGGCGTCCTCGACCTCGCGGCGACGCTTTCGGTATTCCGAGCGGAACAGGTTGCGCAGGATCGTGAACAGCCATGCCGGCATGTTCGTGCCAGGCTGGAATGAATGGATGTTGGCCAGCGCCCGCAGCAGGGTCTCCTGCACCAGGTCGTCGGCGCGGTCGATATTGCCGCTGAGCGAGATCGCGAAGGCCCGGAGACTGGGGACCGCCGCAAGTATTTCCTCTCGGAGTGCGGGATCGAGCGTCGTCATTCGGCGCCTTCCTTCCCTTGCTTGTCGAGTTTGCTGAGCAGATCGGCGAAACGGTCCGGAGTCGGTTCCAGCAACGTGTCGTAGTAGGACCTGAGCTGCTGGCCGATTTTGGCCTGGATATCGCGGCCGAGGGCTGCCTGCCCTTTGCCCTTTTTTAACGTGTTTGGTCGGCTTTCCATTGATTCGTCCGATCCCGAGTTTTCCGGTGGCTTCCGCTCTTTCATCATGGTTCCCCGTGCACCATATTGCTCGCTAACCCCCCTGATCCTTGAAGGCGTTACGCCCTCGAGGCTCCTCAGGGTCCATCAACGCTCGCATTTGCAATATGGTTCCACGGCGTGGAACTATTTTTGGAACTTTTTTTAGGGGACCGACTTGAAGGTCGGTAAACACCTAATCGCAACGGAGGGGTCCCCCGCGATGTCCACTGCACAAGCTGTCACCCAACACCTGCCGTTCCTGCGCCGTTATGCGCGGGCTTTGACCGGCAGCCAGCAATCAGGGGACGCCTATGTGACCGCGGCCTTGGAGGCGCTGATCGCCGATCCGACCGTGGTCTCGATGGCGAGTGCGCCCCGGTCGGCGCTCTATAAGCTGTTCACCAAAATATGGAATTCGGTGGATGTGAACGCGCGGTCGGAGCCGGCCACCGACCCCAGGATGCCGGTCGAACAGCGCCTCGGCCACATCACGCCGCTGCCCCGGCAAGCGTTCCTGCTGGTGGCGCTGGAAGGGTTCGCCGAGGAGGATGCCGCCGGCATTCTCGATATCGACGTCAAGCAGCTCCGCACGCTGGTGGAGCAGTCCGGCCGCGAATTGGCCGCCGAAATCGCCACCGATGTCCTGATCATCGAAGACGAGACCTTTATCGCCATGGATCTGGAGGGGCTGGTCGAGAACCTGGGCCATCACGTGCTCGGCGTCGCCCGCACCCATACGGCGGCGGTGGCGCTCGCCAAGAACAAGAAACCCGGCCTCATCCTGGCCGACATCCAGCTCGCCGACGGCAGTTCGGGTCTCGACGCGGTCAACGAGCTGCTGAAGACGTTCGAAGTGCCGGTGATCTTCATCACCGCTTATCCGGAGCGCTTCCTCACCGGGGAACGGCCTGAGCCGGCCTTCCTGATTGCCAAGCCGTTCCAGCCGGCCACGGTTTCGGCGGTGATCAGTCAGGTGTTGTTCTTCGAGCGCAACGCCAAGCGCCCGCAGCGCCGCGGCGCCGCCTGATCGTCGTTGCAATTGTCACAACGAAAGACGCGCGCTCCAAACAGGAGCGCGCGTTTTGGTTTGCCGATTGGCCGTAAGCTAGAGCGGTTTCCACCCGATGTGAATCAATTTAAGCAGCGAGGGATTCCCTAACTCCTGCAAATCAGATTCGATGT
>JAPLPD010000048.1 GCA_026400395.1 Alphaproteobacteria bacterium | reverse complement strand
TCGTTGTAAACGATGTAGATGGCGCTCATCGCCAGCACGATGGCCGCAACCGTTTCCGCGACCGGACGGCGGCCTTCGGCGCGCAGGCGCCCGATCATCAATAACCCGAACGGCACGATGGCCGCCGTCAGCGCCGCCGCCGGAAAATCGCGATAGCGCGCATCGAACACGAGCCCAAGCGCGGTCTGCAGCGCGATCACAATCACCGCGGCGAACATCACGCCGAGCGCGAATTCCGGCCAGCCGGACGGCCGTTCGGTCTTGCGCCCCAGCACGCGGGCAAGACTCGGAATCGCCAGCCCACGCCCCAAGACCACCGCCCCGATGACAGGACAGCCGACCGCCACGAACAGCAGCATGGCGGAACGGATCAGCCCGGCAGAGCCGAAACTTTCGACCATGGCCTGCTCAAGCGTCAGCCCCAGCAATCCCCCGCCAACCACGGCGGCAACGCCAACTTGAAGTGATACATAACCCGAATAAACAGGTGCAACCCCATTACCAATAAGGATAAAAGCTGCACCAATAATCACAGCCGCCAACGCCACGCCCGCCGCCGCCATCAGTTTCCACTGCGCATGATCGGACACCGGCCGGCCCCAGCCGAACTTCGGCGCGCGGCTGGCGGCGCCCAGCAATCCCCAATGGCCGCCGACCGTCCCCTCGAACTGCCGCTTCCACGGCTGGTCGAAAGCCTCGATGACGTTGAGGTGGAAGCTTTCCTTCTTGGCGGCGGCAATCACGTCCTGAATGACCCGCGCCTGATTGGACAGCGACGGCAACGCGCCCTCGCGCATCCGGCCCGCACTCGGCCAGCCGACTTCGCCGATCATGATGTCCTTGCCGGGAAATGATTTCGCGACCTGATGGCGGATCGACACGACATGGTCCGCCGCAGTCGCTGCCGGGATCGGCAGGTCTTCCCAGTACGGCAGGATATGGATGGTGACGAAATCGACGGCTTCGACGAGTTCGGGGCTGCGCAGCCAGAATTCCCACACGTCCGCGTAGGTCACCGGCACCGACGCCGGCACCTGCCGCTTCACTTCCCGCACGACTTCGGCCAGTGCCGCAGGTGACATTTCGCCCCGCAGCAGCACTTCGTTGCCGACCACCAGGGCGCGAATGGCGTCCGGGTATTTCCTGGCAATTGCAATCGCGCCGTCGATCTGGACCTGATTGAAGGCCTTGTCCCGGCCGATCCAGAGACCCTGCATCACCTTCAGCCCGAGCTTCTGGGCAATCGGGGCGACCTGATCCAGCCCCTGATGGACCGAATAAGTCCGCACGCAGCCGGTCACGGGCGCAAGCTGCTTGAGATCCTCCTCGATCCGCCACGGCTCGACGCGGGTCGAAAGGTTGATCGGGGTTTCGTTGTCCCGGTACGGCGCATAGGAGACGCATTCGAGCTTCTCGCCGGCCGCCAGCGGGGCCGACGGCATCGCCACCGGCTGCCCGAGCCACCACCAGCCGGTAACGATAACAGCCGCTGCCAGCAGGAAAACGCCAATCGCATTCTTCATGGATGATCCGGGCAAGAGAAAGTTCGGGCAGAAACCGGCCGACAACGACTCGCATTAACGTGCGTTCAGCCTAAAGCCAAGCCAAAGCCGCAATCTGAAAGCGCCGGAAACGGCGGCCTGAAAGCCCGTTCAAAAACCCGGGCTGCCGCCTTAATCAAATTCTCCGTCTTTGCTGGACAAACGCCGGGCGCATCATTCAAATCACGCCACTCGCGCAAGCGAGGCCGCGACCATCGGACACGCCGTAATCCGGTCCCTTTTCGATGGTCAGTGGCACCACCGACCCTAGAGTAATCAGGCAGCGCAGTTCACATCCATGAAGTCGCAGAAAATGTCCGCCCGTTTCGGTGCTTTCGCTTCGCTCGCCGTTCTGGCCGCCATGCTGGCCGGCGTACCGGGTCCGGCGTTTTCCCAAGCTCCTGAACAGAAAC
Organism: Alphaproteobacteria bacterium; assembly: GCA_026400395.1. Lineage (GTDB taxonomy): Bacteria > Pseudomonadota > Alphaproteobacteria > Rhizobiales > Xanthobacteraceae > Z2-YC6860. The sequence continues at coordinate 1,936 of JAPLPD010000048.1, read as the reverse complement.
CGACTGAACAAAAACCCACCGCTGGCGACAAGCGCGAGAGCGTGCCCAAGCGCATCGACGAAATCGCTGAAATCGGCCGCCTGATGACTGGCCCGGCTTCCAATCCCGAGTGCGTCTGGCTCGGCCGCCGCGTCATCAGCCTCCTTTGGCGCGACGATCTCGACACGGCTTTCCGCCATCTCGATCTTTACGACCGCTTTGGCTGTCCCGGCGGCCAGATCCAGGCGACCTTCCGCTGTCTCGTCCGTCAGGGCGACATCGATCCGAAGGCGCCGGATGCGCTGAACGGCCGCATCCACGCCTGCTGGATCAATCCGAGCGTCCCGGCAGCGCCGACCACTGCGGCTTCGGCTGAAACCGCTCCCACAACGGCCAAACAGTAGCGGAACCAAGCCCTGTTAACGGCGTTTTCCATTTGCAAGGCGACCTCACCCCGAGCCCACAAAGATTCATCGCCGTGAAGCGCGTCCGCCCTCAATTTGCCATTCATGCTTTCTACTTGATGCCCCACCATCCGCTGGGGTATTTTGCTTTGCTGCATTTGCCTTGGTCGAGCCTCGGGGACAGGTTCGGGTCTGAGCATTTCCGCCCCATACGGTACGATTAAGATGCGCGCCGCCGCCGCCGTTGTTGCGTTTGCAGCATGCCTTCATGTTGCGCTCTGGGGCTATTTTCAGCCGAAACTCGATGCTCCCAACATTCCTGGCCCGCTCGCCAGCATGTCCTACGCCCCGTTCGAGGGCATCACGCATCCTGACGATATCGCCAACCGCCCGACGGCTGCGCAGATCCGCAAGGATCTCAAAACCATCGCGCCCTTTACGAATTCGATTCGTACCTATTCCGCGACCGGCGGCCTTGAGCTTGTCCCGCAGATCGCGGCCGAGTTCGGCCTGAAGGTCACGCTCGGCATCTGGCTCGACGAAGACGTCGCCCGTAACGAGCGCGAAATCCGCGCCGCTGTCGAACTCGCCAAGCGCCACAGCAACGTCAAGGCCATCGTGGTCGGCAACGAAACCACGCTGCGCGGTTCGCTGGTGCGTGAACGTACCTCGCTGCCGGCGCAACTCGCCACCGACAAGTCGGCGTTGCGCGACGAACGCAAGGCCGACGAAGCCGCCATCGCCAAAGAAGCCGCCGAAGTTCACCGTCCGGTCGCCGACCTGCGCCTTGAGCGCAACGTCGATGTGCTGATGAAAATCATCTCGCGCGTGAAGAAGCAGGTTTCGGTTCCGGTGACGACCGGCGAAACCTGGGACATCTGGCTCGGCTTCGATGCGCGCCTTGAACAGCAGTATCAGGGCGAGGCGCTGAGGGCCGCGCAGGAAAAGCGCATCAATATCGCTTTCAAGCTCGCGGCGTCGGTCGATTTCATCGCCGCGCACATCCTGCCCTACTGGGATCGCACGACCTCCGGCAACGCCGTCGCGCATACGCTCGAGGTCTACAACAAGCTGCGCAAGATGCACGAAGGCAAGCGCGTCGTGATCGCCGAATTCGGCTGGCCGAGCGGCGGCTATAACCGCGGCCAATCCGAACCCGGCCTGATGCAGCAAGCGTCGATTACCCGTGAGTTCGTGTCGCGCGCGGACGCCATGGGCATCGACTACAATGTGATCGAAGCTTACGACCAGCCGTGGAAGACCTTTGAAGGCAGCGTCGGTTCGTACTGGGGACTGTTCGACGCCACCCGCACGCCGAAGTTTGCCTGGACCGGGCCTATTGTTAATCCCGACTATAATAAGCTCGGCGCCATCGCGGTTGCCGCGGGCCTCTTGATCTCGCTGCCGCTCCTTGCCATGGCCGGCGCAACGCTCGGCCAGCTACTGATCCTCGCGCTCGCCTCACATCTCGTCGGGGCATGGGCTGCGACCGTGTTCGATTACTGGAACAGCCATTACTTTGTGTTCGGCGCGGCCTTCGCGTTCTTCGTCGC
>JAPLPD010000197.1 GCA_026400395.1 Alphaproteobacteria bacterium | reverse complement strand
GAAAATGGCCAGATCAGCCCCTCGACCACCGTTCGGGCTGGCCGAACAGCCGGTAATGCGTCGGCACCTCGCGTCGGTCTTGTGGCAAGGCCGTAAAACGCCAATACTCACGCCAGTTCGGGAGTCATCTGGAGAATCCCGTTTAACAGCGCTGCCGCACGAACCGTTCCGGCCCTGCTATGGTGTCCTAGCAACAGCGGCAAGCTCCCGAAAGATCATGCAAATGGCTCAAAAACTGACCCCGCAGGCCAAATCAGACGCTCTCGGTAAGCTCGAAGGGTGGAACTCGGTGCCGGGCCGCGACGCCATCACCCGGACGTTCGTGTTCGAGGACTTCAACCAGGCTTTCGGCTTCATGACCCGGGCGGCCCTGATCGCCGAAAAGATGGATCACCACCCGGAATGGTTCAATGTCTACAAGACCGTCGAAGTTACCCTGGCCACCCACGACGCCGGCGGTGTGACCGAACTGGACATCAAGCTCGCCAGCGAGATGAACCGGCTGGCAGGCGGTGGTTGACCGGCGTGCGGAGGGCCTTGCCTTGCCGGCGCCTTGTTCCATGACCATCTGAAGTGTCGAGCGGCGATGGGTTCGCGCTGGAATAAGGTGGTCATCATGGGTGCGGCGGCAATGGGCGATGACGAGCGTTTGAAACGCGACGAAGCCAACGTACTCGCCAACTTCTGGCGCAAGCTCGGCAAGTTCGCTTCGCAAATTCCGTTCGCCGAGGATCTGCTCACCGTCTACTACTGCGCGCTCGACCGCACCACGCCGACCTATGTGCGCATTGGGTTGTTCGCGGCGCTGGCCTATTTCATCGATCCGTTCGACCTGATGCCGGACGTGCTGCCGATCGTCGGCCTCGCCGATGATGCCGCCGTGCTGGCCGGCGCCATCAAGCTGACCTGGGACCGGATCAAGCCGGAGCACCGCGATGCGGCGCGGGTTGCGCTGGAGCGACTCAATGAGACGCCGAAGTAGTTCGTCACACCCGCAGCACCACTTTGCCCATCACCTTGCGCGCGGCGCTGTCCTTCAGGGCCTGCGCGGCGTCGGCGAGCGGATAGACCGCGTGCACATGGGCGCTAAGTTTTCCTTCCGCGCACCAGCGCACCAGATCGCTCATGTTGGCGCGGTGCGCCTCGGGCTCGCGCTCGGTCCATGAGCCCCAGAACACGCCGCGCACGTCGCAGCTTTTCAGCAGCACCAGATTGAGCGGTAGTTTCGGAATCTCGCCGGCGGCAAAGCCGACCACGAGATAGCGCCCGTACCAGCCGAGCGAGCGCAGCTCCGGTTCCGCATACTTGTCGCCGATCGGATCGTACACCACGTCGATGCCGCGCTCGCCGCCGAGCCGCCTCAGCCCTTCCCGCAGATCGGCGCTCGCATAATTCACGCCGTCATCGGCGCCGTGCTTTTTTGCGAAATCGAGTTTGTCGTCCGACGACGCGCAGGCGATGACGCGGGCGCCCATCACCTTGCCTAGTTCGACCGCGGCAAGGCCGACGCCACCGGACGCGCCGAGCACGGCGAGCGTCTCGCCCGGCTTCAATCCGGCACGATCCTTCAGCGCGTAGTAGGAGGTGCCGTAGGTCACGATCAGGCCGGCGGCGCGTTCGGCGTCGAGCCCGTCGCCCATCTTGACCAGGCGTGAGGCATCGACCGCGATCTTCTCCCGCGCGGCGCCGTAGCGCGCGTAGCCGATGACGCGGTCACCAAGGGCGAAGTCTGAAACACCCGGGCCGACGCTCTCAATCCGTCCGGCGAACTCCGCCCCCGGCGAGAACGGGAACTCGGGCTTGTATTGGTACTTCCCGGCGATGATCAGCAGGTCGAAGAAGTTGAGCGCGGCGGCCTCGATCCGCACCACGGCCTGGCCGGGGGCCGCCAGCGGGTCCGGCAGATCGCCGACGATCAGGTCATCCGGCGTGCCGGCGCGGGTGCAGAGCAGGGCCTTCATGGCGGCAGCCTCCAGATTCTATATGGACTTTCGCAAGGTCCGGCGCGTCATCCAACCCCAATCCGGTGTCGGACAATTCATTCTTTTCATTACTGATTTCGCCCATGATTTCGCTATAGTCATGCCGGTTGTAGGGTCCGCGCGCCCGCCTTATGCAAGAGGTCCGATGAGGCTGACACCGAACCGATTCGCGTTGCCGCTTGCTGTTGTGGCGGGCCTGTCGATGCCGCAGCTTGCGTTCGCGCAGGCCAAGCCGCCGGCGGCCGCCGGTCCCACCGCCCAGGCGACGTTGCTCGGCCAGTATGGCGACTGGGGCGCCTATTCGGCGACGCCCGGCGGCCAGAAAGTCTGTTTTGCGCTGGCAAAACCGACCTCGTCGTCTGACATCCCGCCGAACCGCCGAACCGCGGCCAACGCCGTCTACCTGTTCGTCTCGACCCGGCCCGCCGAAAAGGTCAGCAACGAGCTGTCCGTCCTGGTGACCGGCTACGAGTTCAAGCCGAACACCGAGGCCAGCGTGGCCGTCGGCGGTTCAAGCTTTGCCATGTACACCCAGAAGGACGGCGCCTGGGTCAAGAATGCGGCGGAAGAGGCCAAGATGCTCGACACCATGCGGAAGGGCTCCGACGTGGCGATCAAGGCCACCACCTCCCGCGGCAGCCAGACCACCGACACGTTCTCCCTCAAGGGCCTCGCCGAAGCGGTCAAGCGGGCCGGCGACGAGTGCAAATAAGCGGCCTGGGCTGGCGCGGCCGCGTGTTGCTGCCCATCTATGCTCAAGCACGCGCGACACCGCGCGCGGATAGAACATGACGGCCGTTCTCGACAACGACATTCCGCTCGAAAAGGTTGCGCTCGAGCGCTACGTGCCGCCGGCGAAGCCCTCGCTGGTCGGGTTGACGCGCGCGGCGCTGGCCGAAGCGCTCGGCGCTGTCGGTGTTGCCCCGTCGCAGCAGAAGATGCGCGTGCAACAGCTCTGGCACTGGATCTACGTGCGCGGCGCCCAGAGCTTCTCGCAGATGACCAGCGTGTCGAAAGAGATGCATGTGGTGCTCGACCGGCACTACACGCTGGCGCGGCCCGAGGTCGTGGCCGAGCAGATTTCGGTCGATGGCACCCGCAAGTGGCTTTTGCGGCTGCCGGGCGAAACCGAGGGCGAGCGGCCGCACGAGGTCGAGTGCGTCTATATTCCGGAATCCGACCGCGGCACGTTGTGCGTGTCGAGCCAGGTCGGTTGCACGCTCACTTGCTCGTTCTGCCACACCGGCACCCAGCGCCTTGTCCGCAACCTTACGCCCGGCGAAATCGTCGGCCAGGTGATGGTGGCGCGTGACCGGCTCGGCGACTTCACCGGCATGGAGCGCGCCCAAGGCCCCGGCCTGCCGACCGGCGGCGAGCGGGCTATCTCCAACATCGTGATGATGGGGATGGGCGAGCCGCTCTACAATTTTGAGGCGGTGCGCGATGCGCTCGCGGTGGTGCAGGACGGCGATGGCATCGCCATCTCCAGGCGCCGCATCACGCTGTCGACCTCCGGCGTGGTGCCGATGATCGAGCGGGCCGGCGCCGAGATCGGCGTCATGCTGGCGATCTCGTTGCATGCGGTGCGCGACGAATTGCGCGACAAGCTCGTCCCGCTCAACCGCAAATATCCGATCGCGGAGCTGCTCGAAGCCTGCCGCAACTATCCCGGGGTGTCGAACTCGCGGCGGATCACCTTCGAGTACGTCATGCTCAAGGACGTCAACGACTCGCTGGAAGACGCCGAAGCCCTGGTCCGCCTGCTCAAGGGCATCCCGGCCAAGATCAATCTCATCCCATTCAATCCGTGGCCCGGCAGTCCGTACGAATGTTCGGAATGGGACCGGATCGAAAAATTCTCCGAGATCGTGTTCGACGCCGGCTATGCCTCGCCGGTGCGCACGCCGCGCGGGCGCGACATTCTTGCCGCCTGCGGCCAGCTCAAGAGCGCCACCGAAAAGCTGAGCGCGCGCGAGCGTATGGCGCTGCGCGCCATGGCGATGACGGATTAGCCCCGGTGATTTTTCAACTCGCCGCAGCTTTTTCACCTCTCTCCGTCGGGGAGAGGAAGCCCGTCGTGCCCGTGGCGATGCTGCCATCAAGACAAAATGCGATTGAGGCGCAATGATCGTCGGCCGCCTGCTCCTGCGTCTTTTGATCGTGCCGCTTGGCGGCCTGTTCGCCGTGTGCGTGGCCATGCTGTTCGTCATGTTCGCGCAATGGAACCGGATGACCGCGCTGAACGGTGACGATTACAGCGGGCTGACGACGTTCTTCGTCATGGTGCCGATGCTGCTGGTGGGATCGGGAATCATGCTTTGGCCGGCCACCCTTGGCGCGATGGTGGCCGAAGCATTCGCGATCCGCTCGTGGATGTTCCACGCGGCCAACGGCGGTCTGTCGGCCGCCGTCAGTCTTGTACGGATCGGCGGGTTCGAAAAGGACTACGATCTGTCCGCCGCGCCGTTGATCGCGATCGGCGCCGGCATCGTCGCCGGCTTTGCCTATTGGATGGTGGCGGGCTGGAGCGCGGGCTTTTGGAAGCCGGTGTTCGCACCGCCGCAGACCACCTACGAGCCGCCGCCCGCAACTTTACCGATCACGCCCAAAAACGAAATCGCCGGGAACAACCCGGCGATTCACGACAGCTCAATTCGAGTGGACAACTAGCGTCGCGGTTGTTCGGCGCACGCGCCGCCGCCTTCCAGTCGCTCGGCGAATGCCGCGACGGTTTTGGCGTAGACCATCGCCTTGTTCCAACCGCGGATCGCCTCGAAGTTCGGGTCGCCTTCGTTCCAGCGCTGGCCCCGCTGCCAGCCGTAGCCCTTCAGATAGTTCGCCGTAGAGGCGAGCACGTCCGGCACGCTATGCACCAGGTCGCGCCGGCCATCGCCGTCGAAGTCGATGGCATACTTGTAATACGACGTCGGCAGGAATTGGGTCTGGCCGAAATCTCCGGCCCAGTCGCCGAGCATTTCGGCGGGCTTGAGGTCGCCGCGATCGACGATCCGCAGCGCGTCGGTGAGCTGGCTCTGGAACATGTCGGTGCGGCGGCAATCGAACGCCAGCGTTGCCACCGAGCGGATCACTTCTTTCTTGCCGAGGCCGGTCCCGAAGTCGGTCTCAAGTCCCCAGATCGCGATCAAGACCGCGCCCGGTACGCCGAACTCCGCCTCGACTTTCTTGAGCACCGGCGCCAGCGCCTGCATGTGCCGCAGACCCTTGGTCATTCGGTCCTTTGAGATCATGCGGCCGGAGAATTCCTCGAAGGACTGTTTGAACACGCCCTGCCGCTTGTCGGCTGCGAGCACCGACGGATCGAGCGGCAGGCCGTTGAGCGCGCTCAGGCCCCGCTGCGATACGCCCTTGGCGGCGGCTTCGCGCTTGAACTCGCCGATGAAGGCATCGAACCCGCCCGGGGCGTTGCAGGTCGCGGCGAGCGCGGGCGCGCCCAGCACGGATGACAGAACTACGGCGGTGGAAAAGCTCGGAAAATCCGTTGTCTATGCACCATTGTTTGAATGTGTCGACAACGTCGTCATCGGGGTGAGGAAGGGACTGCCGTGTCATGACTGCCATCGCTAAAATCGTTGCGGTGGCTAGTGATCGGTCATGACGGTGCAAATGTCCCGGCGCATTCGAAAGCTAAAACGCGACCGAATACGCCAGTCAGTGGCTCTTCTTGTGGGCTGGCCGTTAGGCCGCGGCTGGTCCTAGAGGGATGATTTTCCTTTCGGCTCCTTCGACGGTCGCAAGCAAGTGATCTGCCCACACGGCTAGCGCGCGCTTTGCCTCCAATGCGTAGCCGGCGCGATTGTAAACGCCCGCGACGCCCGCCTTGTGGCCGCTCCGGTGATTTATCAATGTCTCGATGATATGCGGCTGCACGCCAAGCTCAGCCATGCCCGTCGCGACGGTTCTCCGAATGTCGTGGAGGCGCCACGCCGCGATGGGCCCGTCCTGCGTTTCCGCGATGCGAGTCCCCAGAGTCAGCGTCGAGTATGACCACGCGCTAAACGAGCCGCCCTTGCCGCCGAAAATGAGGTCGCGCCCTTCCTTCCGCCGAGCCGATTTCAGGATCGAAATTGCGGCTGGCGGCAGGGTGAGTTGCAGTGGATGGTGATTTTTCGTCCGATCGCCCGGGATATGCAGCGTGCCCCTGTCCAGGTCGACCTCGCTCCAACGGAGCCCGCCGATTTCATCTCGCCTCGCCGCGGTCAGCATCAACAGCCGTACGATCCGGCCGAAGTCGTCGTCCCGGCAAGCCGTCCATATTGCCCGCAACTCCGCCTCAGTCAGCACCCGGTCCCGGGGCTTTAGGCTGGCGCCGGGGTTATTCGTGCCGATCACCGGATTTTCGCTGGCGAGGCCTTCACGGATTGCCCAACCGAAAAACGCGCTGAGGGATTGGCGGGCTCGGGCCGCGGCCGTGACCCCATGGTCGGCAGCAATTTCGTTGAGCCGAGCCGCCACCAGCCTCCGGTTGACCGTATCGATGGGCAGGCTGCGGAGAGGCTTCCAATACCCGTTCATGTACCGATGGTCGGCCACGTAGGTGTTGGCCCGCACCACTGGCCTCTTGAGCCGGGATTCTCCAGATGACTCCCGAACTGGCGTGAGTATTGGCGTTTTACGGCCTTGCCACAAGACCGACGCGAGGTGTGTCAACGCACAATGAGAATGTCCCCTCGTTCCGCACAATGAGAATGTCCCCTTTTGGATGGG
>JAPLPD010000072.1 GCA_026400395.1 Alphaproteobacteria bacterium | reverse complement strand
TCGCGATGCTGCCCATGCCGAGATCGGCAGCCGAGCGAAAGATGCGAATGGCAATCTCGCCGCGATTGGCGACGAGCAGCTTCTGTCCGGTCATCGGGTCGGCACTCTGGGAAGAAGTAGAAGGGAGGGGCGTCCTCGTAGGCAATATCATGATCGCTGGTGCGATATCGCCTGTTCAGGGGGCAGGTGCGGTCATGTCGACCTCACCATGCCTTCGCCTTGGTGCCTGCCGCCTGCCCCTTCGCCTTGGTGCCTGCCGCCTGCCCCTTCGCCTTTTCGTACTTCTCGATCTCGCCCAGCACGGCCTTTGCAGACTCGGCACCCGCCGTCTCGTGCTTGCTCTTGGCGCTGTCGTAGCTCGCGTTGCGCAGCGTGTTCGACTGGCGCTGGAAATGCGGATGGACGTAGCGCGCCATCAGTTCGTAGCTCCGTTTGGTCGATTCCCAATCCGCCCAGTTGTGCGCGAGCAGCAGGACGGCGCCGAAGCCGCCGTTCGAACCGGTCCACAGCCGCTCGAAGTGCCTGATGCAGTCGTCGGGCGTGCCGATGCAGGCGACGCCGCTGGTCGTCAGGAACTCGAGCGGATCGGTGACGCCGGGCGGGATGATAGGGAAGGTCGCCACATCGGTGAAGTAGCGGATGAAATCGGCGAGGCCGTATTCCATGTCCGCGCGCGCCTTCTCACGCGTCTCGGCGACGTGAGCGAAGGTGACGATGCGCCACTTCGAGCGGTCGGGCGTCGTGCCGGCCCTGGCGGCGGCCTCCTCATGGATCGACCAGTTGTTGGCGTGCGCCTTGAGCGCATCGTCCGACGTGCCGCCGATCGACAGCATCCCGATGCCGTGCTTGCCCGAGGCCACCGCTCCGACCGGCGAGCGCGAGCAGGCGACCGCCATTTCCATGCCGGGCTGCGAGAACGGCATGAGCTGCAGGCGCGCCTCGTTCAGGGTGAACCAGACGGTCTGCCTGGTGACGGTCTTGCCGCGCATCAGCTCCGTGATGCAGTCGAGCGATTCGTTCATGCGGCGCCGCTGGTCGGCGGCCTTCAGCCCGATCTTGTCGGCGTCGTAGATCAGCGCGCCCGGACCCACGCCGAACATCGCCCGGCCGCGCGCCATGTGGTCGAGCTGCATCATGCGCGAGGCGAGCGTGAACGGATGATGGTACGGCAGCGAGACGACACCGGTGCCGAGCCGGATATTGCGCGTACGCTGAGCGGCGGCGGCCAGGAACATCTCCGGGCAGGCGATGATCTCGAAGCCGCCCGAATGGTGCTCGCCGATCCAGGCCTCGTGATAGTTCAGCCGGTCGAGATGCTCGACCAACTCCATATCGCGCTCGATGGCGAGCGTGGGATTCTCGTGCAGCGCATGGAACGGCGCGAGGAAGATGCCGGTGCGCAGGTAACGGTCTTGAAGATCCATGGGCATGTGGTTCTCCCTCAGATGGAACGAAAGCCGCCGTCGGCCATGACGATGCAGCCGGTAACGTAGGACGCGAGGTCCGAGGCGAGGAACACCGCGGGGCCTGCGATGTCCTCGGGCTTGCCCGCGCGACCGAGCGGCGTATGGCGCATGACGGCGGCCACCATATCGGGATTCCTGGCCCGCGCCTCGGCGTTGATTCTCGTTTCGATCAGGCCGGGGCCGATGGCGTTGACGCGCACGCCGTCCTTGCCCAGTTCCGCCGCCAACGCGCGGGTGAAACCCAGCACGCCGTGCTTGGAGGTCGTGTAGGCGGCCGAATTGGGCCAGGTCACGTGCACAAAGGATTGGATCGAGCCAATGTTGACGATACGGCCCCTGGTGGCGCGGATCTGATCGAGGAAGGCGCGTGTGACGTTGAACATGCCGTCGAGGTTGATCGACAGGATGTCGTCCCAGTCCTTGGCGACGACGGCGGCGTCGGCGGTGATCGGGTTGCGGCGGTTGATACCGGCGTTGTTGACCAGGATCGATATGTCGCCGCTCTTGGCGATCTCGGCGGCCGCGGCCTGGCAGGCCGCACGGTCGGTGACGTCGAGCTTCAGCGCCGACGCCTTGCCGCCCGCCTCGGTAACGAGGTCGACGGTCTCCTTGGCGCCGTCGGGATTGGAGTCGAGCACGATGATGCGGGCGCCTTCGCGGGCATAGGCTTGGCAAATGCCCTGTCCAATGCCCGATCCGCCGCCCGTCACCGCGGCGATATGGCCCGCGAGTAGTCCTGCCATCGTTCCCTCCTTGATCCCGGCCGGTTTAGCTTCGGGCTGCCTGTCTTGCAACCCGCAAGGAAGGGCGCACCATCGCCGGCACGCTGGCGCTCAATCGCCTGGGCAAAGCCTATACGGAAGACAGGCTCGATTCGAGCTTCGACCATGTCACGCGCCAGCTCGTGGAGGCAGGCGCAATCCGGCCGGACCTCACCTTCGGCGCACTCCGAGTCTTCAGGGAGCTCGCGAAAGCTCCCCGCTTCAATGCCTTAAGGCAGAGTGGGACGCGCAACCTTTGCATGACGTTCCGTAGCTTCCCAACGCAAATGTCCCACCTGCGAGGTTCCATGGCATGGACGGGTGTCCAGTTACCCGGCCGAAGCCGACATTCGGTTCTACCCGCTGGGAAGTCCGCTATTGACCCAAAGCGGACACTGACACGCTCGCGGCGGCCCATTCGTCGCGAGCAATCGGCGGGGTTAGTGGAATTTCTTTTTTTGCCCGAGCATTGTGACAATCGCCTCCATTCTCTTTTGCCGAGTCTCGGGCTTCCTCGCCGTTTGCAGCCGCCACGTGATCGAGTAGAGATTCGCCCGATTGAGCGTATCGAAAAATGCTTTTGCCTGCTCGTCTTCGGCAAGTGCTGTCAAAAAATCCATTGGTATCTTCATGCTGCTCGAAGAATCGTAGGCCTTATCCCACCGTCCGTCTTCCTTGGCAGCGGCGACGGCCGCAAGTCCCGCAGGCCGCATCCTGCTTTCTTTTGTCAGGCGCTCGACATGCTTTCTATTCACCCTTGACCAGACACTCCGCGTGCCGCGCGGCGTGAATTTGTGCAGGTATGAGCTACTGTCGAATTTCTTGAGTTGACCGTCAATCCAACCGTAACAGAGCGCGACATCGAGCGCGCCTTTGTGCGCGAGCGCTTTTCTGGCCGCTGACTTTTTGAAAAACCGTAACCATAGGCCGGGAGAATGCGTATGGTTTGTATCCAGCCATTTCTCGAAGGCGGCTTCAGAAGCGAAACTTCGTACTGGCAGCTCGGTTCTGGCTTCCTTGCTCATACATTCGAATCCTGCTGCCGGGTGCCCCGAAAGTAGCGTCGCACCCGACATCTGGTTGAATTCGGACTTCTTCAAGTCTCATCGGCGGCCGCATCCTGATCACCCCCGGCGTAAGCGCGCTACCACCTGGCCAAGCGGCGAAGCTCGCCGCCCGGAGGCTGAACATCGAGCCCGCATTGCGGGCGCCGTCCGGGCGATGCCCGGCGTCAGCCCGCGATGGCGGCCCTGATGCGGTCGACCGCGGCATCGGGCGCGGTGAGCACCGGTGTCCCGACCGCGGCGATGACGGCCGTCAGCGCACGCGACGTCGAGAAGTGCGCGAGCATGATGGCGTCGCAGTGCGCGAGCTCGGACGCCCGCGCGGCGATCAGCGAATTGTGCCGGTCGGCATCGCCCTTGCGCAACGCGTCCATGGCCCCCTCGACGACGATCGTCTCGAGCGCCGCCTGGGCGCCCGCCTCACCGACGAACTGCTCGAACTCCTCCGTCATGGTCAGCACCGACGGCGCGAAGGTCGCGAGCATCCCGATCCGTCGCCCCCGGCCGATCGCCTCCCGGAACATCGCTTCGTTGGGCTTCAGCACGGGGACCGGCAGTTCCCGGGCCATGCGCTCGATCGCCGGCCCGAACGCCGAGCAGGTGACGAGGATCGCCTCGGCCCCGATGCGATGCGCGTAGCCGCCGAGCTCGACGAAGCGCTCGAACATGCGCGGCGTCAGCTCATGGTCCTTGGCGCGATCGACCGACAGCGAGTCGTCGAGCAGGTTGACGATCTCGGCCTCGGGCCAACGCGTGGCGAACGCGCGCTGGATAGGTTCTACGGCGACGGGTGTCCCATGCAGGAGGACGACGCGGGGCTTCTTCGACATGCGACCGGTCTTTCGAAAGGAGAGCGTTTTCAGGAATGCGGCAGGCGGGACACCAAACCACCGTCGCCATAGGCCTTCGCCGCGGCGGGCGAGGCGAGCAGCGCCATCAGCGCGGCGGCACCGTCGAGGTTCGCGGCATCGGCAAAGATGGCGGCATCGAAGGTAGAGATGGTCTGGACCTCCGCGGGAAACGGACCGGCGACGGCGACGCCGGCGACCGACATCAGTTCGCTCACCTGCTGGATCGCAATGTCGGCCTCGCCGCTCGCGACCTTCTCGCCGGTAAAGCCCATCGGGATCGCGACCGCGCGCGCCTTGACCTCCGTGGCAATGCCCAGCCGCTCGATCAGGCCGGTGAAGTAGATGCCGCTGGCTCCCGCCTGGGAGTAGGCCACCGCCCTCGCGCCGACCAGCGCCCGCTTGAACGCCTCGACCGTCGAGACGTCGGGCCTCGGCGCGCCCTCGCGGAAGCCGACGCCCAGGATCGAGTCGGCGAGACAGACGCGGGTCTGGGGACGCACGACGCGGTCGGCGCAGAGCTTGTCCATGGAGCCGGCGATGGCAATGACGACGTCGGCGCGCTGCCCTTCGGCGATCGACTTCATGATGGCGGTGGTCGGACGCCAGTCGATGTCCAGGCGATAGGGCGATGCGGCCTCGAAGGCCGGCTTCAGCCAGCGATTGACGGCCACCTCGAGGGCGAGACCGCTCATGACGGCGACAGACGACGGCGATGCCACTGGACTTCACTCCTCGAACAACGGATGCCGCCAATATAGCGCGATGAACCGTGACGGCGGCAAAAGTTGTTCGGGCCCTCACCTCTCCCCCACAAGAGTCGCGGCGGGAAGCTCGCGAAGCGCCTGGTCGGGGCGGCGAGCGCGGTGTACGAGCGCGACGGCAATCAGCTGGCCGCCTCCAACAAACGGCCGGCTAACCCATTGAAAAGGAATGGTGCCAGGGGCGGTTCGATCACGACCGCTGGGCTTGGCACTATGGTGTCCGGGCGACGGGGCTCGAACCCGCGCCCGGAGCGCCAAGCGGGTCCTAGCAGGTAGTCACTTGGACGGAATTTTCACACAGCATGAACCGCAGAACCTGCCGGCGTCACGATCGAGCGCTTCATCGGACAGATTTTCTGTGAACTCGTCGGCCTCGACTTCGCTCTTCAATTCCATCTCAGACATGGGCTTCCTCCAGGTGGATGCAATTTCCGCTCCCAGCAGTCAAAGTTTGCCCAATCTGCCGGGATACGAAAAGAAGAATTCGCGTGCTCCATGCTAGCTTCGGCGCGCCGCGCGAAGGCTGATCAGCGGCGGGCACAGGGCAGTTTACCGCGATCCACGTTACCGACACTTCTCCGCCGAGTCGTGCTCTGGGCGTTGATCTGAGCGCGGGGCAAGGCCAGCGCGGCCAGGCCGGCGTTCCAACACCCCGGGCCGTGACATCGTCGCGATTGGCGAGAAAGACAAACATGTCGTCGGAAGCAAAAACCCGCAGCTCGGCGTTCGCCACGATTGCACCGTTGACCAGCGCAACTCGCATGAAGTCTACGTCGACCACCTCGGTCCGACCGCCCATCTCTCCCAAGATGCACAGTCCCCTGGTCAAAGGAAAGACCAGTGAGGTGTTTGCAAGGCCCAGGCCAGGCGGGTAGGGACCCTTCCCCGGCTTGATCCAGTTCAAGCATGCTGGATGATCGCAAGTGATGAAGCCGCCGGTGTCGCGTGAAGCGCGCAGAAGAGACCAATTGCGAGCGGCGATGATGGGGATGAGCTCGTTCACCACTGACAATTCCATCTCGATCTGAAAATCCCGCGTCGGACCGATCCGATAATTTCCGCTCTCCACGAACTCCTTCATCTCCTCATAGCTAGCGAGGTCCTTCGGATCCTCCCCGGTGGCGCGCGCGCTACATCCTCCATGATCCCGCTCATGAAGTCAGCCGTTCGCCTTCTGTGACGTGGATTTCGATGATGGATCAGCCCAACCAAGTTCAGCACCAGGTGCAAATCCGGCTCGCTCTCGAGGTTGCCAGCCGCTTCGATCCTCCGGATTGCCGCCATGACATCGCTCTCGACGGCCGCAAGCGTACTTTCGAGAGCGTCGATTGGCTGACCGGCGACATTTACCCGATTGAAGTCGCGCTGGGCGCCGATGTTGCGCGCCGACGTGATGAATGAGTTCCGTTCGTTCAAGTCGAATACCCGAAGCTGGGGCTTCGAGGGCTCCGCCGCAAAGCCCTTCAGATACGCCTGAGGAAGTTAGTGGTGATTGCGGGCGGCCATCGTTACGAAGAACGGGAACAGAACGAATTTTTGGAAAAAACCTGCGACAGCGCTTGGAAAAAGCGAGCTTTCGGTAGGTCAAAAAGGTGGCGCCAAACAGCGGCAAAATTCAAGCCGGCGTGCGCCAAAGAGAATGGTGCCAGGGGCGGAGTCGAACCACCGACACTGCGATTTTCAATCGCAGACTAAGACAGTGGAATCAATCAGTTAGCCGGCGCGGGATTGCAAAACAGGCCTTGTATAACTCTGATCTGCAAAACTAACGGAGGCGATGAAGTTGCCCAACCCTGCTCTAAGAAACCTGATTTTTTGACAGGCCGCGAAACTTTTGCAAGACGTTTGAAAAACAGCATTCTTATCGACTTCTAAGTCCAACGCTTGAGTGCGGTTTGCAGCCCGACAGTCGCCAATCGTCGAACGCCTCTGGCCATCCGAAAGAACGCGAAATAATGCGGAAATCGAGCGGTGACGGGTACGATTCCGAGACGGTCTAACGGCAGTCAATGAAAACAACCACTTAGCGTTGAGGGCGACAACAGACCGATGCGCCCTCTTGTAGTATTTTGCAGCTGTTGCTGTCGCACCTTCGGTAATACGCCGCGGCCCTGCATTGCGGACAGGAACCACGCCCCCGGGAGGCCCACTGAGCCACAAGTCCAGGGCATGCGATATCGCCTTTGGAGAAATCGCGCTTCGGATGAGTTCCACTGCCCCCAGACACTCTTTCCCGAGCAACCAACAGCCTTGTAGCTGAGCACGCAGCCTACGCGCGACGTTTGGAACCCGATTCAATACCGCCGCAAAGGCGCAATCTAGGACCGATCTCAACCATGCAGAGCCACGCTTGCAACTGATGTACGCTTCCCGCTCAGTTGAACGGCCGCAGGATCACCGGCCGCCGCAGGCCGCGCCGATGCCCCTGAGCCGCCACCGTTTCGTGCCGATCCTGAGGGACCTCGGACGAAGACAAGGGCTGCTCGGCCGGCCGCCCGGAGGGCGATGCCCTTAGCTTCATCGACAGCGTGGCGCCGCCCCCCATGCGCCGGGTCGGGCCAGGCTCCGCGCCGCGCTCCGGGTTCGGAACATCGAACCCGGACGCACCGACTGGCGCACGATTCTTGTAGTAAATGTCAACGAGCCTGGCGACACCGTCCGGGCGAACGAGCCATGTGCTGCGACCCTTTTTCGCCAGCCCATGGCGTCGCAAGTCCGCGAGCTGCCTCTTCATCTGATTGCTCATGTCGGCCGAGAATTCTCCACAGTAGTCCTCGGATACAACGAGCGAGTGATCGCCTTCATCCAGCTTGAGCAGGTTTATCGCCGCGGTCAGTTCGATGGGATCGCCGTGGTGCGACGTGAGATCGAGGGTCGACAGGTCAAAGTGTTCGCGCCGCCGCAGGGTTGCCGTCCGACCCGCCACGATGTCCCAGAAGATTTTCGCCGCGAGCAGCGCGAATTCCTGCACGAGAGCGATCAGCGCCGGGAAATAGTCGCGCGCCGATGCCGTCCCGCTGAAAAGTTCCCCGAGCTTGCCGGTCGCCTTGCTGATGCCGTCCTGGGACGGGTTGTTGCGGTCGAGGAAGGCCGCGAGAGCGGCCCTCGCCCTGGCCGTGTCGACGCCCGTTGCATCGGCCGCTGTGAAGCAGGGAGACATGACGTCCTGCTGCATGCGATCGAAGGCGTCCCTTAACGCTAGACTGTGGTCGCCGCCGCCGCCGGGACTGGCGCCGCTCGACATCTGTTTGCGCAGCGCGGTTGAGATCGACTTCGCCGTTTGCGAATCC
>JAPLPD010000163.1 GCA_026400395.1 Alphaproteobacteria bacterium | reverse complement strand
GCTGCATGCCGCCGGAGTCGGCGAGCTGGTGCTCCAAGGTCACGTCCTTGAACTCGCGCTGGTGCAGCGCGGTCATCACCTCGTTCCAAAGCACGCCCGTCTTCATGACGTTGCGCTTCTCCATCGAGGTCACCTTGCCCTTGCGCTTGCGCGCCAGCTCGAAGGCAACGCGGCCGATGCGCTCGATCTCGTAGGTGTCGTAGACTTGGGTGTCGATGGCGCGCTTCTGGCCGTTGCCGAGATCGGTGATGGTCTTCGGCTCGCCGAAATAAACGCCGCCGGTGAGCTCCCGGAGAATGATGATGTCGAGACCCTCGACCAGTTCGCGCTTGAGCGCCGAGGCGTCGGCCAGCGCCGGGTAGGTCACCGCCGGACGAAGGTTCGCGTAAAGCTGAAGGTCCTTGCGCAGCCGCAACAGGCCCGCCTCCGGACGAACATCGTACGGCACCGCATCCCACTTCGGGCCTCCGACCGAGCCGAAGATGACCGCGTCGGCCGCGTGGGCCTTCTCCATCGTCTCATCGGTGATGGACACCTTGTGGGCGTCGTAGCAACTGCCGCCGACCAGCCCTTCCTCGTATTCGAAGGTGCCCATGCCATGCGCGTTCATCCAGGCGATGAGCTTTTTGACCTCGCCCATCACCTCGGGGCCGATGCCGTCGCCGGGCAGAAGAAGGAGCTTGTGGGTTGCCATGACAATAACGCCTCGTCGGAGATGCTGAGCAGGGTACCGCGCGGATTGCTAAAGGGCGGCACGGGGATTGGCAAGCACGGGCCCGGCAGGTCAAATCACCCCCATGACAGCGGTGCTCCTTGGTCTTGCGTCGGCGGCATTCCTCGGCGCCGGATTGGTTCTGACGCAATTCGGCCTGCGCACCGTCCATCCGCTGTCGGGCGCGGCGATCAGCGTCCCCTCGTTCACCATCGTTTTTCTCCTGCTATCGCCGCTGCTGCTGCACGGTCAGAGCATCGAATGGCGCGCGGTGCCTATCTTCGCCGCCGTCGGGCTGGTGTTCCCCGCCGCGCTGACCATGCTGACCTTCGCATCGAACCGCGCGCTTGGCCCCGTGGTCACCGGCGCGCTCGGCAACCTGTCGCCGCTGCTCTCGGTCGGCGTCGCCGTGCTGCTGCTGCACGAGCCGCTGCGCTCATTGCAGTTCGCCGGCCTGGTGGTGTCAGTGGTTGGGGTGTTCACCATCACCGTGACGCGCACCGACGACATGCGGGACTGGCGCACCTGGGCGCTGCTGTTGCCGCTGGGCGCCTCGGTGGTGCGCGGCGTCATCCCGCCGGTGATCAAGGTCGGGCTCGAAGTCTGGCCCAATGCCATCGCCGCCGGACTGACCGGCTATATCTTCTCGACCTTGACCGTGCTGACCGTGGAGCGCATCCGCACCGGCCGCTTCCTGGTCAACGCGCCGTGGTCGGGGAAGCTCTGGTTCGCGCTCAACGGCATCTGTAACGGCACCGGCACGCTGCTGCTCTACGCCGCGCTCGGCGCCGGCCCGGTGTCGCTGGTCGCGCCGCTGTATGCGACCTATCCGTTGTTCACGGTCGGCATGAGCGTGCTTTTTCTCGGCAACGTGAAGGTCACCTTCCGGCTCGTCGCCGGAACGGCGCTGACGGTCGGCGGCGTGGTGCTGGTGTTATTGGGATAAGGGGACGGCCTACAACCCGCTGTGCCAGTTGTAGCCCTGGTTCTCCCAATACCCGCCGGCGTCGTTGTTCTGCACATAGATCGCCGTGATGTATTTCGGGTTCTTGAAGCCAAGCTTGGTCGGCATGCGGCATTTCATCGGGAAGCCGTACTTGCGCGGCAGTATCTGGTTGTCGAACTTGAAGCTGAGCTGGGTCTGCGGGTGCAGCGCGGTCGCCATGTCGACGGTGTTGGAATAGCCCTCGGCGCACTGGAACCAGACGTATTTCGCCCGCGTGTCCGCGCCGATCCGCTGCAGGAATTCCGACAGCCTGACGCCCTGCCATGAACCGATGGCGCTCCAGCCCTCCACGCAGATGTGCCGGGTGATCTGCGAAACCTGCGGCAACGCGGACAGCCTGTCGAGCGTCCACGGCTCTTTGTTGTCAATCAGGCCGCCGACCTCGAGCTTGTACGTCTTGCCGTCGATCTCGGGCGCTTCGTCCTCGGCGTAATAGCCGTTGAACGGAAACGGCCGGGTGATGCGGCTCTCGGCATATTCCGGCGCCAGCGTGTTCGGATTGAACAGCCATGCCTGGGCGCGGTCGTTGAACGTGGAAATCCTGCGCAGTACGCCTTCGGCCGCGTCGCTGTCGACGATGTCGCAGCCGGTGAGCAGGGTCAGCGCGCCAAGGCTCGCGCCGCGCAGGAACCAGCGCCGCGACGGATCGGGCAGAAGCTTCGCCGCGTCCTTGATCAGCAGTCTCTTGTCGACGCCGGGAATGATGGTTTGCTTGCGTGCCATGCTCAGCGTCCTGTCATCATCGCCCGCAGGCTCTTCGGCACGATCAGCGTCAGCAACACGTGAACAACGAGAAAGCCGACGATCGCCGCCATGCAGAAGAAGTGCACGTAGCGCGCCACGTCATAGCCGCCAAACAGCGCGGTCAACCATTGCAACTGCACCGGCTTCCAGATCGCCAGCCCGGTCAGCACGATGGTCACGCCGACCACGATAATGCCGGCATAGAGCAACCGCTGCACCGAATTGTATTTCGACAAATCGTCGTGGGCGAGCTTGAGTGTCAGCGCGGCCTTGACGTCGGCCGCCACCTCGCCGGGCCGGATCGGCAGGAGCTTGCTCCGGAACCGGCCGGTGATCAGCCCGAGCGCGACATAGACCATGCCGTTGATGGCCAGCACCCACATCGCCGCGAAGTGCCACTGCAGCGCGCCGCCGAGCCAGCCGCCGAGCGTGATCGAACTGGAGTAGGTGAATCCGAAAAGCTGCGAGGCGTTATAGATTTCCCAGCCCGAGCCGATCATCACCAGCATGGCGACCGCATTGATCCAGTGCGTCACCCGCACCCAGGCCGGATGGATCACCGTGGGTTGACGCTCTGGAATGTTTGCCGCCTCGATGCTCGTCATGGGTGCTCTTCTCGGAAGACAATGGCCGGGGCGCGGCGAGACGGTCTGGCCATACCCTTACTACATTCTACGTTTGTAATGACGGGATGGATGCGGCCCGCGGACTCACGGCTTCGTGAAAGCCGCAAAATAAGCTATAGAGCCGATGCCGGGCTATTTCTGTTGCGCTGAGAGAGTTGTACATGACCAAGACCAGTGCCGGCAATTTCTTCGAGGATTTTCGCCTCGGCCAGACCCTTCGCCACTCCACCCCTCGCACCATGACCGGCGGCGATTTCTCGGTTTACACCGGGCTGTTCGGGCCGCGTTTCGCGGTGCAGTCGTCCTCGGCCTTCGCCAAGGCGATCGGCTATCCGGGTTGGCCGCTCGACGACCTGCTGGTGTTTCACGTGGTGTTCGGCAAGACCGTGCCGGACGTCTCGCTCAATGCTGTGGCCAACCTCGGCTATGCCGGCATGCAGTTCCTGGCGCCGGTGTTCGCGGGCGACACGCTCAGCGCCACGTCCGAGGTGATCGGCCTCAAGGAAAACTCCAACAAGAGGACCGGCATCGTCTATGTGCGCACCCGCGGCGTGAAGCAGGACGGCTCCGCCGTGCTGGAATACGTGCGCTGGGTGATGGTGCGAAAGTGCGACGAGGCGGCGGCGGCGCCGGCCGATCATGTGCCGCGGCTGCCAACCGCCGTCGAGCCGCGCCTGCTCGGCGGCGCCTGCCCGCCGATCGACGTGAATGCCTATGACTTCGCCCTGTCCGGGAGCCCGCACCGCTTTGCCGATTACGCGGTGGGCGAGAGGATCGACCACTTCGACGGCATCACCGTCGAAGAGGCCGAGCACATGACCGCGACACGGCTCTATCAGAACACCGCGCGCATCCACTTCGACGGATTTTCGGCGGCGCAGAGCCGCTTCGGCAAGCGACTGATCTACGGTGGCCACGTCATCTCGCTGGCGCGGGCGATCTCGTTCAACGGGCTTGCGAATGCGTTCCACATCGCCGCTATCAACGGCGGCCGCCATGTCGCCCCGCTGTTCGCCGGCGGCACCGTGTTCGCGTGGTCGGAGGTGCTCGCGGTCAGCGAATTGCCGGGACGGAGCGACGTCGGCGCGCTTCGGCTGCGCACCGTGGCGACCAGGGACAAACCGTGCGCCGACTTCCCATACAAGAACGGCGAGGAATACGACCCCGCCGTTCTGCTCGATCTGGATTACTGGGTTCTGATGCCGCGCTGACCGCGCCAAGTGTCTCGCGCCAAGTGTCTCGCGAAGCGCACGGCCCTCCATGCCCGGCGTTGTGCCGGACATCCCCGTTTAACTATCGCGCCAAGCAAGACGTGGATGGCCCGGCACAAGCCCAGCCATGACGAACTCTGATGGTGCTGATCCCGCGGTAGCCGCTATTTGGCGGCGGGTGCCGGGGCGGTTCCGGCGGCCGGCACGCCGCCGCTCGGCTGGATGACGCCACAGGCGATGCGATCGCCGGCGTTGCCAGCCGGATCGGACTTATAGTCATCGGCCTTGGCGTGGATCACCAGCGCGGAGCCATCGTTGTCGAACAGCGAGTTCGGCTTGCCCTTCTCCAGGCTGATGGCGGTGTTGACGATCTCGACCGTCAACTCACCGCTCTGCGGCACGAAGAGGTTCGGCATGTCGCCGGCATGGCCTTCGCCGGACATGATTCCGTGCTTGTGGCTGCCCGGATTGAAATGCGGACCGGCCGTTTCGAACGGCGCATCGCATTTGCCGACCGCGTGAACGTGGAAGGCGTGCTCCCCCGGCGGAACGCCCCGGAGCCGGAGCTTGATCAGCACACCGGCCGGCGTCTGAACCATGTCGACATCGCCGATCGCCTTATTGCCGGCGTCCTTGAGCTGGGTGTTTGCCATCTCGGCGGCCTGGGCGGACATCGTGACTGACGCGGCCAGCAAGGCTGCGGCGCCGGCGGTCCCGAACAACTTCAGAATACGCATGAAATTCTCTCCGATGCGGGGTGCTCCGCCAATCCCAACCGTAGTGACGGTCTGAAGTTCCGCAAGTCGCCCGGCTAATTCGCCGCGGCCCGCATGTGCTCGACGAGTTGCCGCGCATAGGGCGGTAAGGCGGCAAAGTCGCGGATGCAAATCGTCAGATCGCGCAACGCCCAGGGGTCGGCGAGATCAATCGCCTCGATCGCCATGCTCTTTGCCGCCCGCCGCACCGTGCTGGCGGGCACGACGCCAACGCCGACGTTGCATTCGACCATCCGGCAGACGGCGTCGAAGCTCCGCAACTGGACGCGCAGCTTGAGCGGACGGCCGATGAGCGCGGCCTTGCTGCCGAGGAAGCGCTGAATCGCGCTCGCCCGGTCGAGGCCGACGAAATCGAGGTCGAGCACCTCGGCGAAACCGACCTTGGGGCGGCTCGCCAGCGGATGATCCTTCGCCACCACCAGCACAAATCGGTCGCTGCGGAACGGATAGGTGGTCAACCGGCCCGCATCCACGGTTCCAGCGACAATGCCGATATCACCCACGCCTTCGGCGATCAGGCCGACGATCTCGTCGCTCAACCGCTCCTCGAGATCGACGCTGACGTTGGGATGAGCGGCGAGAAACGCGCTCAGAGCTTCGGGCAGGAATTCGGTCAATGCGTTGGTGTTGGACAGCACCCGGACCTGGCCGGCGAGGCCGCCAGCATAGGCGCCGAGGTCCTCACGCAGCCGTTCGGCCTGCTCCAGCATGGTGCGGGCGTGCTGCAACAGGGTGCGGCCGGCCTGGGTCGGGGTGACGCCGTGACGGGCGCGCACTAGAAGTTGTGCTCCCAGCGCATCCTCCATATTGCGGATGCGAGTCGAGGCAGCCGCCAGCGCCAGATGAGCCCGGCCGGCGCCGTGGGTAATGGAGCCGGCTTCCACCACATGGCGGAACAGGCTGAGGTCGATCAGGTCGAAGCGCATGTTGACTTCGTGCTTGACGAAGGGTGGCTATCGAAAAAGCATATCGATTGGCGCTTAGAATAGCCCCATGCTTCGTACAATGCGAAACAATTCTGAAGGGCAGCCCGGAACGAGACCGCCATTTCGCCATGGCGGCAAGCTGATACCGGCGTTGCAGCATCCGCGCCCTTCGGATACGAACAATTACAAAGCGGACAGAGCTACCGCCGGAGTGCGTCGATGGCTGAGGCCAAAGCAACACGTTTGAAGAACCGCCCGCTATCGCCGCATCTGCAAATCTACAAGCCGCCGCTGACGATGATGATGTCCATCGTCCACCGCATCACCGGCGGCGCGCTGTTCTTCGGCATGCTCCTGCTGGTGTGGTGGCTGATCGCCGCCGCCGCCGGACCCAACGCCTACGCTTCGGTGCAGTGGTTCATGGAGACGGTGATCGGCCGGCTGATCCTGTTCGGCTACACCTGGGCGCTGATCCACCACATGCTGGGCGGCATCAAGCATCTGATCTGGGACCTGGGCTACGGCTTCGGCCCGGTCGAGCGCGAATGGCTCACGGTCGCGACGCTGATCGGTTCGATCGGCTTCACCGTGCTGGTGTGGATCGTTGGCTATCTGGTGATGGGAGGTCTGCGATGAGCGAGCCCGCCCGTTCGATGCGCACGCCGCTCGGCCGCGTCCGCCATCTCGGTTCCGCCCATCACGGCACCCGCGTGTTCTGGCATCAACGCCTCACCTCGGTCTCCAACATCGTGCTGAGCATCGCGGTGATCGTCATCATCATCGGGCTGCTCGGCCGCAATCACGCCGCTGTGGTGCAGATCCTCGGCTCGACCTTCGTGGCGATCACGTTGCTGCTGTTCATCGTCAGCAGCGTCTATCACATGTGGCTCGGCATGCAGGTCATCATCGAGGACTACGTCCACGATGAAAGCTGGAAGCTTGTTGTCCTGATGGCCAACACGTTCTTCTCGGTTGCCGTCGGTCTCGCGGCGGTGTTCGCGATCCTCAAGCTGTCATTCGGATTGTAAGCTCATGGCCAGCAACGGCACCAACGCAGCTCCCAAAACAAACGGCCGGGCCTACCCGATCGAGGACCACAGCTACGACGTGGTGGTGGTTGGCGCCGGCGGCTCCGGCCTGCGCGCCGTGGTCGGCTGCTCGGAGGCGGGCCTCAAGACCGCCTGCATCACCAAGGTGTTCCCGACCCGCTCGCACACCGTCGCGGCGCAAGGCGGCATCGCCGCCGCGCTCGGCAACATGGGCGAGGACGACTGGAAGTGGCACATGTACGACACCGTCAAGGGTGCCGACTGGCTCGGCGACCAGGACGCGATTGAATACATGGTGCGCGAGGCTCCGGCCGCCGTGTACGAGCTCGAGCATTGGGGCATGCCGTTCTCGCGCCGCGAGGAAGACGGCAAGATTTATCAGCGGCCGTTCGGCGGCATGACCACGCACTACGGCAAGGGCACCGCGCAACGCACCTGCGCCGCCGCCGACCGCACCGGCCACGCCATGCTGCACACCATGTACGGCCAGGCGCTGAAGCACGCCGCCGAGTTCTTCGTCGAGTACTTTGCCATCGACCTGATCATGGACGACGAAGGTCGCTGCCGCGGCGTCATCGCGCTCAACCTCGATGACGGCACCATCCACCGCTTCCGTTCCCAGCAGACCATCCTCGCCACCGGCGGATATGGCCGCGCCTATCTCTCCTGCACCGGCGCGCACACCCAGACCGGCGACGGCAATGCCATGGTGCTCCGCGCCGGCCTGCCGCTGCAGGACATGGAGTTCGTGCAGTTCCATCCGACCGGCATCTATGGCGCCGGCTGCCTGATCACCGAGGGCGCGCGCGGCGAAGGCGCCTACCTGGTCAACTCCGAGGGCGAGCGCTTCATGGAGCGCTACGCGCCGTCCGCCAAGGATCTCGCCTCGCGCGACGTGGTGTCGCGATCGATGACGATCGAAATCCGCGAAGGCCGCGGCGTCGGCAAGAACAAGGACCACATCTTCCTGCACCTCGATCATCTCGATCCGGCGGTGCTGCACGAGCGGCTGCCCGGCATCACCGAGAGCGCGCGCATCTTCGCCGGCGTCGATCTCACCCGCGAGCCGATCCCAGTGATCCCAACGGTGCACTACAACATGGGCGGCATCGCCACCAACTGGAAGGGCGAGGCGCTGACCAAGAAGAACGGCGACCCCGACAGCGTGGTCCCCGGCCTGATGGCGCTCGGCGAAGCCGGTTGCGTCTCGGTGCACGGCGCCAACCGGCTCGGCTCGAATTCGCTGATCGACCTCGTGGTGTTCGGCCGCGCCGCCGCGCTCCACCTCGCCGACACGCTGGTGCCGAACGACAAACAGCCGGAACTGCTGAAGGATTCCGCCGAAAAGGCGCTGTCGCGTCTCGACCGTATCCGCAACGCCAGCGGCGGCACGCCGACCGCCGAGCTCCGGACCCGCATGCAGAAGGTGATGCAGACCAACTGCGCGGTGTTCCGCACCGGCGACGTACTGCAGGAAGGCCACAAGCTGATCCACGAGACATTCTCGGCAGCCGACGACGTGCGCGTCACCGACCGCTCGATGGTGTGGAATTCGGATCTGATCGAAACGCTCGAGTTCGACAACCTGATCGCCCAGGCGGTGGTGACGATGGACGCGGCGCTGGCCCGCACCGAAAGCCGCGGCGGGCACGCGCGCGAGGACTATCCCGACCGCGACGACAAGAACTGGATGAAGCACACGCTCACTTGGCTGGACGAGAAGGGCGCCGTGAAGATCGACTCCCGCCCGGTGCACACCTACACGCTGACCAACGACGTCTCCTACATTGAACCCAAGGCAAGGGTGTATTGAACATGGTCCAGCTCACCCTTCCCAAGAACTCCACGATCACCGAGGGCAAGACCTGGCCGCGCCCGACCGGCGCGCGCAACGTCACCCCGTTCCGGGTCTATCGCTGGAATCCGGACGACAACGCCAGCCCGCGCATCGACACTTACTTCGTCGATCGCGACGACTGCGCGCCGATGGTTCTCGATGCGCTGATCTGGATCAAGAACAACATCGACCCGACGCTGACCTTCCGTCGCTCCTGCCGCGAAGGCGTCTGCGGCTCCTGCGCCATGAACATCGACGGCACCAACACGCTCGCCTGCACCAAGGGCATGGACGAGGTGAAGGACACCATCAAGGTCTACCCGCTCCCGCACCAGCCGGTGATCAAGGATCTAGTGCCCGACCTGACGAACTTCTACGCGCAATACGCCTCGATCGAGCCGTGGCTGCAGACCAAGTCGCCGTCGCCGCAGAAAGAATGGAAGCAGAGCCACGAGGATCGCAAGAAGCTCGACGACCACTACGAGTGCATCCTGTGCGCCTGCTGCTCCACGTCGTGCCCGAGCTACTGGTGGAACGACGACCGCTATCTCGGCCCGGCCGCGCTGTTGCAGGCCAACCGCTGGATCAACGACAGCCGCGACGAGGCGACCGGCGAACGACTCGACAACCTCGAAGATCCGTTCCGGCTGTACCGGTGCCCCACCATCATGAATTGCACCAAGGCCTGCCCGAAGGGCCTGAACCCGGCCAAATCGATCGCCTCGATCAAGAAGAAGATGGTCGAGCGGCAGGTTTAATAGCTCAACACCCATTCGCTTTTGTTGCGAGGCCGCGGCTTTCCCGCTTCGGCGGATTTTTGGGCCGCTTGGTGTTTTTCGGTTTGGTGCCTTTCGGGCAAGCGCTTCTCAAGTAATTGCGCGACCGGAGCCGGCGGCTTTGCCGGCTCCGCGTAGACTTTGATCAGCCCGATCATCATTCCAATCGCGAACAAGGTTTCCATCGGCCCACTCCGGCAGGCCATTGAGGCCGGGCTGGGGAAATCTTGTGGCCCCGATGCGGCTAACGCAGCGCGACCTCGGCAACATTGTCCTTGTAATCCTTCTTCGGGTCGAACCCGAACAGCATCTTGATGCCAGCGACAACGCTCGACCCGTCCAGCCAGATTTCGGCACGCTCAGGCTCAAGCCGCAGCAGGGCGTTCTTGGGATCGTCCTTGCCCTCAAACCACGCAGCAACGAATGGATTCCAGAGCCGGTCGATGGCGGCGCGATCGTTGGAAACACTCAGGTTCCCGTGCACGGCGGCAAACAGATCGTGCCCCTTCGAAGCAAAGGTCGCGATGGCGCGCTGACTCTGCTTCAAATTCTGCACCATGGCGTGATCTCTCGCGGTGAAAAACCAAATCGGGCCGCGTCTGTTTTCGATCTGCCCCGTCATCGGCCGCGTATGTCCGTCTTGGACGCCGACAAGGCCGAGCATCATGGTTCGATCGGATTCCAACGCATCCCAAAACTTCGCTTCAAGATCCTTCGGAGTCGGCATGGCCCGTTCGTCCTTTGCTACACTGCAAACCGAACGGCCAAGCACGGCCAAGGTTCCGGCGCGACGCATCAAGTCACTCCGGTTCCGGCTCCGTCCGCGCTTGGCCGCCGCGGGCTCAATTCCGAAACAGCCCGCTGCGCACGATCTCGTCCAGATTCTCTGCAAAGCCCAGCTCCGTCTTCAGACGCCCCCGATCGCGGCGTGACAGACGCTTGACCTCGACCGTATTGCCCGGCGGCAAGCCATGGGTGATGTCATGCAATTGCTGATTGAGAATCAGTTCGAGCAGCACCGCCTGCATCTCGGCGGCCGCCTCGAGATCGCTTTCAAGGCCGATCTTGAGTGCGATCAGGCCCCTCCAGGCGCTCCGGCGTGGACCGCTCGACCACATGGTGGCAGACCGCCAGGGCGCGGGCGGCGCTGACGATTCCAAACAAGCCTGTCCTTTTGAGGTCGATGCGGCCGTGGGTGGTGAGGAAGCCGCCGAACCAGTTGCGCCCGGGTGCAATGGTGCCGATCGCGGCGGCCAGCAACTTTGCGAAACCAGCGTTGCCGCGCGCCGCTTCGAAAGCATGCCGCCAAAGCGCCTCCACTTGACCAACGTCGCCATAAGCGGTACGCATGTCGAAAAAAATATCCACCGACAGGACATCCTGCGGACTCGAACGTGAAATCCAGTGGTCGATGCGTCGGCGCCACTCCGCCTGCGAGCCACGCCATGCCGCGTTCTTCGCCATCACGCCACCGGAGCAGTTCGGAATGCCCGCCGCATGCAGCAGGTCGTTGACGCGGCCCGCGAACGTTTCGAACCAGCGGTCGGCGCCCGCGGGCGCGTCATCGGCACAAACCAGCGCGTTGTCCTGATCCATCGCCAGCAGGCTTTCGCCGCGCCCGGCCGAACCCAGCACGGCGACTGCATAGCGACATGGCGGACGACCTTGCCCCTCATTCAACATCGCCGCTTCGGCAAGTTCAGCAGCGCGGCGCGTCATCTCGATTACGTTCTGCGAAACAACCGCCGCGATCTGGTTTGCGGTCAAGCCTTCTTTGGAAAGGTCGGCGACCACCCCCGTCAGCTTCGCCCAGGACAGCCCGAGGTCGTGGACATCCTTGGCGTTCGCCAATTCATCGCCGAGTTCAATCGCACCTTCCGCGCGCAGCCGCAGCAGATCGCGGGCCGAAAGGGCGCCCGCGACGATGCCGGCTTCGTCGGTGACGCCCAGATGCCGGATGGCCAGCCGGTTCATCCGGCCAACCGCGACATAGGCAAGCGCATCGGCGGGAACGACGATGAGTGCCTTGTTCATCACCTCGCCGACCGGCATGTCGAACGCAGCTCCGCCGTGCACGCTTATTGCTCGCAGAACATCGCGCTCGGTGACAATCCCGGTGTCCGCCGCCTGAGCAAGCAATCCCGAGGACGTGACGAACAGGGACGACACCCGTTCGGACGCCATGATCTTGAGAGCCGCGCCGAGCGTCATACCGGCAGCGACCGCGCGAGGCGGCGATGTCATGGACGCGCCGACGCGATGGCGGTACGGATCGGTGCCGGGACGCGACGGCGGCGGGTCCGAGGCCGTTCGATCCCAGATCGGAGTGGCCTCACCCCAGCCCGCTCGATACTGGCCCTCCTGAGTCGCGCTCAATTGCCGACAGGCATGGGTTGCTTCAGCCAACGTCCGGATTCCGCGATCGCGCAATCGCGGCACCAGCGCGCAAAAAATCCGGCCGGTGGTGATGGCGTCGCCTAGCGCGGAATGACAGGCCCCATCTCCACCCCAAGCCAGGCCGCAAGGCTTTCCAATGAATGCGAAACGGGCGACGGCTGGATTACTTGAGCCAGCAGGCCGGTATCGAGCGTCGGCGGCGCGCTCCACCCGATGCCGGCTCGGTCGCATTCGTGCCGGATCACCGCGAGGTCGAATCCCGCACTGTGGCCGATGATGACGGCGCCGCCGAGGAAGCCGGAAAATCCCGGCCAGGCGCTCAAAAACACCGGCGCGGTGGCGACGGCCTTGTCGTCGATCCCGTGAATGCGCGTCGCCGCGTCCGGGATGGATACGTCCGGCCGCACCAGTCGCCGCAGATGGCGACTTTCCTCGAGCCGGCCTCCGCTCAAACGCACCGCTGCCAACTCAACGATCCTCGCTGCGGCGCGACAATCAAGGTGAGAATCCCGCGACAATCAGGATGAGAATGCGCCGCTGCTGGGGTGACGAAGGGAGGGCGGAGCCCGACCGGAGGCGCCCCAGCAGCGGCGGCGTGCGCCCGTAGGGCCGCGTCTGG
>JAPLPD010000150.1 GCA_026400395.1 Alphaproteobacteria bacterium | reverse complement strand
GGATGTGGATAACGAGGGGCGACGCTACCGCTGTGAAGGCGCGCGACCCCCCTCGTTACCCACAAACGCTCAGCCCCATCCAAAAGGGGACATTCTCATTGTGCGGAACGAGGGGACATTCTCATTGTGCGTTGACACCCTTTCTGTGACCCTTTCTGTGACTTGCGGTCATCACGAGCATGCGGAGACGATAATGCCGAACATGGCGAATACAAAAATGCAGGCATTTCCCCTCGAAGAGGCAACCATCGACGATCTGCATGCGGCAATTTGCTCAGGTGAGACGACTGTGGCCGCGGTGGTCGAGCGCTATCTGGCCCGCGTTCGCGCCTATAACGGTGTCTCCAGCATGCTGGTGACGGCGGACTGCGCGCCGGTGGCCGAAGCGCCCGGCGTGGTGCGTGCCGGCTCGCCGCTCAAGTTCCCGACGCAGACAGTGAAGGCGTCGGCCATCCTGCCCGATCTCGACAAGTATCAGGGCCCGCCGCTCGAATTCGGCCGCATGGAGCCGACCGCGTCGAAGCCCGACGTGCAGCAGCAGTTCGGCATGATCGTCGGCATTCCCAATGCCGGTCAGGTCAACGGCATAGGCACCCTCAACATCCGAGGCGAGCGCTCCGTGACCTGCTGGGGCGATTTGGACAAGCATCCGTCGCTTGGGCCGCTACCGCCCGCGGCGCCGCCGGTTTGCGAATTCTTCCGCCAGCAGCCCGATGCGCTGGAGCGCGCCGCCGAATTGGACAAAGCGTACGGGAAAAATCCCGACCTCGAAAAGATGCCGATGTACGGCGTGGTGTTCTCGTTCAAGGATCCGTTCGATACGACGGATATGCGCTCCACCGGCGGCGGCGACGCGCGTTACGACATCGATTTCCCCGCGCGCGACCATGTGCTGGTCGAGCAGCTTCGCAACAAGGGCGCGATCATCTTCGCCAAGGCGGTCAACACCGAATACAACGGCCGCGCCGGCGATCCGGGCGGCCGCCACAAGCCCGATCGGATGCTGCCGTCCACGCTGGGCTTCCAGCGCAGCACCTGGGCCGGAAATCCGTCCAATCCATACGACACCACGCGCTCGGCCTCGCTCGGCTCAAGCTCCGGTTCGGGCGTTTCGGTGAGCATGAACTTCGTGATGGCGAGCCTCGGCGAGGAGACGCGAGCGTCGTGCCGCGGTCCTTCCAACCACAATTCTATCGCGCTGATCTTGCCGCACAAGGCGATGCTCGGCTTCGACGGCGGCGCGATCGGCGCGGACATCTACTGCGACCGCTCGGGCATTCATGCCCGGAAGGTCGGCGACTGCGCCAAGATTCTCGATGCTCTGAAAGACCCGGAGCAGGGCTACTACGATCCGCGCGATCCTTTCACCACCGTGCCGCGTTCGTCGGTGCTCCCGGCCTACTCGGGGCACGCGAAGTCGAGCGGCGCGCCCGGTTCGCTTAAGGGCGTGCGCCTCGGCGTGATCCGCGAGTCGATGGTGTATCCGAAGGGTTCCAGGACCGAGCAGCCGATCGTCGATGCGGCCAAGGCGGAGATCAAGTCGGTCCTCGCGGCACACCTTGGCGTGACGTTGGTGGAGTCCGGCGATCCGCTTTGGACGCCCGATCCCGACGTGGAGCCGATGACGGCCGACTACCGCATTGCGCTGGCGCGGTTGGTCCCGGTGTTCATGCCGGACCTGTTGTTCCGGGTGAAGGGCGACGGCACGCCGGTATTTCCGGATTTCGCGGCGGCGGTGGTGCCGACCGAGTTCGCGCCGGGAAAAATCTTTGGTTCTGGAAAGATGCAGCCGATCGACTACTGCGTGGAGATGGCGGAGGGCCGGATAGCGCCGCCACGCAATCTCGACCTCGCCACCGTCCAGAATCAGGAGATGGCGATGGCGTTCCGCTTCCACATCTCGCAGTACCTCACGCGGCGGGCGGCGGACTGGAAGGCCAAGGGTTTCGGCGAGTCGCTGGCCGATTGGGCGCAGCTTAACGCGCGCTCGAAGTTCTGGGGCGACGATCAGCGCGCGGCCTTCAAGAACTGGGAGGAGGTGGCCGATCCGCGCAATCCGCACGGCTCACGCCAGGGCGTCAACGAGCGCATCATGCTGCGCGAGCTGTTGCGCCGCGCCGACATGATGGTGACCCTGGAGAACAAGCTCGATGCGCTGGTGCGACTCCATACGCCGTGGCCGCCGGGCCTGATCGGTCACGCCTATCAGTACGACATCGCCAGCAATCTGCGGCCGGAATCATTGAGCGGGCCGAACGCCGGCCTGACCGAGGTGCTGATTCCGGCGGGCTATGTCACCACCGCCTACGATCCGGTTTACAAGCTCACGCCGGACGGCAAGCGGTACGTGTCGCAGGCATCCGACAAGCCGACGGCGATCCCGGCGCCGGGCCTTCCATTCTCGCTGGTGTTCCGCGCCGAGCCGGGACGGGAGGATGTGCTGCTGAAGGTCGCCTCGGCCTACGAGGCGGCGTCGCAGCGCCGCGTCCCGCCGCCGGATTTCCCGCCGTTGTAGGACTTCCGTCATTCCTGGGGGCGAGCGAACGCGCGAGCCCGGAATCTCGAAAACGGCTCTGAACCGAATTGGCCCTGAACATCTGTCTGGATTCCGGATCGCCGCTTTGCGGCGTCCGGAATGAAGCAGGACGGCTGTCGCGCGCCGCTATTCTTTATACGGGCGGTCGACGCTTCGGCACCAGTTCTCCCAGGCGCGATTGACGTTTGCGGGCGAAGTCGTCTCCGCCACCTTCTTTGTCTCGCCCTTGGTCAGGAACTTGACCTTCTTGCTCATCGCCTCGGCTTGCATCTGCAACTTCGCGTTCAACTCCAAATAGATCGCGGTGTAGACGGTGCGGCGCATATAAGGCCCGGCCACCACGCAGCCGTGGCCGCGCATCAGGCACGTGCCGCCCTTGCCCAGTTTCTTGGCGAGATCGTGTCCCTGCGCCATGGTGCGCACCAGCAGATCGGTGTCGCCGAACTTGGTGTGCTGATCCCAGATCGGCACCTCATGGCCGATGGTGGCGCACATGTGCATCACCGGCCGCATCTTGTGGCCGGTGATGCCGTACGGAATCACGCCCGGGCTGTGGTTGTGGATCACGCACATCACGTCGGGTCGGGCCTGATAGGCGCCGCCGTGAATGGGGCGCTCGGTGTAGAGCTGTTTGCCCCTGGCGTCGATCACTTCGCAATCCAGATTGAACTCCAGAATGTCGTCACGCTTCACGCGCTCGGGCGCACGCGAACACGAGAGGAAAAAACGGTCCGGCCGGTCCGGATGGCGAATGCTGATATGGCCGAATGAATCGACGATGCCGAGCTTCGCCAGCACGTGGTTCGCAGTCACCAAATCTTCAAGCAGGTCGTCAAGCTTGGCCATGAACGTTTTCCTTCCGATGAATTTATGTTGTGACTAGGACGCGAGCCGCGTTCGAGGGGGCATCGGCACGTTATCGACCACCGGTAGTTCGGGTTGATGGCCGTACAGCCACGACATGTCGAGGCTGCCCTCCTGACTCCATTCGCGCAGCAGTTTGTTGCGCAACTCGCGATTGACGCCGCTGGCGTGGTAGATTTCGCCGAACACGCGCGCCATGAGTTGCACCCGCGCGGTGCGCAGATAACGCAGATCCCGGTATTTCTTGAACGCGGCTTCGTAGTCGCCCGGCATCGCCTCGATCTGGTTGGCGAGACAGACGGCATCTTCCATGGCGGTGTTGCCGCCCTGGGCGAGATACTGCAGCATCGGATGCGCGGCATCGCCGAGCAGGGCGATGCGGCCCTGGCTCCAATTCTTGATCGGCGGTCGGTCGCACAGCACCCACATCTTCCAGGCATTGATCTTTTTCAAAAGCGTGCGCACCGGCTCGCACTTGTCCGCGAAGCGTGCGTGCAATTCGGTGGGATCGCCGTAGGTGTCCCAGCCCTCCTCGTAGCGGTCGGAGTGAAACACCGCGACGAGGTTGAACAGTTCGCCGCGGCGCAGCGGATAATGCACGAGATGGGTCTTCTCACCACACCAGACGATCATCTTGGGCAAGCGGTATTCCGCCGGCCATTCCGAGGTCGGCAACACGGCGCGGTAGGCGATGTGGCCGGACACGACCGGCTTGCCGTCGCCGACGATTTTCTCGCGCACGGTGGACCACAGGCCATCGCAGCCGACCAGCGCGGCGCCTTTATAGATCTCGCCGGACTCGGTGGTGAGGACCACGCCGGTCCCGGTGTCGTCGATGTTGACCACCTTCTGCGAGGTGGCGAGCTTGATCAGGTTGGATTTCCGGCAGGCGTCGAGGATGACGTTGAGCATGTCGGCGCGGTGAATCACGCCGTATGGGGCGCGGTATTTGTCATGGAAGCGCTTGTCGATCTTCATCTCGACAATGGTTTCCTGGGTGATCGAGTCGCGGAATTCCAGTCCCTCGGGGAATGCGCACCAATGGAACATCTGCTGGGTGAGGCCCAGCACCTCGAACATGCGGAATACGTTGGGGCCGAGCTGGATGCCGGCGCCGATCTCGGTGAACTCCGGCGCCTGCTCGATCACCTGGACCGGTATGCCCTTGCGCGACAACGCCAGCGCGGTCGACAGCCCGCCAATTCCGCCGCCCACAACCAGCACTGGGGCTTGTTTGGCGCTCGCACTCATCCCGCTTCCTCCTGGTCGTCCCGATGTCGGCGCACTCTAGAGCATCATGACGAAACGTGGGAAGCTCCGCCCGGGAGGAAGCAGATATGAAAATGACCAACGCCGCATGGCTGGCGCTCGGGTTGCTGGCTTTTTGCGCGCCCGCATCGGCGCAGACCTTTCCGGGCCGGACCATCACGCTCGTCTCGCCGGCCCCGGCCGGCGGCGTGACCGACATCATCGCGCGCGGGCTCGCCCAGCGTTTTTCCAAGGCATTCGGCCAGCAGGCCGTGGTCGAGAACAAGCCCGGCGCCAACAACCAGCTCGCCGCCGAGTACATCGTCAACTCGCCGCCCGACGGCCACACGCTGTTCATTGCGCCGGACGGCACCTTCGTCGCCAATCCGAGCATGTATCCGAAGCTGCCGTACGATCCATACAAGAGCTTCACCCCGATTTCGGGCCTGATGATCATCAATCATGGCCTGATCCTGAACAAGGACTTCGCCCCGAACATCGTCGCAGAGCTGATCGCGCTCGCCAAGCAGAAGCCCGGCGCCATCAACTACGGCACCTATGGCATCGGCTCGAGCGGCCATCTCAACATGGTGCTGCTGGAGACCATGGCTGGGCTCAATCTTCAGCCCATCCACTACAAGGGCGCCGCGCCGGTGCTGAACGACGTGCTGGCCGGGCACATCCAGATGGGCTTCGTCAGTGCGGGTTCCGCCGTGCAGCAATGGAAAGGCGGGCTTCTCAAGATGATCGCGGTGGGCGGCAAGAAGCGAATCCCGCAGCTCGCCGAGATTCCAACGATCGCGGAAACCGTGCCCGGTTTCGAGGCAGTGTCGTGGTTCGGCCTGTTCGGGCCGGCGGGCATGCCCCCGGATACAGTGGCGAAGATCAACAAAGAGGTCCGCGAATTGTTCGCCGATCCGGAATTTCAGAAGTCTTTCCTCGATCGCTATCTGTTCCAGTCGATCGCGGGCTCTCCGGACGACCTGATGAATTTCGTGAAGGCCGAGGAGCCAAAATGGCGCAAGATCATCACCGACGCCAAAATTAAAGCTGAGTAGCTATAGTTCGTCATGGCCAGGCTTGACCCGGCCAACCCGCTTCTTTGTAAGAGGATGGATGCGCGCGTCGAGCCCGCGCATGACGTGGAAAGGTAGGAGCCATGAGCGACAAGAAAAAAGAGCTTCCGGCGGACCTCGCCAAATTCCGCGATAGCTATGCCGACCTGTTCGGCACGCTGCCGGCGTTGCCCGCGGGCCGCTTCGCATTTTCCGGCGACATGAATCCGGAGTTCCTGCGCACCGCCGAGGAGCTTCGGGCGCAGGCGTTCTACAACAAGTCCTTCGATATGAAGACCACGCAGCTCATCCTGTTCGGCATGCTGCTGGTGGAGCACAACCAGATCGCGGCGCAGCAACACGCGCTGGCGGCGCGCCGCGCCGGCGCGAGCTGGGAGGAGCTGCATACGGTGATCGAACTCGCGACCGCCACCGGCGCGCTCTACCCGTTCAATCAGGGCAGTGCGCTGCTCAACGCCCTGCGCGAGAAGGAACAGGGCGGGACGTAGATCGCGCTATCGCGGTAGTCCCGGCAGCAGCTTCAGCGCATTGTCGCGTTCGATCAAATTCAAGTCGGAGGCTGACAGCTTTAATCCGCCAAGCTCCTTGATGGTGACCTCAGGCGCCCAGAACGGATAGTCACTGCCGAACAGCAGGTGCGACATCGGCACGATGTCGAGCACCGCCTTGAGCGCGCCGGGCGTGGTGACGCCCACCACATCGACGTAGAGCTTGCTCAATTCATGCATCACGCCGTTCGGCACCCGCGCCGACAGCTCGGGCCGGTTCTTGGCGAGGCCCACGAGGCGATGCGCGATCACCGCCAGCGCACCACCGCCGTGCGAGAAAATCCATTTGATGTTGGGGCAGCGGTGGAGCGTGCCGCCGAACAGCAGGCTGACGATCGCCCGCGTGGTGTCGAACGGAAACTCGATGGTCGGCGGCGGGATGTTGGGAA
Organism: Alphaproteobacteria bacterium; assembly: GCA_026400395.1. Lineage (GTDB taxonomy): Bacteria > Pseudomonadota > Alphaproteobacteria > Rhizobiales > Xanthobacteraceae > Z2-YC6860. The sequence continues at coordinate 14,886 of JAPLPD010000150.1, read as the reverse complement.
TGACATTGAAGGCGAAGCTTGCCGCCGTCGGATGGAAATAGACCACGGCCTTGCGCCGGTTCAATTCCTCGAACACCGCCTTGAAGTCGTCGTCGCCCGGATACTTGTCCATATAGTTGGTGGTCAGCGCGATCCCGTCGGCTTCCAATGTGTCGAACGCATACTCGATCTCGCGCAGGCTACCCTCGACATCCGGCAACGCCAGCGCCGCGAAATGGCCGAAGCGGCCCTTGTAGTCCTGCTGAATCCTTGCGTTGGCGTCGTTGACCTCGCGGGTGAATGTGCGCGATGCGGCGCTGTCGCCAAGCCACGTGCTCGGCGTCGATACCGACAACACGGAGACGGCGATGCCGTCCTTGTCCATCACCTCGATGGCCTGACTCGGCCGCCAGTTTTTCAGCCGCTCATAGAACGCATGGGTGGTGTGACGGAGCACCTCGCCGGTTTTTTCGATATAGACCGGCGGGTACGGGTGATGGTGGGTGTCGATGCGGTTTCCGGCCATTCGTCGCGTCCCTGCGGTGTTGCGGACGGCATATCCGTCCGAGGCGGCCGCCCAAAGGCTTGAGCAATCGTGCTGGCAAGCATATCAATTCGGCCAAGGAATACAGCAGGCGGCGCGACCGCCGGGGAGAACGCCATGATCATCGAAGGTCCGGATCAGGTCACGCCAGCGGTGCTTGCCGAGATCGGGCGCTCGCCGAATCCGCGCTTCCGCGAGGTGATGACATCGCTGGTCAAGCACCTGCACGCGTTCATACGGGAAGCGAAGCTGACCGAGGAGGAGTTTCACCAGGGCTGCGCCATCATCAACGCCATCGGCCAGAGCTCCAATGCGTCGCACAACGAGGCGGTGCTGATGTCGGGCTCGCTCGGTGTGTCGACGCTGGTCTGTCTGCTCAACAACGGCAAGAACGGGGCGACCGAGACCACCGCCAACCTGCTGGGGCCGTTCTGGCGGCTGGACTCGCCGCGCACCGAAAGCGGCGATTCGATCGTGCGTTCGGCCACTCCGGGCGCCAAACTGTTCTGCAATATCCGGGTCGTCGATCGCGCCGACAAGCCGGTGGCCGATGCCGAGGTGGATGTCTGGCAGTCCTCGACCGAGGGGCTCTACGAGAACCAGGATCCCACCCAGGCCGACATGAATCTGCGCGGCAAGTTCACCACCGACAAGAACGGACGCTTCTCGTTCCGCAGCATCAAGCCGGCGGGCTATCCGATCCCGATCGACGGCCCGGTAGGCGATCTGCTGAAGGCGCAGGGCCGCCACAACATGCGGCCGGCGCATCTGCATTTCCTGATCTTCAAGCAGAGCTATAAGACCCATATTTCGCAGGTGTACCTGCCGGACGATCCCAACATCGAGACCGATGTGCAGTTCGGCGTCACCCGCCGGCTGCTGGGTGACTACGTGCGCCATGAGAACGAGACGCCGCCCGCGCCCGGCGTCAAAGACCCGTGGTTCACGCTCGACTACACTTTCATCATGGAGCCCGGCACGGCGAAGCTTCCCCGCGCCCCGATCCAAGACAAGGCCAAGAACACAGACATGCGGCCGCAGTACCTGCCGGCGGCGAGCGCGCCGGCGATGGCAAAGTAGGATCTGCGCGCGCGGGGATTTGCCGGGGGACACCGCGCAAAAAAAAGGCCGCCGCGTTTCGGCGGCGGCCTCTCGATACGCGATCCGTGACTATTTTTTCCGTGCGTCGGCGTATGGATAAATCAGATCGCCGCTCTTGTATTCGAGCGGCCACAGCACCGGCGTTTTCGATCCGTCGCGGAACTGATCGAGATTGTTTGGAATGACGTTCTGGACCTGGGTGGTGAACTGGCGCGCCTCGATCCACTCGCCGTCCTTGGCGAATTTGATCTTGCCGAGCACCGTGTCGAACTGGGTGGCGCTGACATAAGCGGCAAGCTTGTCGTGGTCGAGGCTCTTGGTCTCGGTGACGGCCTTGGCCAGCACCTGCCCGGCGGAATAGCCGATCGGCACGAATGCGTACCCGATCGGGTCGGTCTTCAAATCGCCGGCCCGGGCCTGATAGCGCTTCATCACGTCGGCGAGACCGTCGAACTGGAGCTTCGGCGACGGCAGGAACGTTTCCGAAATCACCAGGCCGTTGGCGATGGGGCCAAGCTGAACCCGGATCGGTGTGATGAGCATCCCGATCATGGCGCCGCCGAACATCTTCGGCGAAAGGCCGATCTCGTTGGCGGCGCGGATGATGCCGACGTTGTCCGGCGGATAGGCGGCGATATAGACGATGTCCGCGTTGCTCGCCTGGATGGCCCGCACCATCGGGGTGAAGTCGGTGGTGGGCGGCGGATAGGTCTGGTCGTAGATGACCTTCATGCCCTGCTTCTTGAGTTCCTCCTTGGCGCCATCGGCCGCGCTGCGGGCAAATTCCGCGTCCGCGGCAAGAATCGCGACCGTCTGCGGTTTCGGCTTCTGCTGGGCCGCGACCTCGAAGAAGCCCTTCGAAAATCCATTCACGCCGTCCTGGCCCACCGCCACCATCGAGAAGTATTTCCGATAGTTGAAGTGGCGGTTGATGCCGATCGCGGTGAAGCTGATCGTCATCTTGTTGTTCTGCATGATCGTCGGCATGGCTGGCGCCACGAAGTTGGTCGCGTATGGGCCGAGCAGCAGGTCCACTTTGTCGACGGAGATCAGCTTGGTGTAGATGCCGGGCACGTTGGAGGGCGTGCTTTGGTCATCGTACACGATGATCTCGACCGGCCGGCTGAGCAGCCCGCCTTTGGCATTGACGTCCTCGCGCCAGATATCCAGCGAAGCCTGGATCATCTTGCCGGCCGGCGCGCTTCCGCCGGTCAGCGACAAGCCGACGCCGACCTTGATCGGGTTGCCGCTCTGGGCCGATGCGCCGGAGAAACCGAGCAGGGCCATGATCGACGCCGCGGCAAACGCACGCAGCGCATTCCTGAAGGCGTACAACATCGTCTCCTCCCATCTGGCGGCGCGTCGTTGCGCGCCGCCTCGGTTGACACTCTATTTATGCATGTCGTCGGACGGCATGATACCCCAGTAGTTCGCCGCGCTCGGGTCTTTGGCCCAGACCTTGGGCTTCTGCGGCCGGTCGCGATGCCAGGGGCGGGGCTCGAAATAGCCCAGCTCCTCGTTCATCTGGTCGAGCTGCGCGAACAGCTCGGTAATCAACCCGTTCGGCGAGCGGTGGTAGGTGAACAGGTTGTGGCCGATGCCGTGCCGGCCTGGCCCCCAAAGCAATTTGTAGCCGTTGAGGCTCAAAGTGTCGCAGGCGGTCAGCATGTGGCCCCAGTCGCGCAGTTCGAACGCGGTGTGGAAGTGCCGGTTCTCCGGGTCCTGCATCAGGTTGATGGTGTGGTGGTCGGTGCCGCAGCGCAGGAACGAGAAGAAGTCGCCCATCCAGTCCGAGACACGGAAGCCCAGCACATTGCAGTAGAAGTCGGTGGTCTTCTTCACGTCTTTGACGAAGAACGCGACGTGTCCGAGCTTGTGAGGCACGATCCCCTTGGTGGGAAACTTCTGCGGCGGAAAGTCGGCGCGCTTGAACACCTCCATCACGGTGCCCTTCGGGTCTTCGAAGGTCACCATTTCGGCGATCGAGGGCTCGGGATTCGACTTGCGTTCGGTCTTGATGCCGTGCGCCGCGGTCTGCTTCTCGAACGCCGCGAGGTCGTCGTCCAGGGCGACCTGGAAGCCGAGCCGAACGCACTGGCCGTGGCCGCCCTTGCGCAACACCACCGAATGGTGGTCGAGCGTCGAGGCGAGGTAGGCCGCGTCCTTTTCCCTCGCGATCAGGGTGAGGCCGAGCACGTCGGTGTAGTATTCCAACTGCTGATCGAGGTCGGGAGTCTCGTAGGTGGCGTGGGAGATTTTCTTGACGCCAATCATCGCTGCTTCCTTTTCATTTTTTCTTTCGGGGAATGTCGTTGAGCACGTCGATCATCACCGCGACGTCGTTGTCCTTGTCGAGGCCCATGTCGGCGCAGTGCTGGTAAAGCTCGACAGCGCGGTCGAACAGCGGCGTCGCCACCCCGATCGAGGCCGCCCAGTTGTCGATCATGCCGAAATAGTGTGACAGAAGCGCGGGCGACCCCTGGATCGGCTGGAACTTGCGTTGAGCCATCCACGGCGCGCGGATGCCGAACTGGGTCGAGCCGCCGCTGCCGTTGGCGACCGCCTTGATCATTGCGTCGATGTCGACGCCGGCCTTGAGCCCGAGCGCCATGGCCTCCGCGGCTGCGGCGATGTTGATTGAAACCAGCAGGTTGTTGATCAGCTTGACCTTGCTCGCTCCGCCGAACGGTCCGAAGTAGATGCTCAGGTCTGCGAAGCCCTTGATGATCGGTTCGATCTTCTTCGCGGCATCCGCGTCGCCGCCGAGATAGATCACGCCCTTGCGCGCGGCGACCATACCGGGCGTGCCGCTCACTTCGCCGTCGAGGTAGGCCGCGCCTTTCGCGGCTAACGGCGCCACGTGCTTTTGCTTGTCGGGAATGGGATGAGAGCCGAGCTCGACGATGACCTGGCCGGCTCGCGCAGAGTGAATGAGGCCGTCAGGCCCGTTCACCACTTCATCGACGGCCTCGACCGTCGGCACGCAGGAGAACACCACGTCGCACTGCTTGCCGATCTCGGCGGGCGATTTCGCAGGCTGCCCCCCTAATTTCTCGAACTCGGCCAGCGAGCCGCGGCGATAGCCAAGCACGCGATAGCCGCTCTTGATGAGATTTTCGCTGATCGGCATGCCGATCTTGCCGACGCCGACGAAGCCTATCGTTTCCATCCCTGCCTCACGTTTTTGTCTTTTAGACTTTTGGTATTGTAACGCCGCTCAGGCGATGTCGATCGACTGGTCGGAGAAAATCACCCTCACGCCGAAGGAGCCTTCCATCAATGTCCATTCGCGCACTTCGAAGGTTCGTAGCTTGTTGATCACGAATGGATCGGCGGCGGCGATGGCGCGGGCCTCTTCCGCGCTGGTCGCGCGCAGGATGGTCAGCCCGTCGCCGGCCGGCGCGCCGGCTTCGGCCGTGAGCGGGCCGGAGGCGAACAGCATGCCCTGCTTTTCCAGTCCGATCATGTATTCGAGATGCTGCGGCAGCACGCCGCCGATCTGCTGCGCGGTGGCCGCTCCTCTGGAGCGCGAAGCCTATGCGGCTTGCTCTGAATGGGCAACGCCCGTGCAACGGACCATTAAGGCTCGGACAACCATTGATGCCTTATATCTCGGCAACCAATGATCAACCATGGTTTGCCGTGATGGCGTTGCCGAACGTTGCGCCGGAGCTTGCCGCCCGGCTTGCCAACTACAACATCGACGACCGTGCGCGTCTGGCGATCCGGGACCTTGCCCCGATGATCGAACCCCATCTGGGAGCGGCGGTCGATGAGGTGATCGCGGGCGCCGCCAAGCTGACCCAAGTGGCCGAAATGTATCGAACCCACGGGCATGAATTTCGCCGCATCAAGATAGAGCAGTTCCAGGAGTTGCTGCGGGCGGACTTCGGCCCGCATTATCTTGACTGTTGCCGCAGCACCATCGCGAAGGAAACCGCGCTCGGGTTTGAAGGCCGGTCGCGGATGAACTCCGCCGCGGCCGTGTTGCGGGCGGCGATCGCCGTCTTGCGGCGGAGGCATCGTTTCACGCCCGGCCAATTGGCCGCGCGGATCGACGTGCTCTCGCAAGCGATCTTTTTTGACCTTGCCACCACGTCATCGTTTTATCTGGAGCGCGTGCGGGATGCGGCATCGGTCCGGCGGCAGGTGATCGATCAGGCGATCGGCGAATTCGATGGCGCGATCGGCAGCGTGATCGACGCGCTGAAGCAGGCGACCGGTTCCCTGACCGCCACCTCTTTGACCGTGCAGAATGTGACCGATGACACCTTGCGCCGTATGGCGGCGGCCTCTTCGGCGTCGGCCGAGACCAGCCAGAGTGTCGATCTGACCGTGGCCGCCACGGAAGAGCTCTCTGATTCGATCCAGGAAATCGGCCAACAGGCAGCGCGCGGCATGGAAATGGCCCGCTCCGCCGTTGCCGACACCGAGCGGACCAACCAGACCATCCATTCCCTCGACGAAGCGGCGGAGCGGATTGGCTCGGTGGTCGGGCTGATTTCCAAAATCGCTGCGCAGACCAACCTGCTGGCGCTCAACGCCACCATCGAGGCGGCGCGGGCCGGGGAAGCCGGCAAAGGCTTTGCCGTTGTGGCTGCGGAGGTCAAGGCGCTGGCCAACCAGTCCTCGCGCGCCACCGATGAGATTTCCAGGCAGGTTGCCGCGATCCAAGAGGCGACCAAAGGCGCCGTCAACGAGATCGGATCGATCGCTCGGACCATCCACGAGCTGACGTCGGTTTCGACCTCGATCGCCGCCGCTGTCGATCAGCAGGGCGCCACCACCCGTGAGATCGCCAGCAGCATTCAGACCGCGGCCGGCAACACCGCGCGTGCGTCCGATGAGATCAAGTCGGTCGAGGAGGCGGCGAGCCACGCCGCGGCGGCAATCGGCGAGATCGGTGGCTGGACTGCGAGCCTGTCGGCGCGGGCGCAGGATCTCGAAGCCAAGGTCGCAAGCTTCTTCAATCGTGTCCGGGCGGCTTGACCAGATGTCCAACCGCGCACTACCGCCGGAATTCGCGCCCCGGCTGGTAAGCTATGGGCTGGACGAGGCCGCGCGGCGGGCCTTGCGTGAGATGTGGCCGCTGATCGAGCCGGAACTCGATTCCATTTTGGACCAATTTCTCGAACGAGCCTCCCATCTGGCTCATGTTCGCGCCATTTATGCCCGCCACGGCAACGAGTTCCGCGCGGTCGAAACAGCGCATATGCGCGCGCTGATGACCGGCAATTTCGATTTTGAATATCATGAGTCCTGCCGGCGGACGATCGAGCGCACCGCTGCGCTTGGGCTTGAGGGCCGCGGCCGCCTGCTCTACGCGCTACAACTGCTGTCGCGGGTGCAGACCCTACTCGCGGCGCGGCATCGTTTTTTCACGCGGGCGGCTGCTCGGCGCAGCAACGTGCTGACACGGGCAATCCTTTTCGACATGGCCACCATATCGACGCTGACCCTGCGCGACAAAGAGCAGTTGGCCGAGGCGCGGCGGCGGGAGGTTGACGAGGCGATCCAGGAGTTCGACGGGACCATCGGCGCGGTCATCGATGCGATCAACGAGTCGTCCGAATCGTTGAGCGAGAATGCCGCGATCATGCAGCGAATTGCCGACGACACGCTCAACCGCATGGGCCTGGCATCATCCGCATCCGAGGAGACCACGAAGAGCGTCGATCTGGCGGTTTCGGGGGCGGGCGAATTGGCGGCCTCGATTCGCGAGGTCGGACATCAGACGGCGCGCGGTCTAGACATGGCGCGGGCGGCGGTGGATGACAACGGGCGCACTCAGCGGAATATCCAGTCCTTGAACGAGGCGGCCGAGCGGATCGGCTCTGTGGTCGGTCTGATTTCCAAGATCGCGGCCCAGACCAACCTGCTGGCGCTCAATGCCACCATCGAAGCGGCGCGGGCGGGAGAGGCGGGCAAGGGCTTCGCCGTCGTCGCGGCCGAGGTCAAGGCGCTGGCCAACCAGACCTCTCGTGCGACCGACGAAATCTCGCAGCAGGTCACGGCGATCCAGGCGGCGACCAAGGGCGCGGTCGGCGAGGTTGGCTCGATTTCGCGGGGCATCCGCGAATTGACGGAGGTGGCCACCGCCATCGCCGCGGCTGTCGAACAGCAGGCCAGGACCACGCAGGCCATCGCCGACAGCATCAGGACAGCGGCGGGTAATACGTCGCGGGCCTCATCCGAGATCGATTCGGTCGAGGGTGCCGCCCGGCAGGGGGCGACCGCGGCGGGCGAGATCAGTGGTTGGACCACGCGGCTCTCGGCGCGGACTCATGACCTCGAAGCCAAGGTGGCGGGCTTCTTCAGCCGGGTGCGCGCGGGCTGAGCCGGCATCTCGCTTGAGGTTCTCCGGGTGTCACCCTACGCGCCAGTTAGGGCGCGGTTTGCTTCAATGCGGCAGCACAGCAAAAAGGGGGTTTGACGGGCGTTGCGCCCTATGGTCTTTTTCCCCCGCATTTGCCGCGTCCGCAAGCGTGCTCCGTCGGTTCAACACCGGTGCCCGTATGGATTGCCGGCCGAACTGGACGTCAGCACCATGGTTCCTCCCAAAGCCAATACCGCGCGTGATCCCGACATCCATAAGGTCGAGCGCCTCCAAATCCCCTACAGCACCAATGCGCCGGCGTTCGGCAGCGATGTGGTCGCCGAGACGCTGAGCGCGCTCGATATTCCGTATATCGCGCTCAATCCCGGCGCGAGCTACCGCGGATTGCACGACTCCATCGTCAACTTCCTGGGCAACGAGCAGCCGCAGATGCTGCTCTGCCTGCACGAAGAGGCGGCGGTCGCCATCGCGCACGGCTATGCCAAGGTCACCGGCAAGGCGATGGCCGCGGCGGTGCACTCCAACGTCGGTCTGATGCATGCCACCATGGCGATCTTCAACGCCTGGTGCGATCGCATGCCGATCCTCATTCTCGGGGCCACCGGCCCGGTCGACGCCATGAAGCGCCGTCCCTGGATCGACTGGATCCACACCGCGGCCGACCAGGGCGCGCTGATCCGCAACTACACCAAGTGGGACGACCAGCCGGCCTCCGCCGGCGCCGCCCGCGAGTCGGTGCTGCGCGCTTATTGGATGTCGAACACCGCTCCGTGCGGCCCGACCTACATCAACCTCGACGCCGAGGTGCAGGAAGGCAAGCTGCCGGCTCCGCTGCCGCCGATCGACGCCAAGCGCTACATGCCGCCGGTGCTGCAGGGTCCCTCGGCCGATCTGGTCAAGAAGGCCGCCGACATTCTGCTCGCCGCCAAGAAGCCGCTGATCCTGGCCGGCCGCCTGTCGCGTAAGGTCGAGGACTGGAAGCGCCGCATCGAACTCGCCGAAGCGCTCGACGCGCGGGTGGCCACCAACCTGAAGATCGGCGCGGCGTTCCCGACCGATCACCCGCTCCACATCGGCTACCCGGCGACCTTCGCCACCGACGATCTGATCGACGCGGTGAAGGAAGCCGACGTGATCCTGAGCCTCGACTGGGTCGATCTCGGCGGCACCTTCAAGGCCATCGGCGGCGTCCCGTCGGCGACCGTGATCCAGGTGTCGCTCGACCAGAACCTGCACAACGGCTGGAGCATGGACTACGAAGGGCTGCCGGCGGTTGATCTGTTCATCCCGGCGGAGTCCGATGCGACTGTCGCGGCGCTGGCCGATGCCGTCGCCGGCAAGGGCAACGCGAAGAAGCCGCATGCGGCCCGTCCGCATCCGATGAAGGACAAGCCGGCGCCCGAAAGCGATATGGCGGCGGCCGACATGGCCAACGTGCTGCGCCATGTGGTAGGCGACCGCACCACCTGCCTCACCCACGTCTCGCTGTCCTGGCACGGCGAATTCTGGCCGTTCCGCCATCCGCTCGACTATGTCGGCTCCGATGGCGGTGGCGGCGTCGGCGGCGGCCCGGGCATCTCGGTCGGCGCCGCGCTGGCGCTCAAGGGCAGCGGCCGTCTGCCGATCGCCGTCTGCGGCGACGGAGACTTCATGATGGGCAACACGGCGGTCTGGACTGCGGCGCACTACCGCATTCCGATCCTGTTCCTGGTGGCCAACAATCGCTCGTTCTACAACGACGAGGTCCACCAGGAGCGTGTCGCCATCGCCCGCAACCGGCCCGTCGACAACAAGTGGATCGGCCAGCGCATCGCCGATCCGGACATCGACATCGCCATGGTCGCGCGCGGGCAGGGCGCCAAGGGCTTCGGCCCTTGCCGCAACGCCGGCGAGCTGGAGAAGGCGCTCAAGGAGGCTCTCGCGGTGGTCGAGGCCGGCGGCGTCGCCGTCGTCGATGCGCGCATCCTTGGCGGCTACAGCCCCGCGACCGCGGCGGCAATGGCACGCGGCAAGGCCGATCGCGGCACCTGAAGACAACCGGCGGTGAGCTTCATCATGCCTGCCGTCGATCCCATCCTGGTTGTCGAGAACATCGTCAAGCGTTTTGAAACGCAGGACGGTGTTCTCGTCGCCGTGGATGACGTGTCGTTCAATGTCATGCCGGGCGAGTTTCTCTCGGTGATCGGCCCGTCGGGCTGCGGCAAGTCCACCCTGTTCAATGTCATGGGCGGACTGCTGGGCGGCTACGAAGGCCGCATCAGCGTTGGCGGCGAGACGGTGCGCGGACCGCATGCGTCGATCGGCATGATCTTCCAGGAGGAGTCGACCTTCCCCTGGCGCACCGTGATCGACAACGTGGCGTTCCCGCTCGAGATCGCCGGCATGGCGAAGGTCGAGCGCACAGAGAAGGCACGGCACTTCATCGATCTGGTCGGCTTGAACGGCTTCGAGCGGCGCTATCCGTCCGAACTGTCAGGCGGAATGCGGCAGCGCGTCTCGATGGCGCGCACGCTCGCCTCCGAGCCGAAAATTCTTCTGATGGACGAACCGTTCGCCGCGCTCGACGAGCAGACCCGGCTGCTGCTGGGGGACAAGGTTCTGCAAATCCAGCAGGATCTCAAGCAGACCACATTGCTGATCACTCACAACCTGACCGAGGCGGTGCAGCTTTCCGATCGCATCCTGGTCATGACGTATCGCCCCGGCAAGACCAAGCGCATCGTCGAGATTGCGCTGCCGCGGCCGCGCAACTCCGAAATTGTCAGCAGCGACGATTTCGGCCGCTACGTCGCCCAGATCTGGAGCGATCTGCGCGAGGAAGCGAGCAAGGGGCTCAAGGACGACGAGGCCCGGCGGGTCCGCTCCGGCGGCGCAGGCGCTTCGTGAGCGCGCGCGGCGCGATCCAGCGCGAAGGCATCCCGTTTGTGTTCGGGATTCTCTGCCTGCTCGCGGTGATCACCGTGATCGAGATGCTGATCCGCTGGGGCATGATCAATCCCTTCATCGTGCCGAAGCCGACCGATATCGTGATGAGCTTCGAGCGCATCATTCTGGAAGAGAATATCCTTCCGCGCTTCATGATGACCTTCGGCGAGGCGCTGATGGCGAGCCTGATGCTCAGCGTGGTGGGCATTTCGCTCGGGGTGCTGCTGCACCGGAACACCACAGTCCGGCTGGCGACGCAGAACTGGGTGGCGGCCATCGCGTCGGCGCCGCTGGTGCTGATGTATCCGCTGTTCCTGGTGATCTTCGGCCGCAGCGCCTGGACCATCATCATGATCGCCTTCGTATCGGCGCTGCCGCCGGTGATCCTGAAGACGCTGGAGGGTCTCGCCGGCACCCGCGCGGTGCTGATCAACGTCGGGCGGAGCTTCAAGCTGACGCCCTCGCAGCTCTACTGGAAAATCCTGTTTCCCGCGGCGCTGCCGAACATCTTCGTGGGGGTCCGGCTCGGCATGATCTTCGCGCTGATCAACATCGTCGGCGTCGAGTTCCTGATCAACTTCGGCGGCCTGGGCCAGCTCGTCAACGAGCTCGCCGAGCGGTATGATCTGCCGGGAACCTACGCGGCAATCTGCTTCGTCATTCTGGTCAGCGTGGTGTTCTTCATCGGCACAGAACGGATCGAGCGATGGCTCAGACCGGGCACCTGACGCAATCACCGCCGCGCGCGGCCGCGCCGTGGGTCACTCCGGTGACGCGGCTGCGCATCATCATTCTGCTCACGGTGCTCATCGCCTGGGAGGCGGTCGCGGCTTCGGGAATCCTGTTGCGCGACGTGGTGCCTTCGACCCTCACGATCGGCCGTTCGCTCATGGAAGTCCTGTTTCGGCCGGACCTGAAGGTCTCGCTCGCGGGCGCGGCGTTCTCGATGCCGGCTTTCTATTGGCACCTCTACGTCACCATCTTGGAAGTGGCGATCGCTCTTTTGATTGGCGGCACCAGCGGGCTTGCGGTCGGCCTGGCGCTCGGCGCCAATCCGTTCCTGGCTAAGGCGTTCGAGCGCTATCTCTATTATCTCGGCCCGACGCCAAAGATCGTGTTTTTTCCGGTGATGATCATGTGGTTCGGGGTCGGCCCGGAATCGAAGATCGCCATGGGCACGGTGTCGGCGTTCTTCCCGGTGGTGCTCAGCGCCGCCGCCGGGATGCGTCAGATCGAGGGCGTGCTGATCCGCGTCGGCCGCAGCTTCCGGCTCAACACCTGGCAGATGGTCACCAAGATCTATCTGCCGGCGATGCGCGAGCCGATCGTCAATGGCATCAGGCTCGGCATGGGCGTCGCCATGATAGGAACGCTGCTGGCCGAGACCAAGCTGTCCAACAAGGGCGTCGGCTTCATGATCATCGACGCCTACAACACCTTCGATATGCCGCGCATGTACGCGGTGCTGTTGATGCTGTTCGTGATTGCCATCGGCGCCAACAGCCTGGTGGGCCGCGCCAGCCGCCGCTAGCAGCCTGATCACCAGGCGCGGTTGCGGTCCGTTGTCTGATACGCATTGCGGACCTGTTGCGAATCCCAGGTCAGGTAGCCGGGGCTCGCCGGGTAGCGCGTGTTGCCTCGGGCGTTGCTGCCGGCCGTGGCGGATGACATCACCGGTTTGCTGCTGGAATTGTAGTTGCGCGTGACAGGCGTTTCGGAGGTGCGGCGGTCGCCATGCAGTTCGCGCAGCACGCCGCTGTCGAGCCCGTAGATGTCGGTGCGTGCCTGCGGCTTGCCGGCATCGTCAATGTACGCGGTCTGATAGGTGACGTAGACCGGGATCGGCATTTTGAAGGTGATGGTGCGCTCGTTCGAGCCGTACAACGCGCGGATTTTTTCCGCAGTGAAATGCTGGTCCGGCTGTGACACTCCAAGCAGAACCTCGGCATATTGATCCGGGTTCTGCACGCGCATGCAGCCGTGGCTGAAGGCGCGGGCGGGGAGCGCAAACAGTTTCTTGTCCGGCGTGTCATGCTGGTACACCAGGAAACGGTTCGGGAAATTGAACCGGATGCGGCCCAGCGCATTCCGCTCGCCCGGCGGCTGGAAGATACGGATCGATCCGTCTGGGTTGTTGCTGACCGTGAGGCCGATGCGCGCCAGCGCGCCTGGGTCGCGCGCGAGTGCCGGCAGGTATTCGTTGCGGATGATCGACGGCGGTACGTTCCAGGTCGGATTGACGGTGATGTACTTCATCGTGTCGGTCAGCAGTGGCGTGGCGTGATCGCCAACCTTGGCGACCACGATTCTGGTCGTCCAGAGCGTCTTGCCGTCCTGCATCACCTTGAGCGTGTAGTCGGGGATGTTCACCATCACATAGGTTGCGCCGATGTCATGGGGCATCCACCGCCAGCGTTCCATGTTGGCGAGGATGGTGTCGGCGCTGAGAGGTTTCGCCGTGTCGACGGTTTTGGCATCGGCCTTGGCGTCGTGGCCCTTCTTGGCCTTGCTGTCCGTGATGGGAGACTTCGCCTCGTGCGCGCCGTTGTTCGCATCGACAGTCTTGCCGCCGCGGATCGCCGCGAGTTGTGCCTTGAGCGCCTTGTACTGTGGCGTCTGCGGATTGAAGGCGTCGAGTGTGGCGGGAGCGTCGGCGCTCTCGGCCATTTTTCCGAGTACGTCGGTAGCGCCCGGCGCTTTATGATCAAAATAGATCGCGCCGCTGACGCGGGAATAGGCCACGCGGCCGATGCTGGCGTGGCGCGCAAAGCTGATGACGGCTCCGGTCGTCGCAAGTTAGTCGGCCGCAAGCTTGGCCGGATCCGAGTGGTCGAACGCCGGCATCGGATAGTCGGCGGAATCGAGGCCGTCAGCGGCCACGTCCCTGAAGAAGGAGCGAGCCTGCTCGGTACGGCGCGCGGTCTTTCCTGAATCGATCCAGAGCGGGGCAAAGTTACGGGCCTTGTAGAACGCCAGGACCCCCGCGCGATCCTGCTCGCGCGGCACGTATTTCTGGAATTTGCCATCGACCAGCTCTCTGAGCTTGTCGGCGATCGGCGAATCTTCGGCCGATAGCGCCGGAGCGGCCATGGGCTCGGCAGCCTCCGGTTTTGCGGTTCCTGCATCGGCCGGCGGGTCGATTGGCTTGGCCTCCGCGGCATCCTTGGAGAATAAAAGCCCGTTGGCTGTTGTGCTGTCCGGAGGCGCAATCGCGGCCGCGGCGACGGGAACTCGCTGGGGGTTGGCAAGCGCCTGCCCGGCAAACGTTAACACCAGGGCTGTTGCCGAGGTGGCGAGCAGGATATGACGCATAGAGACGGACTCCGATTGCCTTGATTTAAATAGATTGCCCGAACAAATGTTCCTGCCGCGAGCATATCGGTCAGTGGTTACGCGCACGTTAGAGGTTCAAACCGGAGATGCGGCGGTCACTCGCCGTTTACCATTGTGGCGGTGGGCGAGACGCGGGGTGTTCAGCCCTTCGCGACGCGGTCACGATGCTCCGGCCCGATGAAGGCGACGCCGATCTCGCCGCCGAGACGCCAGACCACCTGGCACTTTCGGCGGCTGCCGGTTGCGCCAGAGATCAGCAGATCGAACTCATTAGGTATTTCGATGCCTTCGGCGAACAGTCTGGCGCCCTTCTGGGAAATATCGGTGATCATGCAATCGCGCGGCAGCGAGCCGTTATCGGTCTGGAATTTGGCGATCCGATTGATGGTGTGGCGGCGTTATCGGCGGCGTTCGTCCAACATGCAGCAATGACCCGACACGGTTCAGTGATGCATGCGTCATAATAGGCAGCTTGGAACTTCGGCCTAAGCTTTCCGATCGAGCTTGATTCGAATTGATCCGGTTGGTCGCGGTTGTGGTCCTAATGCGGCGCGACAATCAAGGTGAGAATCCCGCGACAATCAGGATGAGAATGCGCCGCTGCTGGGGTGACGAAGGGAGGGCGGAGCCCGACCGGAGGCGCCCCAGCAGCGGCGGCGTGCGCCCG
>JAPLPD010000308.1 GCA_026400395.1 Alphaproteobacteria bacterium | reverse complement strand
ACATGGCGGCGATTAAACGGCGAGAACCAGTTGCCAAAGGTCGTTCAAGGAGTCAAATTCAAAAACGGAATCGAGGTCACTGAAATGCCGGCTCACCACGCCGCCTGATCAACCTCGTCACCCAAAATCCCGCATAGCTCTCCCTCTCCATGCTCTGCCAAAGTGTTCCTAATCTCTATGATCGTGCGCAAGCCAGTGCGCGATTTATTCCACCCGCCTCAATCCATCAACCATCATGTCAGCGTTACCCATTTTGCAGTGGTGGCGATCATGTGGTCCAAATCCTTGCTCGTTGCTTCTTTAATATACTCCAGCTCGACGTTCTCAGGCACGCCAGCATCCTTCAGTGCACCCACGGTTCGAAAGTAAATGTTGTCGGTTATTCTTCCCGACGCCTCAAGTAGACGAACATGGATAGCTGGAAAACGCGGAACAATGCTGGGCGGTGGGCCCCTGCGCACCTTGGTAGCGTCGCCCCACCAATAAGGCTTGGGCTCGTTGCTCACAGCGCGCTTTGGGTAATTGTTCACGTCGCCGGGTAAACGAACATGCTCGCACACCACATGCCAGCAGGCCTTGAATGCCGGGTTGGTGATGGGTTCGTACCACTCGCAGCTTTTAACGACGTGAGCACCCAAATGTTCACTACCGTGAATGAACACCACCTCGCCTTCCTGGAATGGGCAGTCACCTTTTTGCATCAGCGAGCTCCAAGCCACTCCTGCAATGATGAACGTTACTCTTTATCTAGGCGGCGCGGAACGAACCCACCCAATGCTCGACCGCTTCTACCTCTAACTCGAGTTTTAACTCATCGCCAATGAGCGAAATCGCTTCTGCCTGGGCAAGCCATGGCGTGAAGTAATTTCACCTAACGCTCAGATCATTGACAGTTTTGGTTGCCGCCCGCCCACGAAAGGACACGGGATCTCTGTTGCTCACCTGCGGAGTTGGTGGCTGAGCGGATCGTGAGCTTTGATCCGGTCGGTTGTTTCTCGACACGAAGCGATAGGTAGTAGTCCCGAGTGCCAGGACCGGCTATCGACAAGGTCAGTTCGCCGTAGCCAAGTTCAGAATACAGTTCCGAATCAACTACCATAGCGCTGAGACCCAAGGGAGCTGCAAAACAGCGCTTCGCAGTTGTTGAGACGCGCCGGTAAATTTCCTGATAGCTGTCTGGGTAGATTTGGGCGATCGGTACTGCCTCAAGCTCGGCGGGCGTAGACCTGAAGCAGCCCGCTAGCGCTAGCGCAATCACAAGAGAAAAAATAACTCTCACTAAAATCCTATCTGGGTTATTCTAGAATTATCAATTATGGCGCGCTTTATTGCAATCGCTCTGGCTTAATCGAACAGTGAGTATTGCTAAGACTGCTGCGGCTTTGACAATAGAAAACTTTGTGCTGCGAACGCACCAGCAACAACCATACTCAATACGCCACGACACTCGCGCCAAGCGTCACCCTCTTGGGGCCATCCCCAACACTTAACAACCAGAGCCGACCCCGCAGCTAGCGTACGTTTAATACCGACGCCAGATAGGTCGCCTATTAGGCCCTTATCAACGCAGCTGCCGCGCCTGCTGGTCGATGATACGGTTCGTCTTGTCTTCCTGCTCACGGCTTAGCTTTCGCGTTGCCTCAACCTGATCGGTGCCGGGTGGCAGTGGGGTTGGGATGGTCTTGTCAGTCATTTGCATTCTCCTTGTTCATGCTGGGTGGTCCGACTTCACGCTGTATGTCGCCAACAGCGACGGCGACCGCATGCTCGGCGGCGTTGGTCACGTCCGATAGCTCTTGAAGCTCTTCAATCACCGGCCCGAACTGCGCCACAACCAATAGCGCTTGAAGATGCGACCGCAGCGACTGCGGCACGCCGGTCAATGCCTCTGGTGCCTCCAATGCCGCCTCAACGAACAGCGGATCGGGGTTTGGCCCGGCCAGGGTGCGAACAAGGTCGCGATGGGGCATCGCCCGCATCACAGTCCGCACCTCCATCTTGCGGATTGCGCTAACCGGATCGGCTGGATCCGTCGCGCTAAACTTCGGCTTGATCTTCGCGTGCCGGGCCGCCAATTCATCCTTCACGGTGGTGAGTTCTGTCTTGGCCCTCTCCAGGCTCGGCGCAATCTCGGTGTTGATGTAGCCGCGCAGCGCGACGCGCACGCCCTCGGGCGTATAACGCTTCGTCGCCTCAAGCTGCCGTTTTTTCTCCCGGACAGCATCCGCCGCTTCGAGGCTGGCGTTGTAGACGCGCTGCTCAAGTTTCTGGACGGTAGCGTCCTTCGCGCTATTCCAAATCCACGCCCCAACCCTTGGCGAGTTAGCTTCTTGGTTTAGCCGTGCGCGGCCACGCCAGTCCTTTTGATCCATTACGAGTGACATCATGTTGCTCCTTGCAGACAGGTAGCCCAGTGACCAAACACCGGCTGCGGCGGCGGAGGTCGGTTGATCCACCAGCACCCGATGGCGACAGCCAGCACGAGGTCATCGTGCCGTCCGGTGCGCGCGGCGTAAGTTGCGCGTCCGGCGTCGCTGAGCTTGCGGCGGAAGTCTTTGAGCTCTTCGGCCATCGCGTCGGCCTCGCGGAGCGCTGCTGCGAAGCGCAACGTGCCGGTGTGCAGCATCGCGTCCACTGTGCTGATCAAGATGGTCTTGGCGACATGCCAGCGGTCGCGGCCCGCCCACGTCGCTTCGGTGCCAGCAGTGATCGAGATGCGCTGCGGCTTCATACCCGCGTCAATGAATATGTCACCGACCGCACGGCCGACGCCGGTTTCATCAATGACCAGCTCGGCATCTTGCAGCGGCGCGCGTATGAGCAGGTTCGCAACATGCTGCACAACGGCAGGATAGCTCATGCCGAGTGGCAGGCGTTCCAAGTGGCGTACGTCAGTCCGCACGCACGGCGTTTGCGGCTTACGGCCAATGTTGCAGTGGCGCTCAAATTCACTGTTTGTATCAAGCACGCCGCTCCTGTGATGCAGCACCGCGATAGCGGTTGGATCGCTGGACTGGCCAAGGTCTACGCCCACGACGTAACGCTCATGGCGAGCTAGGAATACGGGTGGCGCGGTCAATTCCATAACGGCGCAACCTCCAGTGTGAAGGCGGCAGCAATGATCGCGGTTGGGAACACAGCCTCGTCGGGGTCCAAGAACTCCAAGCCGTATTCCTCACTGAACCGCTGCGCACCAAGCTCGCGCAGTTCCTCGTCAAGGAATTCCTGTGTGATACGCGGGCAGTCACTCGCCGCCACCCTGGTGCGGTGCAGTCCTCACCGCCTGTCCATGTTTCGAAGAACCAGCCGCGCTTGCCCGCTGGCGTGGTCAACGCGACCAGCCTGCCGTTACTGGTGGCCAGCATCGGCCTGACGGCGGCGAGCAGTTCGTCTTCAACACGCGCTGCCTCGTCAATCACCACCAGATCAGCGGCGGCGTAGCCTCTGATTGTGCGTTCGGTGCCGGGCAGCGCCAGGATGCGGCTGCCGTTTGCCAACTCGGCCTTCAAGACGCTTTCCGCATTTAGCGCAGGCGCGTCCTTCAGCTTGGAATGGAACTGCATCACGGTGCGGAACAGTTCGGCAGACTGGCGCTGGCTTGGCGACACCAGCAGCACAAGCGCAGGCGCTTGGTAGATCGCTGTGTCCAGCGCCGTCAGTGCTGTGACTGTGCTCTTGCCGCTCTGACGACTGCACAGCAGCAGCGAGCGGCGTGGTCGGGCACGCAGCAGTTCAGCCTGCCACGGGTCGGGAGTTATTCCAGCGTCATGCGCGATCAATGCCGGGTCCAGGGCTGCGGCGCGACAATCAAGGTGAGAATCCCGCGACAATCAGGATGAGAATGCGCCGCTGCTGGGGTGACGAAGGGGGGGCGGCGCCCGACCGGAGGCGCCCCAGCAGCGGCGGCGTGCGCCCCTAGGGCCGCGTCTGGCGGTAACGGCGGTTGGATAAAGGGTCGGTTTGCTCTTTCGAGAGGACCGATTCCTTGCCCGGCCGACATGTCACCGACCACCAGATGAGGCTTT
>JAPLPD010000104.1 GCA_026400395.1 Alphaproteobacteria bacterium | reverse complement strand
GAATCTCGTCATGAACGCGGCGGACGCCATGCCCCACAATGGCCACCTCTGGTGTTCCACCCATCATGTCACTGAGGCCGAAACCCTGGCCCATGTGCAGGGAACCTTCCCCCGACTGCCGGCTGTTTGCGTTGCCATCCGCGACAACGGCATCGGTATTCCGGAACGTCATCTCGGCACCATCTTCGACCCGTTCTTCACGACCAAACCGGTTGGCAAGGGAACCGGACTTGGACTCTCTCAGGTGCACGGCTTTGTCCATCAGGCC
Organism: Alphaproteobacteria bacterium; assembly: GCA_026400395.1. Lineage (GTDB taxonomy): Bacteria > Pseudomonadota > Alphaproteobacteria > Rhizobiales > Xanthobacteraceae > Z2-YC6860. Next base: position 29,813 of record JAPLPD010000104.1, on the reverse strand, counting down.
GGCGGCACCGTGAAAATTGCCAGTGCGCTCGGGCAGGGCACCGCGGTCACGGTCGTGCTGCCGCGCGCGGCCGGCGTTTTCACCAACGCCGCGGCGGGCGGCGCCGACGAGGAGATGAAGCAGACCGGTACGGTGCTCCTGGTGGAGGACAACCCCGATGTCGCCAGTGCCAGCGCGGGATTGCTCGAACAGCTTGGCTATACGGTTCGGTGGGTGCCGAATGCGGACGCCGCGCTGGAGGCGGTCGAGCAGGACGGCATCGATCTCGTGTTCAGCGACATCGTCATGCCCGGCCGGATGGATGGTCTGGCCCTCGCGCGCATCATCAAGCAGAAGCATCCGGGCCTGCCGATCCTGCTCGCCACCGGCTACAGCCAGGCGGCGCAGGACGTTCGGTTCGATTTTCCAATCCTGCGCAAGCCTTATCAGATGCACGAACTCAGTCAGGCGCTTGCGGCACTGACGCGGGGCTGATTACGCGCCTCTCGATCACTTCATCATGTCACGGGCGCGGGCGACCACGTCCTCCGGAAGAGCGAGCACCTCGCGGAACGCCGCTTCGGTTTCCTTCCAGTCCATCGGATCGACCACCAGTTGTTGCTTCTCGGCCTCGGCCATCAGTTCGGCTGAGTGCGCCATCGCCCAGAATGCGTCGCGCAGCGCTGCGACCCGGTCGGCCGGCGTGTCAGGCCCGACCGCAAGCGGCCTGGAGATTTCCGCCGGGCCGAACACGAACTGCATGAGCTGCAAATCCTGTCTGCTCTGCGTGAGTTCGGAAACCATGGGCGCCTTGCCGAAGATCGGATGCTTCTTCGTGCCCATCTGCACGATCGGCACCAGCCGGCCGGAGTCGACGTCGCCCCGCTGCGGGCCGAGCAGTGACGAGGCCCAGACCGAGCACACGGCCTCCACTTCGCCGCTCTCCATCGCGAGACGGACCTGGGCGGTGCCCCCGTACCCGGTGATGATCTTGAGCTTGTAGCCGAACAGCGTGGCGAGCAGACGCGGATGCTGCCCGGTCGAATTGGTGGCGCCATCGGATCCAAAGATGATCTCGCGCTGTTTCGCGTCGGCGATGCTCTTGCTGCCGGACCGTCCCGAGGCGACGCAGGACTGCGCGTCCCGAACCAGATTGCCGAGCCATTTGAATTTGAGCGTGTCCCAGCGAACGTTCGGCATGCCCATCGCCGCGGCGGTCGGCATCGTCACCGATGGAAGAACGATGCGTGTCCCGTCCTGGGGAACGGTGTTGTAGACATGATTGACGGCGGTGAGCCCGCTGCCGCCCGGCATGTTCTGAACGATGACGCTCGGATTGCCGGGAATGTGCTTGCCCAGATGGCGGGCGATGAAGCGGGCCCACAAGTCCGCGCCGCCGCCGGCGCTGTAACCGATCACCAGGGAAACGGTCTTGCCCTTAAAGAAATCGGCGATCGGATCGGCCTTGGTCGGCACCGCGCCGAGAGCGGCGCTGCAGGCCAGAGCGGCAAAGGCGAAGGCGCGCAACACCGTGAGCCCTCCTGTTTGCCGCGCCAGCCGCGGCGACGTCACATGGTCAAGCCCATCGGCCGGGTGCGCGCCGAACTCATGCTAGTGCGCTCCCGCCATGACCGGCTTCGCTGCAGTCTGCGTTTCGGCGAAACGCGGCAGCACCTCTTTCGCGAACAGTTCGGCAGAGTCCTTGCAGATGTGCCGGGTCTCGCCGGCCCATTCGCCGAGGAAGCGCAGATGCAGGTTGTTGATGCCCATATCCGCCAGCGCCTTCACCTTGGCGGCGACCGTATCGGGGCTTCCGGCGATGGTCGCCCGCATGTCTCCGCCCTTGGCATAGCTGTCGGCCGCCTGACCGGGCGCCGGCGGGGTCTTTGGCTTGATCACCGGACCGTCGATCCGGCCATGCCGTTGCGTGAAGCTCGTTCGGATAGCCATCGTTTCGGCCTGGGCGATCTTCTCGCGCGCCAGCGCTTCCTCGTCGGTCGCAGCAACCGTCACGCCGATCCAGTCGTACGAACACCAGCGCAGGCAGTTGTCCTTCACCGCTTGCGGATGGTTCGCCTCGTCAAGCGCGCGCCGGTAGGTCTCCAACGTTTCGCGAAGGTCAGCCCCGAGAACGCCTACAAACACCGGCCAGCCTTTCTGCGCCGCCTTGATCAGCCCCGCCTCGCGGGTCGCGACGCGAATGATCGTCGGGTACGGCTTGGAGTAGGGCGCCGGCATGACGCGCCGCTTGATCCGTCCCGTATTGGAGCCGACCGAGAAGCTGTACTCCGGATCGCCGTTCTTGAAGCTCCACAACCGCTCCATCACATCGAGCGTCTCGTCGCCGAGACGGCCCGAGGCGTGGGCTTCAGGCTCGATTCCGAGGCCGGTCGGCTCGGTGCCCTGCCAGCCGGAGCCCACTCCGAACAGCACCTTGCCTTTGGTCATCTGGTCGAGAAGGTTCATGCTCTCGACCAGCCGCAGCGGGTGATAGAACGGGATTGAGAGCACGCCGAAGCCGATGTAGCGGTCGCGCGGCATCAACGGCGCGACATAGGACGCGAACTGCATCGGGTTGCTGTGCCACGGACCTCTGAAATGGTGATCCGTGAACCACACATGGTAGCCAAGCTCGGCGAGCCAGACCGATTGCGCGACGGCCATGTCGATGATGCGGCCGTCATCGCCAGGATCGTCATGGCTGGGGAAGAACATGTTCATCGTCATGGCAGAGAATTGCATCGATCGTTCCTGTATTGCCTTAGTGCGTCACGCCAGATCGCAGGGCCGCCAGCCAGTCACCTGCATGCCCCAGGCATAGCCTGCGCCACGGCAGACAGAATGCGCTTTTTTCGCGCACTGCTATGACAAAAGTGCCATGCCAACAGTCACGGCCCCGCGTGGCCGGATGAAGGGGATCGCCGCATCCTACGAGTTCCCGCGAAGGCTCATTTCCCGTCGTCGAGGCTGACGATCACCGCCGCGTTGGCGATAGTGATGCCGTCGGTGCTGCCTTCGGCCGGAATGTCCAGCCCGCCTTTGACCGCCTTCACGGTCACCGTGCCATAGGGAAGCTCCTTCGCGACAGCCGTGGTGTCGACCGCCTCCGGGTTCGGCACGCCGATGGTGACATCGACGAACATGTCATGCGGCGTCTTTCCCAGCATTCGGACGAAGCCGAGGCTGGAATGGCGGATCGCGTCCGACACCGCGCGCTTGGCGGCCTTGGTCGCGTCGCGGCCGTGGACGTCGACGCCCATGCCCATCTCGGTGATACAGCGAACGCGTGCCATTGTTCTTGTCTCCGGTTAGGTTCCGAGTGATCGAGCGTAGCGTAGTTATGGCATCGGTTGGCTTTGCGCCAGCGATCTCCAGCGTTCGGCTGCCTCGATCGCGGACTGCCAGAAGCGCTCCGCTGGATTTCCGCGATGCAATGCCTTGGCGACTTCGCAGATCGCCATGAATGTGCTGGCCCGCGCCTCTTCGACCTCCAAGGACGTTTCGGAGGCTCCTTGGATGAGCCCGACGAGCCCGTTCAAGGCCGGCAATGCAACCGGGGCGGGCTCGCGTTCAGCCGCCCTCAGGGTGTCGATGACGCTCTTGGCCTTTTCAGAATCTTCCATGAATATGAAAATCCCGGCTGTTCACCTTCGCTTCGCCAACATCCTGCCGAAGCTGAGATTTTCCGGCAACAGAGATTCTATTGGCGGTGTGGTGGAGATGCTCAGATGGGGCTGCGCGTTTCAAAGCCGCATCCGAATTTATGAGTTGACGACCTGGAACGACAGGCGGAACTTGGATAAAGCATCGATCCATTCATTGGGGGCATTCGATGAAATCTTTCCGTTTCTTTACGCTTGTTGCGACCGTTACATTCGCGCCAGCGTGCGCGGTTGCGCAAGGTACGGCGGAACAGAAATCCGCCTGCATGGGGGATGCTTTCGAGTTTTGCGGCGATGCCATTCCGAATGCCACGCGGGTCGAAGCGTGTCTTCGGCAGAAGATCAAAAGCATATCGCCTGCATGTCAGGCCCAATTCCGGCCGGCACGCGGTTCGAGGCCAACGGCTCGCGTCACGCAAGTAACAGACAGGCACCAGGCGTACTAGCGGGTCTGATGAGAGCAAGGCGGTTAAGGCAAGCGAGGGCTTGTCGCAACCTGATGCGACGCGGCGGCATCGTTTCACGATCGCAGGAGTGACTGTGACAGACGAAGAAGACAGCAAAGAACTGCGTAAGCGTTTTCTCGCCAAGAAGCTCTGGGTCATCATGACCAGGCGGTGTGTGCCGGTTGAAGAAATGCAGCGCCATCTCGGCGCCCATCTCAGGCATCAGATCTCGCTTGAGAAGAAGGGCATCATGTACGGTGCAGGTCCCTGCCACGCTCCAGCAGCGCCCGAGCCCGCCTTCGGGCTGATCATCATCCGGGCCGCCGATGAAAGCGAAGCGCGCCGGATCGCGGACTCCGACCCGATGCACGTCGCTGGCGTGCGCAAGTACGAACTCTTTCAGTGGACCATGAACGAGGGGCAGATGCGCATCGCGCTTAATTTTTCGGACCAGACGTATCAATTCGAATGAGGCTGCGCGATGTTCATTGCGTGCCAGTTCGTCGCCCGGCCGCCGGTCAGGAGAAACCATGCTGCTTGAACGCCGTCGCATGCTGCTGATGATGGCCGGAGCCATGCCGCTCTCGGTGTGGCCGGGCGTGGCTCCCGCGCAATCCTTTCCTTCGCGGCCGATAACGCTGGTGGCGCCGTTTCCCGCCGGAGGAGCTGTGGATGCCATCGGCCGCCTGCTGGCCGAGCGGATGCGGCATTCGTTGGGACAGTCGGTCATCGTCGAGAACGTGAGCGGTGCGGCTGGCAGCGTGGGGCCCGGGCGGGTGGCGCGTGCGCCGAACGACGGTTACACGCTGGGCCTTGGAACGTCCGGCACGCATGTGCTGAACGCTGCGACCATGTCGCTTCCGTACGATGTCATCAACGATTTCGAGCCGGTTGCATTGTTGTCAACCCAACCCGTGATGATCGTTGCGAGGAAGGATTTTCCCGCTGCCAATCTTCAGGAGTTGATCGCCTGGCTGCGGTCGAACCCGGACAAGGCGACGCAGGGCACCGCTGGCGTTGGCAGCACCAATCATCTGGCCGGCGTTCTGTTTCAGCAGATCACCAAAACCCAATACACGTTCGTGCCTTATCGCGGCACCAATCTCGCGATGCAGGATCTTGTCAGTGGGCAAATCGACATGATTTTCGACCTCGCGTCGCTGTCGCTGCCGCTCGTCAAGGCGGGCACGATCAAGGCGTACGCAGTGCTGGCCAAAAACCGGATCGCGGCGCTGCCCGATGTCCCGACCGTGGACGAAGCTGGACTTCCCGGATTCTATAGCGCGATCTGGATGGGGATTTGGGCGCCAAAGGGTACGCCGAAGGCCCTGTTAGAAAAACTCAACAAGTCGGTGGCCGAGGCGCTGGCCGAGCCGGACGTCCGCAAGCGGCTGATCGACATGGGTCACGAGCCATTTCCCGCGGATCAATCATCGCCGGGCGCGCTCGCGGCCTTGCAAAAGAGCGAAACCGAGAAGTGGTGGCCGATCGTGAAGGCGGCGAACGGCAAATAGCCGCTCAGCGCCGTTGGAGGACTCGATGAAATTCCATTTCTTTCACCTGATGCCCTATCCCGAGTTGCCCGAGGATTTTCGCGAGAAGAACCGTTCGGTCTGGGTCGATGTGCCGTCCCATCTGTTCGATCCGGCGGTCGGCCATCGCGCCTACAACGAATATCTCGACGAACTGGAATACGCCGCGAGCGTTGGTTTCGACGGAATCTGCGTCAACGAGCACCACCAGAACGCCTACGGCATGATGCCGTCGCCAAACCTGATGGCGGCGGCGCTGGCGCGCCGCACCAGCGGCGTGAAGCTCGTGCTGATGGGGAACTCGGTCGCGCTCTACAATCCGCCGACCCGCGTCGCCGAGGAAATGGCGATGCTCGACGTGATGTCCGGCGGGCGGCTGGTGGCCGGCTTCCCGGTCGGCACGCCGATGGACACCACCTATTGCTATGGCCAGTCGCCGGCCACCCTGCGCGAGAAATATCGCGAGGGCGTCGATCTCATCCTGCGTGCCTGGAGCGATCCAGACGTGTTCTCGTTCAACGGCAAGTACACGCAGCTTCGCTACGTCAACATCTGGCCGCGGCCGATGCAGAAGCCGCGCCCGCCGGTCTGGGTGCCGGGCGGCGCCAGCGTCGAGACCTGGGACCTCTGCCTGGAGAAGGATTTCCTCTACGCCAACCTGTCGTACTTCGGCTACCAGGAAGGCCAGAAGATCATGGACGGTTTCTGGGACGCGGTGGATCGCCATAACCTGCCGCGCAATCCCTATCGCGCTGGCTTCCTTCAGTTCATCGCCGTCGCCGCCGACGACGCCGAGGCCGAGCGGCTTTACGCTGAGCCGGCGCTGTATTTCTACCGGCGCTGCCTGAACATCTATGCCGGCTATGTGAACCCGCCGGGCTACATGTCGATGGCGACCTTGAAGGCGGGCATCGAGGGCCAAGTGTCGCGCATCGTCAATCGCGCCGGTGCGCGCGCCGAGATGGCGACGCTGTCGTGGAAGGATCTGGTCGACCGCGGCTATCTGGTGGCGGGCAGTCCGCAGACGGTCGCCGACCGCATCAACGACATGGCCGACAAGCTGAACGTCGGCCATCTGATGACGCTGCTGCACTTCGGCAACATGTCGAAGGAGGTCACCACCTACAACACGCGGATGTTCGCGGAGAAGGTCATCCCGAAGCTGCGGTCCCGGTTCAGCCAATGGGACGACAACTGGTTTCCCCGCGACACCCCGCTGCAGACGGCGGCGTCGCCAGCGACCAGCCTGGCGGCGGTGCCATGAAGGCGATGTCCAGCGAGACGGTGACTCTGCCGAACGGGCGCCGCTGGGAGCTTCATTCCGGCGGCGCGGGGCCGCAGCTTCTGTGGCTGCACGGGCTGCGCGGCGTTGATCCGGCCGATCCGGTTCTCACGGCGCTGCAGGCGCGCTATCGCGTGACCGCGCCGGTCGCGCCGGGTTTCAACGATCTGGATGAGTTGTCGCAGATCGACAACATCCATGAGCTTGCGCTCGACTACGACGATCTGATCGACGTGCTCGGTCTGGATGGCTTTGTGATGGTCGGCCATTCGTTCGGCGCCATGATCGCAGCCGAAATCGCGGCACATTTTCCACGGCGCGCCGAGCGTCTCGCGCTGCTCGCGCCGTTCGGACTTTGGAACGACGCCTATCCGGTGTCGGATATTTTCGCGGTGCCGTACACGCAGATCGACGACAGTCTCTGGCACGATCCGGCGACGCGGGAGCGCTTCGCGCGGAAGGTTGCGACCGGCGCCGACGTGAAGGATGTCGCGGCGCAGACCGTGAAACTCGCCCAAGGGCTCACTGCCGTCACCAAGTTCGTCTGGCCGATCCCCGATCGCGGATTGCGCCGCCGGCTGCCGCGCATCGCCTGTCCGACGCTGGTGCTGTTGGGCGCCGAGGACCGGGTGATCTCGCCGCGCTACGCGGACGACTTCAAGTCGGGCCTCCGCCACGGTCAGACCGCGGTGGTGGCCGGCTCGGGCCACATGCTTCCGTATGAGCAGCCGGAGGAGGTGATGCTCCTGCTCGAACGGTTCCTTCAAGCCCCGAAGATCACCTAGCTCATGGCCGAACAAGGAGGGCACGAGGTCTATTTCGAGTTCGTCGCCATCGGCAACGTGGTGAAAGTCACCGCGATCGACAGCGCGACCGGCATCGAGGTTTCCGCGATGGGGCCAGCCAGCGCCGCCCAGGCGGACCTGCAGCAACTCGCCCTGCGGAAGCTGAAGGCCCGGCTCAAGCGCGAGGAATAAGCCGCACGGAATCAACATATTGCGGGCTGTGCGCCGCGGCGATCCAAACCTTGATCAACCCTTGGCGCATGACACCCTATATGGTACGCTAGATCATCCCTGGAGAGCGTCATGTCGATGTCGGAATCCTCCGCGAAAGCCGTCGCGGATTCGCTGTTTTCCATGCCTCTGGCCGAGTCCGATCCGGAGATTTTTGACGCGATCGGCAAGGAATTGGGCCGCCAGCGTGACGAAATCGAGCTGATCGCATCGGAAAACATCGTCAGCCGCGCCGTTCTGGAGGCGCAGGGCTCTGTGCTAACCAACAAATACGCCGAAGGGCTGCCAGGCCGGCGCTATTACGGCGGCTGCCAGTTCGTCGATGTCGCCGAGAACCTGGCGCTCGACCGCGTGAAGAAGTTGTTCGGCGCCGCTTACGCCAACGTTCAGGCGCATTCGGGCGCGTCCGCCAACGTCGCGGCGTTCTTCGCGCTGATGCAGCCGGGCGACACGTTCCTCGGCCTGAACCTTGCCGCCGGCGGTCATCTGAGCCACGGCTCGCCGGTCAACGTATCCGGCAAGTGGTTCAAGGCGGTGGCCTATGGCGTGCGCCGCGACGACCACCGCATCGACATGGACGAGGTGGCCAAGCTCGCCGCCGAACACAAGCCGAAGGTCATCGTCGCCGGCGGTTCCGCCTATCCTCGCGTCATCGACTTCCGCAAGTTCCGCGAGATCGCCGACAGCGTCGGCGCCAAGCTGATGGTCGATATGGCGCATTTCGCGGGCCTGGTGGCCGGCGGTGTGCATCCGAGCCCGTTCCCGCACGCCCACATCGTGACCTCGACCACCCACAAGACGCTGCGCGGGCCGCGCGGTGGCTTCATCCTCACCAACGACGAGGAACTGGCCAAAAAGATCAACTCGGCGGTGTTTCCCGGAATCCAGGGCGGGCCGCTGATGCACGTCATAGCCGCCAAGGCTGTGGCGTTCGGCGAGGCTTTGCGGCCCTCGTTCAAGCTTTACGCGAAGAACGTCACTACCAACGCGAAGGCCCTTGCCGAAACCCTTAAATCCAAGGGGCTGGATATCGTGTCCGGCGGCACCGACACCCACCTGATGCTGGTCGATCTGCGGCCAAAGAAGCTGACCGGCAAGGTCGCCGATGTGGCGCTCGGCCGCGCCCACATCACCTGCAACAAGAACGGCATCCCGTTCGATCCGGAGAAGCCGATGGTGACATCCGGCATCCGGCTCGGCACGCCGGCCGGCACCAGCCGCGGCTTCGGGGTGGCGGAGTTTCAGTACATCGGCGAATTGATCGCCGAATTGCTCGACGCGCTGTCGGCGAAGGGCGTGGAGGCCGACGAGGCCGCCGAAGCCGCAGTGCGCGGCAAAGTGAAGACGCTGCTGGATCGGTTCCCGATCTACTGAGTGGGGGTTAGGCACTGGTATGCGCTGTCCGAGTTGCTCGTCGCTTGACACCCAGGTGAAGGATTCGCGGCCGACTGAGGATTCGGCGGCGATCCGGCGCCGCCGCGTCTGCCTGGCCTGCAACTTTCGCTTCACCACATTCGAACGCGTGCAACTCCGCGAACTGGTCGTCATCAAACGCAACGGGCGGCGCGTTCCGTTTGACCGCGACAAGCTGATCCGCTCGCTGTCGATTGCGCTGCGCAAGCGTCCGGTGGACGCCGATCGGATCGAACAGCTCGTGTCCAACATCGTCCGCGAACTGGAAAGCATCGGCGAGAGCGAAATCACCTCCGAGATCATCGGCGAAGCGGTGATGAACAATCTGCGGACGCTCGATGACGTCGCCTATGTGCGCTTTGCGTCGGTGTACAAGAACTTCCGGGAGCCGAGGGATTTTGAGCAGGCCCTGGCTGAATTGAGCGGCGAGGACGAGCCCAAAGCCGACCCGAAGCCAGCCCCCGCGCGCAAATGAGCGCGGCCCCAGCGACGGCCGAATCCGCACTCGCCAATCCAGCGCTGGATAGGCGCTTCATGCAGCTCGCGCTTGCGCTCGGACGCCGAGGGCTTGGCCGCACCTGGCCCAACCCGGCGGTCGGCGCCGTGGTGGTCAAGAATGGCGCTGTCGTTGGGCGCGGCTGGACGCAGCCCGGCGGCCGGCCTCACGCCGAGACCGAGGCGCTGACTCGTGCTGGCCGCGACGCCAAAGGGGCGACGCTCTACGTGACGTTGGAGCCGTGCTCCCATCAGGGCAAGACGCCGCCCTGCGTCGACGCGATTATCCGCGCGGGTATCGTCCGCGTGGTGTCGGCGTTCGGCGATCCCAATCCGGAGGTGGCCGGGCAGGGCTATGCGAAGCTGCGCGAACGCGGCATCGCGGTCGAAACCGGCCTTTGCGAGCAGGAGGCTGCGCACCAGCATGCGGGGCACGTCTTGCGGATGCGCGATGGCCGGCCGTATGTGCTGCTGAAAATCGCGGCATCCGCCGACGGCAAGGCCGGGTTGCCGGGGCGAAAGCCCGCTGCGATCACCGGGGAGGCCGCGCGTGCCCGCGTCCACCAGATGCGCGCGCAATCCGACGCCATCCTGGTGGGCATCGGCACCGTTCTTTCTGATGACCCGCATCTGACCTGCCGGTTGCCCGGCATGAACGGCTGCTCGCCGGTGCGCGTTATACTCGACGCCAAGTTGCGCATTCCGCTCGCCACCTCGGTGGTCGGCACCGCGCGCGATACGCCCACCTGGGTGTTCGCCTCGCCCGGGCCGTCCGCCATGGCCGAGGACATCCTCAAGACAAAAGGCGTTGAGGTGTTCCGCGTCGAAGGCAAGAATGGGCGGCTCGATCTTGGCGCAGTTCTGAAGGCGCTGGCCGCACGCGGCATCACCCGATTGATGGTGGAGGGCGGCCCGACCGTCGCGGCGGCGTTCCTGGCCGCCGATCTGGTGGATGAGGCCGCGCTGTTTCGCTCGCCTGAAGAACTCGGCGCCGGCATCGACGTGCTGGAGGGGGCGCCGCTCACGGCGCTGACCCAATCGCCGAGATTGAAGGCCGCCTCCACGGAGACCGTTGGCGGCGACACTCTCGAAATGTTCGAACGAGCGTAAAAATGTTTACCGGTATTACCACCGACGTGGGCGAGGTTATTTCTGTCGAGCCGAAGGCCGAGGGTCTGCGGCGTTTGAAGGTCGCCTGTGCCTATCCGCGCGCCGGCATTGCGATCGGCGCCTCGATTGCACATTCGGGGGTGTGTCTCACCGTGGTCGAGACCGGCGAGCAGGGCGGCCGTACCTGGTTCGCGGTCGATGCCGCTGCCGAAACGCTGCGGCTGACGACGGCGGGAGCCTGGAAGTCCGGCACGAAACTCAATCTCGAGCGCGCATTGAAGGTGGGCGACGAACTGGGCGGGCACATCGTCGCTGGCCATGTCGATGGTGTTGCTACGCTGACGGCGCGCGAAAATCTCCCCGACATGGCGCGGCTGACCCTGCAGGCGCCGCGCGAACTGATGCGCTTTGTCGCAACCAAGGGCTCGGTCGCACTCGACGGCGTATCGCTCACCGTCAACGAGGTCACCGCCGACACATTCTCGGTGCTCATCATTCCCCACACTCTGTCGGTTACCACGCTGGGGCCGGCCGTAGCGGGCGACATCGTGAACCTCGAAATCGACCTGATGGCGCGATATGCGGCGCGATTGATGGAAACAAAGTAGGGCGCTTGTTCCCGCGACCTCATCTTGCTACGACGCGGCCACACAGAGAGGGATCATGGCCGTACCAAAGCGTAAACCCAGCAAAGAGCCGCAGCCGACCGGCGCCCGCGTTCTCGTGGTCGAGGCGCGGTTCTACAACGAACTCGCCGACGCGTTGCTGGCCGGCGCGGGCAAGGTGCTCGACGAGGCCAAGGCTGCCTGGGACGTCATTACGGTTCCGGGTGCGCTGGAGATCGTGCCGGCGATCGCCATAGCGGTCGATGCTGCGGTAAAGCAGAAGAAGCCGTACGACGGCGTGGTGGCGCTCGGCTGTGTGATCCAGGGCGAAACGTTCCACTTCGACATCGTGTCAATGCAGTCCGCCCGCGCGCTGATGGATTTCTCGGTCGCCAACCGGCTGCCCTGCGGCAACGGCATTCTCACCGTCGATACCGAGCCGCAGGCTTGGGCGCGTGCCCGCGTCACCGAGCAGGACAAGGGTGGCGACGCCGCGCGCGCGGCGCTGTCGCTGATCGCGGTCAAGCGCCAGCGCGCCAAGAAATAGCAGCCCATGGCCAAGGCGGCTCAACCGACCGAGGGACGCCAGGCCAACCGCCGGGGCGCGGCGCGTCTTGCCGCCGTGCAGGCGCTCTATCAGATGGATCTTGCCGCCACGCCGATCAACGAGGCGTTGGCACAGTTCGAGAGTCACTGGATCGGCCGCGAGGTCGAGGGCGACGAGTATCTGCCCGCGGAGGCCGCGTATTTCCGCGATGTCGTGCGCGGCGTGGTCGATGACCAGCGTCGGCTTGACCCGATGATAGACGCGGCGCTGTCCAAGGGCTGGCCGCTGAAGCGCATCGAGACCGTATTGCGCGCGATCCTGCGCGCCGGCGCCTACGAACTCGACCGCAAGCGCGATGTGCCGGCCCGCGTGGTGGTCACCGAGTATGTCGATGTCGCCAACGCCTTCGTCGATCGCGACGAAACCGGCATGGTCAACGCGGTGCTCGATCAGCTTGCGCGGCAGTTGCGCGCCGATGAGTTCGCAGCGGGGTGAGGCCTTGGCCAAGTCCACAAGTAAGTCCACAAGCAAGTTCACAAGCACGTCGCCCCCACAACGTGAATCCGCGGAAGATCGGCTGATCTCGCGGCACTTCAAACCGATCGCCATGCACCCGGGCGCACTCGGCCTGACCGACGATGCGGCCATCCTCACGCCGCCGCGCGGGCATTCGCTGGTTGTCACCGCCGATGCCGTGGTCGGCGGTGTGCACTTTTTCGCCGGCGATCCGCCCGGCGCGATTGCGCGGAAGGCGTTGCGCGTCAACCTGTCCGATCTTGCCGCCAAGGGCGCCAAGCCCGCGGGTTTCGTGCTGACGCTGGCGTTGCCGAAGTCGTGCGGCGAGACTTGGCTGAAGGGGTTCGCCCGAGGGCTGGGCGCCGATGCGAAACGGTTCCAGTGCCCGCTGCTCGGCGGCGACACGGTTTACACGCCCGGACCGGTGACGATTTCCATCACCGCGTTCGGCACGGTGCCGAGCGGATTCATGGCGCGGCGATCCGGCGCGCGCGCCGGCGATCGTGTTGTGGTCACCGGGACGATCGGCGACTCCGCGCTTGGGCTGAATCTTCGGAAGGAGCGGGGGGCGGCCGCCCGTTGGAAGCTCGATCGGGCGATGCAGCGTCATCTGCTGGCGCGCTATCTGGTTCCGCAACCGCGCAACGCGCTGGCCGAGGCCCTGCGCCTCAACGCCTCCGCCGCGATGGATGTGTCCGATGGCCTCGCCGGCGATCTCGGCAAGCTGTGCCGCGCCTCCGGGGCCGGCGCCGAGATCGAGGCAGCGCGCGTGCCGTTGTCGAAGGCCGCGCGTGCGGTGCTTGCCGCCGACGCCGAGGCGATGGAGACAGTCCTCACCGGTGGCGACGATTTTGAAGTGGTTGCCACCGTCCCGCAGCGCAAGCTCAAGCGGTTTTTCGCCGCCGCCCGGCGCGCGGGGGTGAAGGTGACCGAGATCGGCCGCGTGACCGCTGGGACGGGCGCCCGGTTCCTGGGGGCGGATGGGCGACGGCTGGTCTTTGCCCGCGCCTCATTCAGCCATTTCTGATCGTGCGTGCCGCGTTATAATAGCTTCACATAGAATATCGATCTGCGGGTGGGGAGCGTTTCATGCACGACATCACGGCCATCGCGGCGGCCACGCCGGGTTCGACCCGGTCGCCGAATTTCAGCAAGCACCAGCGGTGGTATCCGACCATCTACGATCTGCGGCGCGGCGCGGCGCGCAGGCTGCCGCACTTTGCCTATGAGTATGGCGACGGTGGCGCCGGCGACGACACCGGCATCAAGCACAATTGGGCAGCGCTTGATGCGGTCGAAATGGTGCCGCGCTATGGCGTGATGCCGAAGCTGCCGCCGGTGAATGTCGAACTGTTCGGCCGCAAGTATTCTGCGCCGCTGGGCGTTGCTCCGATGGGGAGCCCGATCGTGGTCTGGCCTGGCGCCGACAAGTTGCTGGCCAAGGCCGCGCAGCGGGCGCGGGTGCCGTACACGCTGGGCGTGGCTGGCGGGGCGACCATCGAAGAGATCGCCGCCATCGCGCCAGACGTGATGTGGCTGCAGATGTATCGCTTCGCCAAGAACGATCATGCGATCGGCTTCGACCTGATGCGGCGCGCCGATGCCGCGGGTGTGCACGTGCTGATGCTGACCCTGGACGTGCCAGTTCGCACCGTTCGTTCGCGTGAAGTGAAGGTCGGCATGGGCGGCGGCGGCGTGTTTCGTCCCGACTGGCGCATGGTTGCCGGCATGCTGAAATGCCCCGGTTGGGGCTTGGCGTTCCTGCAGAACACTCTGCCGCGTTTCGCCAACATCCAGCCCTATGCCGGTCCGGGCGCTGGGCTCAATGACACCATCCGCTTCGCGCGCACGGAAATGGGCGGCGCATTCTCCTGGGATGAGGTTAAGCGCTACCGCGACCGATGGAAAAAGCCGCTGGTCCTCAAGGGCATTCTGCACCCGGAGGACGCCGAGATGGCGCTCAAGATCGGCGCCGACGGCGTGCTGGTCTCGAATCACGGCGGCCGCCAGATCGAGGCGCTGCCGCCGCCGATCGACTGTCTGCCGGGGGTGGTGAAGGCTGTGGGCGGCCGCGCCACCGTGCTATTCGACTCCGGCGTTCGCAGCGGAACCGACGTCGCACGCGCTCTTGCACTCGGCGCGAACGCGGCGCTGGCCGGCAAGGCCTTCCTATGGGGTCTCGGGGCGCTTGGCTCCGAGGGGCCCGGTCACGTGATCGACCTGCTGATCGACGAATTGCAGTCGGCGCTCGGCCAGATCGGCGCGCAGACACCCGCCGAGGCAAAGAACGTCCGGGTGCGGCATCCGGGGGCGCTGCACTTCTGATCTGCGCCTGGGGGCATGGTCACTTTGCGGGGCGCCCGATAGAACGGGGCGCCTTGTCACTCCCTGCCGGGATTCGTCCATGTCGGTGATCGCCGATATTGCCCCTGTTGTCGCAGACGACCGTGTTGCCAAGCGCAACGCGGTGGTGCTCGCGACCGCGCAGGCGTTGGCCGGCGGCAACAACACCGTGATCGCGGCGACCGCGGGTATTGTCGGCACCATGCTCGCCTCGGTTCCGGGCCTCGCCACCTTGCCGGTGTCGGTGATGGTTTGCGGCATCTGGTTAGGAACCCTTCCGCAGGGCTATCTGGCGAAAAACTACGGCCGCCGGTTTGCGCTGCAAACCGGATCGGTCATCGGGACGCTGGCGGGCCTCATCTCGTGCGTTGCAGTGCTGCAGGGTTCGTTCCTGCTGTTCCTGGTTGGGACGTTCGGCTGCGGCGTCTATGCGGCCGCACACAACTCCTACCGGTTTGCCGCCTGCGACACTGCGAGCGAGGCGTACCGGCCCAAGGCGATCTCGTTCGTCCTGGCCGGCGGAGTGATGGCCGGATTGATTGGCCCCGCGGTCGTCATCGTCACCAAGGACTGGTGGGTGCCGCACCTGTTCGCCGCGACCTACGTTGCACAAGCCGCACTGGCGGCGCTCGCCGGTCTGGTGTTGACCCAGCTCAAGTCGCCGCCGCCGATGCCACGCGAGGAGCGCGACCGCAATCCCGGCCGTCCGCTGTCGGAGATCGCGCGCGAGCCGCTGTTCGTGGTTGCGGTTGCCTGCGGCGTCGTCAGCTATGTCATCATGAATCTGGTCATGACGTCGGCGCCGATAGCCATGGTCGGCTGCGGCCATTCGGTGACGCTATCCACGCTTGGCATCCAGTGGCACGTGCTGGGGATGTACGCGCCGAGCTTCATCACCGGTAGCCTGATCGTTCGGTATGGGGTGTTCCGGATCATCGCGCTCGGTCTGGCGATGCTGCTGGCCAGCGCCGCGGTCAGCCTGGCGGGCGAGGCGATCGCCAACTTCTGGATCGGGCTAACTCTGCTCGGTGTGGGCTGGAACTTCGCCTTCATCGGCGCCACCACGGTGGTGACCCAGTGCCACCGCCCGGAGGAGCGCAACAAGGTCCAATCGCTCAACGATTTCCTGATTTTCGGCACCATGGCGCTGGGCTCGTTCGCCTCCGGCAAGCTATTGGCGACGCTAGGCTGGGCCTTCGTCAACGCAATGGTCTTCCCGCCGGTGCTGGCGGTGGGCGCTCTGGTGGCCTGGATTGCGCTCCGCCAGCGGCGGGCTCACACCTAAAGAACTGGGGTTTTCCGGGGGTTAAGCTCGTTCAGGGGCTTATCCGGCGTTGCGTCGGTGCCTGCTTTTTGGCATATCCGCCACACATTTAGCCGGGTGGGGGGCCTCCTGGCGCCCCGCAAAATATCGAGGATTTCATGACAGCCTTAGGACTGATTATCGCGTGCGGTCTGCTCGCGATCGTTTACGGCATCTGGGCCATCTGGTCGGTGATGCAAGCCGATGCCGGTAGCGAACGGATGCAGGAGATCGCGGCTGCGGTGCGCGAAGGTGCGCAGGCCTATCTCAAGCGCCAATACACCACCATCGCCATTGTTGGCGTCGTGATCTTCTTCATCGTGAGCTGGCTGCTCGGCTGGCTGGTCGGCATCGGCTTCCTGATCGGCGCGGTGCTGTCGGGCGTGGCGGGCTTCATCGGCATGAACGTGTCGGTGCGCGCCAACGTGCGCACAGCGCAGGCGGCGATCGGTTCGTTGGCCGGCGGACTTGAACTGGCATTCAAGGCCGGCGCGATCACCGGCCTGTTCGTGGCCGGACTGGCGCTGCTCGGCGTTGCCGGTTACTACGCGGTCCTCACCGGCCCGATGGCGCTGGCCTCCAACTCACGCACCGTGATCGACGCCATGGTGGCGCTCGGCTTCGGCGCCTCGCTGATCTCGATCTTCGCCCGTCTCGGCGGCGGCATCTTCACCAAGGGCGCTGACGTCGGCGGCGATCTGGTCGGCAAGGTCGAAGCCGGTATCCCCGAAGACGACCCGCGCAACCCGGCGACCATCGCCGACAATGTGGGCGACAACGTCGGCGACTGCGCCGGCATGGCCGCCGACCTGTTTGAGACCTACGCGGTGACCACCGTTGCCACCATGGTTCTGGCGGCGATCTTCTTTGCCGGAACGCCGTATCTCGTCAACATGATGGTTCTGCCGCTCGCCATTGGTGGCATCTGCATCATCACGTCGATCATCGGCACGTTCTTCGTCAAGCTCGGGGCCAGCCAGTCCATCATGGGCGCGCTGTACAAGGGCCTGATTGTCACTGCGGTCCTTTCGCTGGTCGGCATTGCCGGTGTCATCCACTGGCTGTTCGGATTCGGCGTGCCGCTGCGCACGACCGGTGGCGTGAGCTTCACCAGCACCACGATCTACCTGTGCGGCATCGTTGGCCTTGTCGTAACCGGCCTGATCATCTGGATCACCGAATACTACACCGGCACCGACTACCGTCCGGTGAAGTCGATCGCGGCGGCATCGGTCACCGGCCACGGGACCAACGTCATCCAGGGTCTGGCGATCTCCATGGAGTCCACGGCGCTGCCGGCGCTCGTCATCATTGCCGGCATCCTGGTCACCTACGGCATGGCTGGCCTGTTCGGCATCGCGGTCGCCTTCGGCCCGGTCACCGACAACGCCGGCGGCATTGCCGAAATGGCGGGGCTTCCGAAGGAGGTCCGCAAGTCGACCGACGCGCTCGACGCGGTCGGCAACACCACCAAGGCAGTGACCAAGGGCTACGCGATCGGTTCGGCCGGTCTCGGCGCGCTGGTGCTGTTCGCTGCCTACAACGAGGATCTGAAGTACTTCATCGCCAACTCGGCGACGCACAAGTACTTCGCGGGCGTCACGCTCGACTTCTCGCTGAACAACCCATACGTCGTCGCGGGCCTGCTGTTCGGCGGTCTGCTGCCGTATCTGTTCGGCGCGATGGGCATGACGGCCGTGGGCCGCGCCGCCGGCGCGATCGTCGAAGAGGTTCGGCGGCAGTTCCGCGAGAACCCCGGCATCATGAAGGGCACCAGCAAGCCGGACTACGGCCGCGCTGTCGACCTTCTCACCAAGGCGGCGATCAAGGAAATGATCATTCCGTCGCTGCTGCCGGTGCTGTCGCCGATCGTCGTCTACTACGTGATTTACTTCGTGGCGGGCGGCGGAGCGGCGGGCAAGTCGGCTGGCTTCTCGGCGGTCGGCGCGATGCTGCTCGGCGTCATCGTGACGGGTCTCTTCGTCGCGATTTCGATGACCTCGGGCGGCGGCGCCTGGGACAACGCCAAGAAGTACATTGAGGACGGTCACTACGGCGGCAAGGGTTCCGATGCGCACAAGGCGGCGGTGACCGGCGATACCGTCGGCGATCCCTACAAGGACACGGCGGGCCCTGCGGTGAACCCGATGATCAAGATCACCAACATCGTGGCTCTGCTGCTGCTCGCCGTTCTGGCGCACTGAGCCAAAGTCCCGCTACAATCACGGCCGGCTTCCCTCGACGGAAGCCGGCCGTTGCATTGTCTGGGGGGACGCCATGCAGCTTTCGATCGTTCGCGCTCTTGCTGTGGCATCGGCCACGGCTTTCATCGCAACCGCGCCGGCGTGTGCGCAGCAATATCCATCGCAGCCCATCAAGATCATCGTGTCGCTCGCGCCGGGCGGGGTGGCCGACATCGTCGCGCGGGCCTTCGCGGCCAAGCTTGGCGAGCAGGGCAAGCAGGTGGTGGTCGAAAACCGCACCGGCGGCGGCGGCACGATCGGCGCCGACGCTGCGGCAAAGTCGGCGCCGGACGGCTACACGTTCTACATGGGCTTTCACGCCACCCAGTCGATCCTGCCGCATCTGAACGCCAAGCTGCCGTACGATCCGGCGAAGGATTTCCTGCCGGTGGTGTTCATCACCACCTCGCCGAATATTCTGATCGTGCATCCGTCGGTGCCGGCGAACACGCCGCAGGAGTTGGTTGCCTACATCAAGGCCAACCCGGGCAAGCTCAGCTACGGTTCGCCGGGATTGGGGTCCTCGGGGCACTTGGCCGGCGAGCAATTCAAGCAACTCAACAATCTCGATATCCAGCATGTGCATTATCGCGGCGCCGCGCCCGCTTTGCAGGATCTCGTTGCGGGCCACGTCCATGTAATGTTCGACATCGTGCCGTTGACCAAGGAGCAGCTCGCGGCCGGCCGCGTTCGTCCGCTCGCCATCACGGCGGCCAAGCGCGAGCCGGCGGTGCCGGCCGTGCCGACCTTCGCCGAACTCGGAATGCCAGGGATCGAGGGTGGTCCGTGGTTCGGGCTGTTCGCGCCGGCGGGTACGCCGCGCGGGGCGATCGACTGGGTCAATGCCGAGGCCAACAAGGCGTTCTCGTCGCCCGATCTTAAGGCGCGCCTTGAAGGGCAGGGGCTGACATTGCCGCTCGGAACGCCCGAGGATTGCGGCAAACACGTCGCGGCGGAGACCGCGCGCTGGGGCGAGGTCATCCGCAAAGGCAACATCAAGGCCGAGTGACTGTGGCTACAGCGGTTTGGTGAGGGCGAAAACGTAGTTGATGTAGTTCAGCTCGACGCCGCTGGTCGGCGTGGTGCGGCTGACGAAGTCGAACACCTTGCCGTCCTTGAGGCCGTAATTGGCCAGCCGCTGTACCCGGCGGCCCTTGTCGAAATAAACCGCGATCACCCGCTGGTTGGTGATGTCCTGGGTCATGAACGCCAGCTTCTGCTCGGCGCGCTGGGAGATGTAGTAGAACGTTTCCCCGCTCACGGTGGCGACCGTGGAGGGCGTGCCCAGCACGATCAGCACCTGCTCCTGGGTGGCGCCGAGGGGAAGTTGCTCCAGGGCGCCTTCGGGGGCGATGTAGCCGCGTTGATAGACCTGGGTGAAGGAGTCGCAGCCGCCAAGCGACAGCGCCGCCGCTGTCAGCACGACCGCCAGCATCCGCCGGGGAAATCCGCGCTTTTCGTCAAATCGGTTGGTCGGCACCGTCATTTCGCTTGCATCCAGGGCGGCGGCGGGGTTACCCGAGGTATCCCGAAATAGCAACGAACAGCTTAACGCCGCCGCAGCTTGACCGCGAACCCTATGATTTCGCTCCCCTTCCGCCGAACTCGGCGAACACTCAACATCGACGCGCTCTATGGCATGATCGTGGCGCAGGCCCGATCGCCTGCGTTTTATCAGGCTTATGGCGTGCCGGACACCGTCGATGGCCGCCTCGATATGCTGATCCTGCACCTCGTGCTGCTGGTCCGGCGCTTCAATCCCGGACCCGCGACGATGCAGCCGACTCTTGCTTCGGCCGGAGAGCTGCTTTTCGATCGGTTCTGCCGGGACATCGACGACAATTTCCGCGAAATGGGCATGGGCGACCTCAAGGTTCCCCAGGAGATGCGGCGGGTGGCCGGCGCGTTCTATGGCCGGTCCAATGCCTACGAGACCGCGCTCGAAACCGATGACGAGGCGCCTCTCGCGGCGGCCATCGCCCGCAATGTGTTCGGTGCAGCGCCGCCGCCGCCGCTGGGGGCCCGGCGGCTGGCTGCCTATATGCGGGAAGCCGGTCGAAGGCTGGCTGCGCAGGATTTCGGCGCTGCCGATGGTAGTGGCCTGAAACTCGTGACTCCCGATTTTCCGGACCCCGGCGCGGTGATGCAACCATGACCCGAAAACCCCCCGCCGATGTTTCTTCGGCGAAAATCCCGCCGCCGCCCTGGAGCCTTCCCATCGCGGCCACCGATATTCCGGAGAGCGGCCGGCATATCGAACTGACTGCCGATGACGGCGTCCGCGACGCTATTGTCCGCATGGAGGGGCTGGTTGCGCTGCCGCGCCTCGAAGCGAAGTTCGATCTGATGCGGTACGGCCCCGATGGGTTGCGTCTCGTCGGTCGGGTCGCTGCGACCGTCGTGCAGAGCTGTGTGATCACCCTTGAGCCGATCGAAAGCCGGATCGACGAGGCGGTCGATCTCACCTTCGTCCCGGGGCCGTTGCCGGATCCAGATCCGGACGAGTTGCAACCGGTCGAAGCCGACCCGCCAGAGGTCATGCACGACGGCGTGGTCGATATCGGCGGCGTGGCCACGGAATTCCTGCTTTTGGGAATCGATCCCTATCCGCGCAAGCCCGGTTCGGTGTTCGACGCTCCGCCCGCCGGTGACCCAATCAGCCATCCATTCGCGGCTCTGGCCGCCCTGAAGAAGGGCGAAAAGCCGAAACCGGACTAGTTTTCGCGGGCTTTGGGGCGGTTTGCCAAAAGGCGAGCCCCTGGTATGTCCCCCGGCGGGCAGGCTATTGTCGGCCTTCACCCGGTCGCTCCCTCAATGACGGAATTCCCGGCGTCTCACCGTCGGCGTGTAGGTCGATCCATGTCCAAGAACGTCCGTATCGCGCTCGACGCCATGGGGGGCGACCATGGCCCGTCGGTGGTCGTTGCCGGCGCGGCGCTGGCTTTGGAGCAGAATCCGGACACGAGCTTCATTCTGGTGGGTGATCAGACATTGATCGATCCGCTGCTGGCGGCGCACCCGAAGCTCAAGGCCGCCTGCCGTCTGGTTCACACCGACGTCGCCGTCCGGATGGACGACAAACCGAGCCAGGCGCTCCGCAACGGCCGATGGAAGTCGTCGATGTGGCTCGCCATCGACGCGGTCAAAAAGGGCGAGGCGGATGTCGCGGTTTCGGCCGGGAACACCGGCGCGTTGATGGCGATGGCCAAGTTCAATCTGCGGATGTTGCCGGGCATCGAGCGCCCGGCTATCGCAGCCATGTGGCCGACCCTCAAGGGCCGTTGCATCGTGCTCGACCTGGGCGCTTCGATAGGCGCCGACGCCGAGCAGCTTGTCGATATGGCAGTGATGGGCAGCGCCATGTCGCGCGTGCTGTTCCATCTCGACCGGCCGACGGTGGGCCTGCTCAATATCGGCGTTGAGGAGGTCAAAGGGCTCGAAGCCGTGCGTGAAGCGAGCCGGATTCTGCGTGAGGAGCCGTTGCCGCATATCGAATATGTCGGCTTCATCGAAGGCGATGATATCGGCAGGGGCAAGGCCGACGTGGTGGTGACCGAAGGCTTCGCCGGCAACATCGCGCTGAAGACCGCGGAGGGCACCGCTCACCAGTTCGCCGATTACTTGAAATATGCGATCTCGCAGTCGATCTGGTCGAAGCTTGGTTATCTGCTGGCGCGTCCGGCGTTCCGGATGCTGCGAGAAAAGATGGATCCGCGTAAGTCCAACGGGGGAGTTTTCCTTGGGCTCAATGGTGTCGTAATCAAGAGCCACGGCGGCACGGATCCTGAAGGCTTCGCCGCGGCCATCGACGTGGGATATGAAATGGTGCGGGACGAACTGCTCGGCAAAATCAGTGTAACCATTCGCCGTCACGCGGGGGAACCCGAAGTGGCGCGAGCGGTGAGCGGGGCCGCCTCGTGAGTGTACTCCGTTCGGTGGTGCTCGGCTGCGGCAGCTATCTGCCGGAACGCGTCCTGTCCAACCAGGAGCTTGCCGCCAAGGTCGATACGACAGACGATTGGATCGTCCAGCGCACCGGCATCCGTCAGCGTTACATCGCAGCCGACGGGGAGGTCACCTCCGACCTTGCCATCCAGGCGGCGAAGGCCGCGCTCGCCAGCGCCCATGTGGACGCGCAGTCCATCGACCTGATCGTGCTGGCGACATCGACGCCCGACAACACCTTCCCGGCGTCGGCGGTGTCGGTGCAGGCGGGTCTCGGCATCACGCGGGGCGCGGCGTTCGATCTGCAGGCGGTGTGCTCGGGCTTTGTCTACGGGTTATCGATCACCGACGCGCTCTTGCGCGCCGGTGGGTATAAGCGCGCGCTGGTGATCGGCGCGGAAACATTCTCGCGCATCCTCGACTGGAACGATCGCACCACCTGCGTGCTGTTTGGCGATGGCGCCGGCGCCGTGGTGATGGAGGCGCAGCAGCAACCGGGCACCCGCGACGATCGCGGCGTGCTGACAACCCACCTTCGTTCCGACGGACGTCACAAGTCCAAGCTCTACGTCGATGGCGGGCCGTCCTCGACCAAGACGGTTGGGTTCCTGCGTATGGAAGGCCGCGCGGTGTTCAAGCACGCGGTTGCGATGATCACCGACGTGATCGAGGATGCATTTCGCACAACTGGCTACACCGCCGCCGATATAAACTGGTTTGTCCCCCACCAGGCCAACCGGCGCATCATCGACGACTCCGCCCACAAGCTCGGCATCGCGCCGGAGAAGGTCGTCATCACGGTCGATCAGCACGGCAACACGTCGGCCGCTTCGATCCCGCTCGCGCTTAATGCCGCGGTCAAGGACGGCCGCATCAAGAAGGGCGATCTGGTATTGCTTGAGGCGATGGGCGGCGGCTTTACCTGGGGTTCCGCGCTGATCCGCTGGTAAGCGGCCGGTCGATGGCGGCTTTTCGGCCAAATTGAGCCTTGCTGGCCGTTGCTCTTCAGCCACACACGCGTTGCAAAATAGCCAGGCCCCTCATTGAGGGGCCGTCATTGAGGGGCCGTTGACCGCCCAAACCCAAGCTAATATTGTTGGAAATTCAGCGGGATATGGTCTCCTGGACTGGGGCTGGAGATGTCGGGAAAAACCATCACGCGTGCGGACCTGTGCGAGGCGGTCTACCAGAAGGTGGGCCTGTCACGCACGGAATCGGCTGCGCTCGTGGAACTGGTGTTGGGTGAGATCAAAAATTGCCTCGAACGAGGCGAGACCGTGAAGCTGTCATCATTTGGCTCGTTTGTTGTTCGCAAAAAGGGTCAGCGGATCGGACGTAATCCGAAGACCGGCAAGGAAGTGCCGATCTCGCCGCGCCGGGTCATGGTGTTCAAGCCGTCGGCCATCCTCAAGCAGTGCATCAACGGCGCCGAGGTTGCCGACGAGGCCGAGGACTAGTTTCGTCGCGTTCGATTGCTCCAATCTTCAGCAGGGAAATACGCTGCCGTGGAAAAGGCGCCGGACGCGTTCCGCACCATCAGTGAAGTTGCCGACGAACTCGACATTCCGCCGCATGTGCTGCGGTTCTGGGAGAGCCGTTTTCCGCAAATCAAGCCGATGAAGCGTGCCGGCGGACGGCGCTATTACCGTCCCGATGATGTCGACCTCCTGCGCGGCATCCGGCACCTGCTTTACGGGGAGGGCTACACGATCCGCGGCGTGAAGCGAATTCTGCGCGAACAGGGGGGTAAATTCGTTCAGGCGGTCTGGCAGCCGGGTGCGGCGCAGCCAGTGCCGCTGGCGGACGAGCCGGCGGCGGCCGAAACCGAGCAATTGGCCCCGGACGAGGCGGCGCGCGCTCTTTTCGGCCTGTTGAAGGCGCCATCGGGACCAGTGGTTGAGGAAAAGCCCGAACCGGTGAGTTCCGAACTTGTCGCGCCGGGCGTTGCCCCGGTCATGGCGGAATTGACCCGCGACAACGTCCGCCGCCTGCAAAGCGCATTGCACGAATTGCGGGAATGCCGGCGGCTCATCGATGCCGCTCTCATTGGCGGGCAGCCCTGAGAATTTCATAAAGTGATGGCCGTGGTTGCGGTCTGGGCTTGCGCTCAATTGCCGCATCGGGCTGATGTTCCCGGGCGCGCGTCCCCCTCGGAAGGTTCTTGAGCCAAAAATGTTGTCGGGCAGGCAGGCCGCACTGATCGTCTGGTTCGTCGGCATGTCCGTGCTGATCGGGCTGATCGCCTGGCATGGCGCCGACCATGTCGGTTCCGCGATGCTCAGCGCGGGCTGGGCCAGCGTTCTGGTGGTGCTGCTCCGGATCGCCGCGGTCGCGATTGCCGGGGGCGGCTGGTGGCTGTTGTTCAAGCCGGAGCAACGGCCTTCGCTCATGCTCTGCGTTGGCCTGCGATTTGTCCGCGAGGGGGCGAATGCGCTGCTGCCGCTGGCGCAAATCGGCGGGGACTTCATCGGCGCGCGTTGCCTTGCGCTGCGCGGCGCGCGCGGCTCGCTTGCCGCTGCGAGTGTGATCGTCGATGTGCTGATGCAGGCCGCCAGCCAACTCGTCTTCGCCATCATCGGACTCATCCTGCTGATCGAGATCGGCGGCGAGGATCTGATTGTGTGGCCGATCGCCGTCGGCATCGCTGTGGCGGTGCCAGCGCTTGGCGGCTTTCTGCTGGCGCAGGGTGAAGTCGGACAGCGGCTGTTCAAGAAGGTGTTGTCGGCGGTCGCCGGTGATCGCAACTGGCTGCTGCTTGGCGCCCTCGATGACCTGTTTGCCCAACTCGATGCATTCTATCGCCAGCACGGCAGCTTGATCCGAAGCGTGGCGTGGCATCTGGCCGGCTGGTTCGTCGGCGCCATCGAGGTCTGGGTGGTTCTGAATTTCATGGGTTACCAGATCGACTACGGCGATGCTGTGATCATCGAAAGCCTGATGCATGCGGTGCGCGGCGCGGCGTTCGCGGTGCCGGGCGCGCTCGGCGCGCAGGAGGGCGGACTGATCGTGCTGTGTTCGATGTTTGGTGTGCCGCCTGACGCAGCGCTTGGGCTGTCGCTGGTGAAGCGCATTCCGGATCTGGTGATCGGCATTCCCGGCCTTCTGGCGTGGCAGGCCATGGAGGGATGGAATTTTCACCGCCGGCGCCCGGCTTCAGACAACCAGAACGAACGGGCCTGAGCGGCGATGTTGAATAACATTCTGCTGGTGGCAGCCTGCGTCGGCGGCCTCGCCCGCGGTAACGGTGCTCAAGCCGCTGCATGGCGACGAAGCCGGCCTCTATGAAAATCTCGTGTCGTTCTGTGAACAGGACTATTCCGGCACTGTTCAGATCGTGTTCGGCGTGGAGAATCCGAACGATCCCGCCATTGCGATTGTGGGACGTCTGCGTGCCGCATATCCAGGCCGGGCCATCGAGCTTGTGGTCGAGCCGCGAGCGATGGGCTCCAATCCGAAGGTTGCAAATCTGATCAACATGCAGCCGCGGATCGCGCACGACATTGTGGTGCTGGCCGACAGCGATATCCGGGTGCCGCGCGATTATCTGGCGCAATTGGTCGGGGCTGTGGAACGGCTCGGTGGCGCGGTCAGTTGCCCCTATTACGGGATTTCGACCGGCGGCTTGTGGTCGGATTTGGCGCGGGCGACCATCGATAGTCACTTTCTTCCGGGCGTCATGGTCGGCACCCGCCTGAAGTTATCGCAGCCCTGCCTGGGGTCGACGATCGCTCTGCAACGGCGGACGCTGGAGGCCATCGGCGGCTTTGAACCGCTCGCCGACTGCCTGGCCGATGACTACGTGCTGGGCGAGTTGGTCCGGGAACGGGGCGGGCCGGTCACGTTGCTGCCCTTCGCGGTTGGCCACGTCTGCGATGAAACGTCCCTTGCCGAATTGTGGCGGCACGAGCTGCGATGGGCGCTGACCATCCGGACCATTGATCCGCTTGGCTATTTCGGGTGGGGGGTGACCCACGCCTTCCCCCTGGGTCTGATTGCCTGGGGCTTGGGAGGCGGATGGCCCGCGCTGGGGCTTGCTCTGGTGGCGCTGGCTTGCCGCGGCGTCCTGATTTTGGCCACCGAACGCGGATATGGCTTGCCCGCGCATCCATATTGGCTCATCCCGGTGCGGGACCTGCTGTCTTTTGCCGTGTTTGTTGCAGGTTTTGTCGCCCGCGATGTCAGTTGGCGGGGGCATCACTACGAGCTTATGTCGGAAGGCATTTTGAAGCCGGATCGGAGATCACGAACGTCATGATGAAAACCCTGTTTCTTCAGGCTCCGTCGTTCGAGGGCTTCGATGGCGGCGCCGGCGCGCGCTATCAGATGCGTCGTGAGGTCAAGTCGTTCTGGTATCCGACTTGGTTGGCGCAGCCGGCCGCGCTGGTTGAGGGATCCAAACTGATCGATGCGCCGCCGCATGGCCTGCGTTTTGCCGACGTGGCGCCGGAGGCGACACAACGCGACCTGATCGTGCTGCACACTTCGACGCCATCGTTTGCCTCCGATGTGAAGACAGTCCGCGCGCTGAAGGAGCTCAAACCGAGCCTCAAGATCGGCATGGTCGGCGCCAAGGTGGCGGTCGATCCGGCCGGCAGCATGGCGGCCTGTGCCGAACTCGACTTCGTCGGCCGAAACGAATTCGATTTCACCGTCAAGGAGGTCGCCGAAGGCCGCGATTTCTCATCTATCAAGGGGCTGTCGTACCGCAATGCCAATGGCAGCATCGTGCACAACGATGAGCGCGCCATCCTGCACAACATGGATGAACTGCCGTTCGTCACGCCGGTCTACAAGCGTGATCTCACCATCGAGAAGTATTTCGGCGGCTATCTGCTGCACCCCTACATTTCGTTTTACACAGGCCGCGGCTGCAAATCGCATTGCACCTTCTGCCTGTGGCCGCAGACTGTCGGTGGTCATGCCTACCGGGTGCGCAGTGTCGGCCACGTCATCGAAGAACTGAAATGGGCGAAGCAGGCGTTTCCGCAAGTCAAGGAATTCTTCTTCGACGACGACACGCTGACTGACAATCTGCCGCGGGTCGAAGAACTCGCGCGCGAGATCGGCAAGCTCGGCATCACCTGGTCGTGCAACGCCAAGGCCAACGTGCCGCGTGCTACCTTGAAAGTGTTGAAGGACAACGGGCTCCGGCTTTTGCTTGTCGGCTATGAATCCGGAAATCAGAAGATTCTGCACAACATCAAGAAGGGCATGCTGGTCGATGTTGCCAAGCGATTCAGCAAGGACTGCCGCGAACTCGGAATCGTCATTCATGGTACCTTCATCCTTGGCTTGCCGGGCGAGACCAAGGAAACCATCGAGGAAACGATCCGCTTCGCAACCGAGGTGAACCCGCACACGATCCAGGTGTCTCTCGCCGCGCCGTATCCAGGCACATTTCTTCACAAGCAGGCGACGGAGAACGGCTGGTTTGCGGACAGCAACAATGCCGAATTGGTCGATTCATTCGGCGGTCAGATCGCGCAACTGAGCTATCCGCATCTCACACACACTGAGATCTTCCAGGGGGTCGAGGATTTCTACAAGCGGTTCTATTTCCGAGTTCCGAAGATCGCCTCCATTGTCAGCGAAATGTTGCGATCGCCGCAGATGATGAAGCGGCGCCTGCGGGAGGGCGTCGAGTTTTTCGACTTCCTGCGCCACCGCGGCGGCGAGGCGGCCCATTAGCGGGGTAACGTGCGAGGCCTCTTCAAATAGCCGGCCTCGATGAACCAATCGATCGCCTCGGCCAGGCCGTGGCGATAGGGGCGTGATGTATAGCCCAGTTCGCGCCGCGCCTTGCTGTCGTCGAAATGCATGGTGTAGCGAGCGAGGCGGAGCCCATCGACTGTCGCGAACGGCGCCCGGCCGGTGACGCGTGCCAGCATCTCGGCGGCGAATGCAAATGGATAGATTGCCCCGCGCGGCAGGCGCAGTGGCTGCGTCCGGCGTCCGACGATGTCGGCGATGTCGAGCAGCATCTGACGAAGCGTCACGTTTTCGCCGCCGAGGATGTAGCGTTCGCCGATCCGGCCGCGCTGAAGCGCCGCGAGATGGCCGGCGGCCACGTCATCGACATGGACGAAGTTGAGGCCGGTTTCGATGAACGCAGGCATCCGGCCGGATGCGGCTTCGATGATGATGCGGCCGGTTGGCGTAGGCCGCACATCGCGCGGCCCGACCGGAGTCGACGGATTGACGATGACCGCGGCCAGCTTGTCGCGAGCGACCATTTCGGCGACCAGTTCCTCGGCTATGATCTTGCTGCGCTTGTAGGCGCCGACCGCTTCGGTCGATGGCAGATGCCGGGTTTCGTCGGCAAGCCCGGTGCCCCGCAGGTCGAATGTCGCAACGGAACTGGTGTAAACGATGCGCTCAATCTCGGCGCGCAGTGCCTCTTCCATGACGATCCGAGTGCCTTCGATGTTGACGCGCTCGACCTCGGATGGGGAGGGCGCCCAGAGCCGATAGTCGGCAGCGGCATGGACCAGATAACGCGCGCCCTTCAGAGCGGCCGCGACCGACGCACGGTCCAGAAGATCACCGACCACGAGTTCATCACGGGGGTCGATGTTGGCGCGCGGGCTCGACGGGCGCACCAGAACGCGGACCGGGGTACCGGTGGCGCGAAATGCCGCCGCGATCGCCGACCCGACGAAACCGCTCGCGCCCGTCACCAGCACGGGGCCAGCGGTATGCAATCCTGCCGGCATGGGTGTTGCGACCTCGGAAAATCGGAATTGGTCAGAATCTATGGTTTATTGTAAAGGCGGAATTCCGCGATTTCATCCGCAAAATCGATAGAAACTTTATGCCTGTGTGAAATGGTTGATCGGAAGTACAGGTTCCAGGCAGGATGGACAACGTTGGCGCGTGCGCATCTTGACGGACGAGGACTGCGATGACGACCAAGCTCTGGGTGACGTTGGCAGGGAGCGCGATAGCAGCGTTGCTGCTGGCGGGCACGGCGCCTGGGAGGGCGGAACCGTCCGACACGTCCGCACGAACCGTGAAATTCGGTCAGGGCCTTGCCGCACCTCCGGCGGAAAAGTCCAAGCCGGCCCCGCGCGGTGTTGCGTCACAGGGCTCCCGTCCGGCTGCTACACAAAAGCGCGAGTGGACCCTGCAGGATGCGATGCCCGACCATTCCGCCAGTATGCGGCGGCCCGAAAATCCGCTGGCGCCGCAGCCTAAGATTGGGCGCTTGCCGTTGCAGGATGGAACCGTTGGCTTCGAGACCGAAACCTTGAGTAAGCCCGCATTCCCCGGATGACGCTCTGATTTCCGCAACGCTCACGCCGATTCAGATATAGGCATCAGCACCTTATCCTGGATCGAGCGAGGCGATCATGGCGCACCCAGCGGGTGAATCGGAC
>JAPLPD010000317.1:27013-48478 GCA_026400395.1 Alphaproteobacteria bacterium | reverse complement strand
CTGTGAAATCGCGTCCAATTGCGACCCCTGCCAAGGCCGAAGCATCTCATTGATAACTTGTGTGAATCCACTTCCTGGGTGGGGTCACGGTTGGACGCGAAGGATGACCCCACCAATTTCAATCTTTCCCAACGAGATCAATGCCCTGGGAGACCTTAGAGGTGGGGTCAAAGTTTCGTGCGATTTTGCAACATGACCTCCGCCTTGCGGTTGGCCTCCGCCGCAGTCTGACATTCCAACGCCTGCCCCGCGGCCGAGCCATCTTCGGTGCGGATGAACGGCAGAGCGACGTAGTAGGTCACCGACATCAGTTATAATCCGCCTGTCCCTGCTGCATAACGATAGCCGCAAGGCTGACGATGACCGAAAGCGTTACGGCGACGGAAAACAATCCGGTCCACATGGTCATGCCCGCTTCTGTACCGATTTGCGCCGCGCGAAGCCCGACGAAACGCCGGCCTTGAGCTGGTCGATTTCCGCTTCGAGAAACGCGTTGGCTATCAGCGTGATGCGAAGCGCCTTCATCGAGTCGCCCCCGCAAATATCGAGTGCTTCGCGAACCTCGTTTTCGAGAATATCGAGTGGCGCCATTACCAGTGCAGCTTCGGCCATTGGTGTTTCCCTTCGTGCTACAGGAAACACCTTATAGAACAAAACATGAACAAAAGGTCAAGAGGGTCGTATGGACTTTGGAAAGGCGCTGAAATCCAACGCTAGTCGTCTCGAATCGGGCAGTTATAGCTTCAAACCGTTTTCTTGCTGCCGAGCCCAAGCCGTTCGTCGGGCTGAGGTTTCGCAAAGAGGGGCGTCTTGTCCGAGCAGACAGAACTTTCCCTGGTCGCGGATGCCGAAACGGCCCTGAAGAACGGCGACTTGTTCAAAGCCTATGACATCGCAGCGGCTGCGCTCGAGGCGTTTCCCGCCAGCGCCAGCCTCCGCTATCAGGCGGTTCTTGCCCTGGCGCGATCCGGCGCCACGGAGAACGCGCAAAGGCTTTATGAAAAGTATGGCATTGCGTCATTCGACAGCGTGGACGCGCACACGCTCGGCGCCCGGCTTCTGAAGGATATGGCGTTCGAGGCGGAAACAAGCTCGTCCGCAAGCTTGCTGAAAGCCGCCGCCGCCTATCACCGAATCTACGAAAAAACCGGCGAGTACTATCCGGGCATCAACGCCGCCACCCTGTTCCTGCTGGCTGGCGACGCCGGACAGGCCGAACCGATCGCGCGCCGGCTACTCGATGATCCCGCGCTTCAGCGCGACACCAGCTATTACGCCACAGCAACAATCGCTGAGGCGGAACTGCTGCTTAATCGTCAGGCCGACGCGGTCAAGACGCTTGTTCGCGCCCGGGAGCTTGCGGGCAACGACTACGCCTCGCTCGCCACCACCCGACGACAGTTCGCACGGATACTGCAGCATCGCGGTGTCGATGCCCGCGAGTCCGGGCTCTTGTCCGCACTCGCGATTCCCAAGGTCGCGTTCTATTGCGGTCACATGGTCAGCGGACCCGGCGGCCTGGATGAAGGCTGGCAGGCGGAACTCCGCGCGAAGCTGCAAACGGCGATCCGGGAAACCAACGTCGGCATTGGGTTCGGCGGCCTCGCCTGCGGCGCCGACATCCTGTTTGCCGAGGCGTTTCTGGAAAGGGGTATCGAGCTCAATGTGGTCCTGCCCTTCAAACAGGACGACTATCTGAAATATTCGGTCCGGCCCGGCGGCGAGCCGTGGGTCGAGCGTTTCCATAACTGCCTCAAACGCGCGGCCTCGGTGACGCTCGCTTCTTTCGACGAGTACGTGGGCGATCCGGCGCAATACACCTACGGCAGTTCTGTGGCGATGGGTCTTGGGCACCTGCGGGCGCGGCATCTGCAGACCGACACGGTGCAACTGGCAGCGTTCGACGGCGTTTCGGCGGCGGGGCTCGCCGGCACCGCCACCGACATCGCGACGTGGAAGAAATTCGGCGGCGAAACATCGGTGATCGCATTCGACCGCGCGGCCGCGAGCCATACCATGCGCCCCGCGATCGAACAGAAAACCGAAAAGGACGGCCCCCTGTCACGTCAGATGCGTTCGATCATCTTCACTGACGTGCACGGCTTTTCGAAAATCCCCGAAAGCCGCATCCCGCGCTTCTGGAGCGGCATCATGAGCCGGTGCGCGGCCACCATCGCCCGCTTCGACAAGAACGTGCTTTATCGCAACACCTGGGGCGACGCGCTTTATCTGGTGATCGACCACATCGCCGCCGCGGCCGATCTCGCGCTGTCGCTGCACGACTGCGTCACCACCGAAGACGCCAACGATTTGGGGCTGGGCCACGCGCCAAAGCTGCGCGTCGCCTTGCATCACGGGCCACTGTTCGAAGGGATCGACCCGGTGTGCGGACAGAAAACCTTCTTTGGCTCCGAGGTCTCGCGCACGGCGAGAATTGAGCCTGTCACTCCGCTCGGTGCGGTTTATGCGACGGAGCCTTTTGCCGCGATCCTGGCAATGCAGGCCGGCTCACAATTCGCGTGCAACTATGCTGGGCGCATCGAACTCGCCAAAGGCTATGGCGCGTTCCGCATGTATCGCCTGACGCGGAGCGCCCAAGCTTAGCGCCCGCGCGTGCCCCGTGCTTAGTCGGTCGCCAGCGGCGGAGAAGCCATCTGTGCCAAGGCCGCTTCGGACGACCGGCGCACCGCGCTGATCCGGCGGGCTGCTTCCGCGTACCAGGGCTCGTTCTGAAAGTTGATTTTCCGCGCCGTCTTGGCGCTGCCGCGCTGCGCGTTTTTCGAGCCTTTTTCGGCCTTTTTACGCACCAGATCCCGACTGGGCATTGCTACACCTCACGCGTTTCCCATCAGGAGCGTAAGGGGCCTGGGTCGGGGTCGGCAAGCCCGATTCAGCCCTGTCAGCCATGCCATTGGCGTTGCATTCCGGCCCGATTAGGGATAGCCGGGAAACGTTCCGTGCGAACCGAAGCCCCAGTAGCTGCGCAGAGTGTCTTTCGGCCAGGTCTTCGGAATCTGGGGCCGATCCTGATGCCAGGGCCGCGGGTCGAAATAGCCCAACGCCTCGTCCTTGATCTGATCCAGCTCGCAGAACAGCTCGACCCGGACGTTGTCGGCGTTGCGGTGATAGGCGGCAACGTTGTGGCCGATGATGTGGCGGCCCGGCCCCCACACCAGTTCGATCTTGTTTCGCCCGAGGAAGTCGCAGGCGCGGTGAATCTCCGGCCAGTCCTTCACCTCGAAGGCAATGTGATGAAGTTGCGGCTTCGGATCGACCACGAAGTTGACCGTGTGGTGATCGACACCGCAGCGCAGGAACGCGAACGTATCGTCGCGCCAGTCGGACACCCGGAAGCCGAGCACATCGGTGTAGAACTTCACCACCTTCTGCACGTCGGCGACGCGGTGTGCGACATGCCCGAGCTTGAGCGGCGTGACCGTGGCTTGGCGGCCATCGTCCTTGGCGAACACATAGTCCGAGTAGAGTTCGATCACCGTATCATTGAGGTCGGTGAAGACCAGGGCCCGCGCCACGCCGGGCGAAATGCCACTGTGCTGCTCGCTCACGATGCCGTGCCCGGACAGATCGCGGGCATAGGCTGCAAAATCGGCCCCCGGCGCTACCTGAAACGACAGCCGCGTCAACTTCGACTTGTCGCCGCGCTCCAGCGCGATCGCCTCGAGCCCGGTCCGCGTCGCCAGGAACGCGCGGTTCTTGTCGCGCTCGGTGACGATCAGCCCGAGCACGTCGGAGTAGTATTCGATCTGGCGTTCCAGGTCGGGCGTGGTGAACGTGGCGTGCCCGACCCGCAGGATGTTGATCATAGGAAAACCTTGATCAGATCTGGTGCGCCCGCACCTGGGTTTTCAATTCGCCAAGCTGCGGCAGCGAATTCATGCGAACCCAGTCGCCCGGCTTCACCGGGCCGACGCCTTCCGGCGTCCCGGTGTAATAAATGTCGCCCGGATAGAGCGTGTAGAACTTGGAGGCGAACTCGATCAGCTTCGGAATATCGAAGATCAGGAAGCTGGTGTTGCTGTCCTGGCGCTTCTCGTCGTTGACATGCAGCGTAAACGGCACGTCGGCCGGATTGGGAAGTTCGTCGGCGGTGATCATCCACGGACCCAGCACCGTATAACCGTCGATCGACTTGCGGAAACTGCGGTCTTCCTGGCCGCGCGCG
Source organism: Alphaproteobacteria bacterium (assembly GCA_026400395.1). Lineage (GTDB taxonomy): Bacteria > Pseudomonadota > Alphaproteobacteria > Rhizobiales > Xanthobacteraceae > Z2-YC6860. The sequence continues at coordinate 44,295 of JAPLPD010000317.1, read as the reverse complement.
GTCATGTCGAAACCGAGCGAATAGCCTGCGATATACTCGTATGCTTTCTCCTTCGGAATATCGCTGCCCTGCTTGCCGATGATGACGACCAGTTCGGCCTCATGATCGTTGCGGCGATCGGGAAAGCGCATGGGAATGCCCTCCGAAGGCCCCACCAGCGAGGTGTTGGACTTCAGAAAAATGCCGGCCTTCTCGATGTCGGGCGAGAACCGCGCCAGCCCCGGAATGGTGTCGCGGAACTTCTGCATCTCCTCGACGTGCTTGGCGTAGTTGGTCGGCGCCGCCAGAATCTTCGGCGGCTTGGCGACAGGCGACAAGAGCTTCACCTGCGAAATCGGCTTGCCCGGCGCGGACTTCGCCATTTCTTCAAGCTTGCTGCGCCACTTCGGCAGCGCCGCGACCACCGGATCGACCTTGGCGGTGTACGGCGTCGAACTCCTGATCTCGGTCTGTGCCTGCGTGACGTCGTGGACCATGTCCCCGATCACCACGCCGAGCCTGTCATCGTCATATCGGCAGAGCTTCATTTTCGTTCTCTCCAACGCATTTGCGCTTCATTCAAACCGTAGAGCGGACTTAGCCGGTCTGGAAACTTTTTGCTACACCATGAAGTCCTTGTTGGTCTCTTTGCCGAACAGGAATGCGCCGTAGCTCCGGCCCAACTGCTCGAACTGGTTGGAGATGTGCTGGCGGCCCACGGTGATGTCGTTGAGAAACCGCCCGAACGGCAAGTCCGCGGCGATGCCCGCCGTGCCGGCGGCCTTGAACAGGCGCGACGCCAATACGCTGCACCGCTCCGCCACCACGGCATTATGGAATTTGTACTCGACGCGTTGCTTGAGCGCCGGCATCTCCCCGCGCTCGGCGAATGCCTTCAACGCCTTGTAGTTGCGGCGCAGCATCGTTTTCATCTCATCGATCGCCACCGCCGTTTCGGCGCAGAGCAATTGTATCCCAGCCTCTTCCGAAGTGGGCGTGCCGGTGCTCCGGCCGATGCGCTTCTTTCCATAGTCGAGATACGCATCGAGCATGCCTTGCAGCGCGCCGATCGCGCCGGTCGATACGCCGCGCGGAAACACCTGGCCCACCGGCAGACGGTAGAGCGGCGACGTGTTCAGTGCCAAGCCCGGTCCGAAGCCGCGGAAATTGTCGGAGTATTTCTGCGTCTGATGCTCGGCCACGAACACGTCCTTGGCGACGATGTCGTGGCTGCCGGTCGCCTTCAGGCCCGGCACATGCCAGGTGTCGACGATCTCATAGTTGCCGCGCGGCAGCACGAAAATCCGTTTGTCGTCCGGGTTGCCCTCCACCGAGCCGCCGAGGAACGCCCATGCGCAGTGCTCGCAACCGCTGGCGTACTTCCATTGTCCGCTGACACGGAAACCGCCGTCGATCGGCTTCGCCACACCGGCCGGCATCAGCGACGAGCAGATCAGCGTCGTGTCGTCCCTGCCCCAGATGTCGTTCGCGACCCGGTCATCCAGGAACGCGACGAACCAGGGATGGATGCCGACCACGCCATAGACCCAGGCAACCGACATGTCGCCCTCGCCCAGCGCCATCTGCACGTCGAAGTAGGTCAGGATGTCGAGTTCGTAGCCGCCCCAGCGTTTCGGTTGCAAGACCTTGAACAGGCCCGCCGCCTGCATCTCGGCGATGGTCTCATTCGGCAAACGCCGTTCGCGGTCGCCCTCGGGTGCACGCCGACGCAGCGCCGGGATCAACGCCCGCGCACGCGCGATCATATCCTCGGATGACGGAGCGTTGGATTTTTCCTCTCGGGCCAGCACGCGCCTATTTTTCCAGTTCGATCGTCTCGGATTCCGCCGGCAGCACGATCTCCAGCACCTCGCAGCCGTCAGAATAATCGAGCACCTTGTGCGGAATGCCTTGCGGCTGCAGCCAGCTATCGCCGGCGTTCATGACGTGGCGGCCCTGCCCCTCGATCTCCGTCGTGATCTGGCCCTTGAGCACGTAGATCATTTGGAAGTCGCATTGGTGGGTGTGCATCTTCGAGACGACCTTCGGATCGCATTGGCCGACGAACCGAATGACGTGGGCGAGCGCCATGCCGCGGGTCGCATGCTTGATGCCCAAGTCGCGGTAGTGCGCGTAGGTGCGCAACCCGTCAGCCTTGAATGCGCCGGCGCCGAGACGGCTCGCCACGAACTTGTGCTGACGCTTGACCTTGGGCGCGCTTGCCTTGAGCCGGGTGGGCCGCGCGGCGCTGCGGCGCACATCGGCCTTCTTGGCCCGCGCGGCTGGCTTCTTGGCCTGCGCGGTGGATTTCGCCCTTGCCCCGGCCATATTCGCTCCTCCCGTCCGATTTGTAGTCATGCTGCCTTGGGCAAAGGCTGGCGGCAAGCGTCCGGAGGCCTTTTTCGTCCGCGCCATTCATGCGATCACAGTCACGGAGGGTTGCAATGAAGGCATTCCGCTTCGACCGCCACGGCGGGCCTGAGGTTCTGCGTTACGAGGACGTGCCGTTGCCCGAGCCCGGCCCGGGCGAGGTGCGGGTCCGGCACACCGCTGTGGCGCTCAATTTTCGCGACATCCTGGTCCGGCGCGGCCAGCACGCGGTGAAATCGTTTCCGTCCGGCCTCGGCACGGAGAGCGCTGGCGTCGTCGAGGCGGTCGGCGAAGGTGTGACCGATCTTGCCGCAGGCGATCTGGTCGCCACCGTCTGCCGCCCCGACTGCGCCTATGCCGAGGCGCGCATCGCGCCGGCCGCCCGCGTCGTGAAACTGCCGGATGGGATCGACGAGCGCACGGCGGCTTCCATGATGGTTCGTGGCATGACCGCACGTTACCTGCTGCGCGCCACCTACGCGGTGAAGCCCGGTGACACCATCGTAATCCATGCCGCCGCTGGCGGCGTCGGCATGATCGTCAGCCAGTGGGCCAAATACCTGGGCGCCACTGTGATCGGCACGGTCGGCAGCGACGACAAGGCTGGCCTCGCCCGCGCGCATGGCTGCGATCACGTTTTGCGCTACAACGATTTCGCGGAGCATGTGCGCGAAATCACCAAGGGCAAGGGCGTGCCGGTGGTCTATGACTCGATCGGCAAGACGACGTTTGAGAACTCGCTCAAGTGCCTTGCGCCGCGCGGCATCCTGGCCTCGTTCGGTGAATCCTCCGGCGACCCGCCGCTCGTTTCGACCCGCAAGCTCGGCAACATGGGCTCGCTGTTCGTCACCCATCCGAGCCTGATCGACTACACCGCCACCCGTGCGGACCTGTTGGAAACCGTGAACGACCTGTTCTCCATGGTTGCGAGCGGCAAGGTCCGCATCGACATCACCCAGAGCTACCCGCTGCGCGACGCCGCGCAGGCGCACCGCGACGTCGAAGCGCGAAAGACCACCGGCTCGGTCGTCCTGATCCCCTGAAGCAGGAATACTTGAGGGATGCCGTCCGATCCGGCACCATCGAAACAATGCCGGACATGGCTCTGCGTACACCCGTTCTGATTGTCGGCGCCGGGCCGGTCGGCCTCGCGCTCGCCGGCGAGCTTGGCTGGCGCGGCGTTACTTGCACGCTGATCGAAAAGACCGACGGGGCCATCGAGCAACCGAAGATGGACCTCGTCGGCATCCGCACGATGGAGTTCTGCCGGCGCTGGGACATTCTCGACTGGGTTCGCGACGCGCCCTACCCGCTCGACTACCCGCAAGACTACATCTACCTCACGGGCCTCAACGGTTACGAGCTTGGCCGCGAGCCGTTTCCCGGCCGCGGCTTCGAGCCTTGCCCGCCCGAGAGTCCGCAGAAGCGCGAGCGCGTGCCGCAGGACATGTTCGATCCGATCCTGCGGCGTTTCGCCGAACGATCCGGGCACGCGGCGCTGCGTTACAACACTGAATTGGTCGCGTTCACCGAAACTTCAGACGGCGTTTGCGCAGACGTTCGCGACACGAGCACGGGCCGGACCGAAACCGTCGTCGCCGACTACATGGTCGGCGCCGACGGCGGCGCCAGCGCCGTGCGAGAACAGCTCGGCATTACCATGAGCGGCACGCCGGCGCTGACCTACACCACCAACGTCATTTTCCGCTGCCGAGGCTTCGCCAAGCTGCACGACAAGGGCCTGGGCTATCGCTTCATCTTCATCGGGCCGGAGGGCGTCTGGCTGACCATCGTCGCGGTCGATGGCGCCGACCGCTTCCGCATGTCGATCGTCGGCACGCCGCAGAAGATCAACCACGGCGAGGACGACATTCGCGCGGCGCTCCACCGCGCCATGGGCGGCGACTTCGACTACGAAATCCTCTCGGTGTTGCGCTGGGTGCGCCGCGAGCTTGTCGCCGACAGCTACGGCACCGCGCGCATCTTTATCGCAGGCGACGCCGCCCACCTGATGTCCCCGACCGGTGGCTTTGGCATGAACATGAACACCGGCATCGGTGACGCGGTCGATCTGGGCTGGAAGCTCGAAGCCGCGGTCAAAGGCTGGGCCGGCGCGGAACTGCTTGCCTCCTACGACGCCGAGCGGCGTCCGGTCGGACTACGCAATGTCGCCGAAGCAAGCCGCAACCTTCGCCGGATGCTGTCAACCCGCGACCGCCTGCCCGGCCCGGAAGTCTTCGCGCCGGGAGCCGTCAGCGATGCCGCGCGAAAGGAGTACGGCGACTGGTTCGCGGCGATCATGCGTCACGAGTGGTTCGCCAATGGCGTCATGCTTGGCTACCGCTACGACAACTCGCCGATCGTGTGGCCGGACGACACTGCCGTGCCGCCCGATCCGTCGCATCCTTACACGCAGACCGCCCGCCCTGGCGCCCGCGCGCCTCATGTCTGGCTCGGCGATGGCCGCTCGACGCTCGATCTGTTCGGCCACGGCTTCGTGCTGCTGCGTCTCGGCGACGCCCCGCCGCCCGCGACCACGATCGAGCACGCTGCAAAAGGGCGCGGCGTGCCGCTGACTACGATCGACATTTCCGCGAAGGAGGTGCTGGCCGCCTACGAGCATCGCCTGGTGCTGGTACGGCCGGACGGCCATGTCGCCTGGCGCGCCGACGCGGCCCCCGCCAACGCGGGCGCGCTGATCGACATCATCCGCGGACAACCAAGCGAAACGAAAAAGCAAAAGCTGGGGAGTGGAACATGACCGACAAACTGCGCCAAAAGCTGATCAACGGCGGCCGTGTGCTGGTCGACGAAGGCCAGGGCGACTACGTCTGGGGCCACATCTCCGCGCGTCTCCCCGACAACCCCAACCGGTTTCTGATGAAACCTGGCTGCATCGGCGTTGAGGAGATGACCGAAGACAACATCATCACTGTCGACATCGAGGGCGAGAAGGTCTCCGGCGAGTGGCCGCGCCATAACGAGGTCTACATTCACTCCGAGGTGATGCGGGCCCGGCCGGACGTCAACTGCGTCATCCACACCCATCCAGAACATGCCATCGCGTTCTCTTCGCTCGGCAAGGAGTTGCTGCCGATGAGCAACGACGGCACCATGTTCTCGGCCGGCGTGCCGATTTTTTCGGAGACCACCGATCTGATCATCAGTCAGGCGCGCGGCAAGGCGGTTGCGAAAACACTGGGCGACCGAAACGCATTGATCCTGCGCAACCACGGCATCGTCACCGCCGGCACGACCATCGAAGAGGCTGTGTTCATCGCCATCAAGCTCGAACGCGCCTGCCGCATCCAGATGCTCGCCGAGCAGGCCGGCGGTCCAAAGCTGTTCGTCAAGGAAGAGGAACTCGCCGCCAAGCGCAGCCGCACCAACCGCGGCGACTCCCAGGGCAACGCTTTCAGCTATCTGGTGCGCCGCTGGCACCTGCGTTGCGATTGCGAGGTGCCGAAGGAATACGCGGCCAGTCTCGAGAATTTCGATCGCACGGGCTACAAGAAAGACTAGCGGCTTCCCGGCCATCGGGGCCGTACGAAGTCGGCATCGAAGTCGAGATTCGCGCCGATGGCGTACTTGGCGAAGTTTTTGCTGGCGATACTCGACTGGCGATTCTCGAAGCCGGCGAGCACGCGCGCGCTGCGGCCGTCGTTGTCACCGGCGTAGTCGAGGTAGCGGACGCAGAACCCGCGAAGTCCGGACCGGCTAGTCGATCTTCACGCCGGCATCGGCGACGAGCTTGCGGTACTTCTCGTAATCCTGCCGGATCAGACTGCTGAACTCGGCGGGCGTCAGGATCAAGGGCTCGAGCTTGCCGGTGACATTGAGCTTCTGCACCAGTTCCGGCTCGCCCAGCGCCTTCTGCACCGCGTCACGCAGCCGGGTCACGATCGGCTCCGGCAACCCCGGCGGCCCGAACAGGCCGAGCCAGATCGTCAGATCGTAGCCCGGATAGAATTCTCCGATGGTCGGCATGTCGGGAAACATCGGCGAACGCTTTTTCCCGGTGGTCGCCAACCCGCGCAGCGTGCCCGCCTGGAGCAGACCCGCATTCGACGCGCCCGCAAGCACCACCTGGGTTTCGCCGGCCACCGTCGCCATGCCGGCGGGCGCACCGCCGCGATAGGGAACGTGAAGCAGATCGATGCCGGCCCGCTGCTTGAGCATCTCGATGCCGAGTTGATGCTGGCTGCCGTTGCCGCCGGACGCATAGGCCAGCGGCGGCTTCTGCTTGCGGGCGTATTCGACCAGTTCCGGCAGCGTCTTGACTGGCACGTTCGGATTGACCGAGAGGAAAAACTGGTTCGACGCCACGCTCGCCACCGGCAGCAGATCCTTGAGCATGTCGATTGGCATCGAAGCGTAGACGTGCGGATTGACGGTGATCAGGCTGTCGGCTGCCATGATAAGCGTGTAGCCATCCGGCTCGGCGCGCGCGGTCATTTCGGCGGCCACGTTGCCGTTGGCGCCGGAGCGGTTCTCGATGAAGAACGATTGCCCCATGGTTTCGCTGAGGCGCTGCGCCAGCAGGCGCGCCGCAATGTCGGGAGCGCCGCCGGGCGGAATCGTCACCAATATCTTCACCGGCCGGGTCGGATATTGCTGGGACTGCGCGTGCCCCGCGAAAAGCGACACCATCGTCAGCGCCGCGAGAGCGATCGTGTGAAATTTCATTGGCGTCCTCCCAGACGCCGGGAGACTACCATCGAAATCCGGACCGGTAAGCCCGCGGGTAAGCCCGCGGGCTTGCGACAGAGCGCGCCAGCCCCTAGCGTCGCGGCAACGCCAATCGGGAGGATGCAATGACGCTCAAGGTTCGCCGCGTGATCACCGGCCACGACGCCAACGGCAAGGCCGTAGTCCAGATCGACGAAGTGGTCAGCAAACTAAAGGAAGGCCGTCCCGGCGCCATGGTGGCGCCAATCTGGACCACGGAAGGCTTTCCCGTGAACAACGACGGTCAGGACGATGCAGCCACGCGTCAGGTCGGCACCACGCTGGCCGGCGGCACGATCCTGCGCGTCGTCGAATTCAGCCCCGGCGTGCAGTCGCGCAACCACCGAACCGATTCGATCGACTACGCCATCATCATGTCCGGCGAGATCGACATGGAAATGGACGGCGCCATGATCCGCCTCAAGGCTGGCGACGTTCTGGTGCAGCGCGGCACGATCCACAACTGGATCAACAACGGCCCCGGCCCTTGCGTCATCGCCTTCGCGCTGATCGACGGCAAGCCGGTCACCGCGGGCGGCAAGGTGCTGAACGCGGTCGGCTAAACATTCCCCACCGTCATTCCGGATCGCCCTAAACGGCGTCCCGAATGACAATGTGGCAACCAAATTACTTCGCCAGCATCACGATGGCTTCGGCCTCGAACAGACAGTCGGCCCGCGCCAGCGCGGCAATGCCAATCGTCGTGCTGGCAGGCGGCTGCGCGGTGTTGATGTATTTGTCGCGCACCTCGCGGTAGTGCACCAGGTTCGTGTTGATATCGACCAAGTAATTGTTGAGCTTGACCACGTCGTCGAAACTCGCGCCGACAGCGGCCAGCGCGGCCTTCAGGTTCTCGAAGGCTTGCACGACCTGGGCACGGAAATCGCCGGCGACGGTGCCGTCGGGCTTCAGCCCAAGCTGCCCGGCGATATAAACGATGCGGCCTGGGCCGGTGATTTCGACCACATGGCTATATCCGCCGGGCTTGGCGATGGTCGAAGGATTCATGAAGCGCGTGTTGGACGCCATGTTGTACCGCCGAAATTGATTCAGCCACCGCCCCATGCGGCGACCGCAACCCACTATAGCGGGAACCGAATGGGCACCCACACCAATAATTAACGGTCCGGACCGATCATTCTGCGGCATGCGCGGACGTTTCGGTCCGCCAATTCATGCGTCATACCCGATGTCCGCAGCCCCCGCAAAAGCCGACGCCGTCGCCACGGGCGCGCTGCGAAGTCCGCTTGCCCTCATCATCGACGAGGAAGGCAGCATACGACAGTTCATGTCGCTGATCCTGCAGGGCAGCGGCATCGATACGATCGAGTTCATTGATGGCGCCTCGTTCCGAGAGACGCCGCTCCCGCTCCCGCCGGAGTTGGTCTTCCTCAACGTCGACCTTGAGGTGCAGGCCGCCGTCGCCTCGATCGAGACGCTCAAGAAGTCCGGGTTCTCCGGCGCCGTACAATTGATGAGCAGCCGCGGTTCCGCCGTGCTGGACACCGTGCGGCATGCGGGTGAGCAGATGAATCTGCGTATGCTGCCGGTGCTAAAGAAGCCGTTCGAGACGTCGGCCATCCAGAAGATTGTGTCCGATCTCAAGCTCGGCCACGGCCCCGTCCAGGGCGGCATCAAGGTCAGTCTCGCGGAAGCGCTGAAGAACAACTGGGTCGAGTTCTGGTATCAGCCCAAGATCGACCTGCGGCGGAAGCAGCTTGCCGGCGCCGAGGCGTTCGCGCGCCTCTGCCATCCGCAGCACGGGCTGCTGCTGCCGGGCAGTTTCATGCCGGACGCCGACGAAGCCAGCGTGCTCACCCTCGCGGAGCAAGCCCTCGTGAGCGCGCTCAAGTCGGGGCTCAACCTGTCGCGGTTCGGCGTCAACCTGCGCATCGCCATCAACGTCCCGGTGAAGTGCCTGGTCAAGCTGCCGGTCGGCAAGATCGTGCGCGAGTATCGTGCGCAGTTAGGCGACTGGCCTGGGCTCATGATCGACGTCACCGAAGAGCAAATCGTCAGCGAGATCAAACTGGCCAACGAATTGAGCAAGACGTTCGCCGAACACAACGTCCGCCTCGCCATCGACGACTTCGGCAAGGGCTATGCATCGCTCATGAAGCTGAAGGAACTGCCGTTCGCCGAAATGAAACTCGACCGCTCGTTCGTCGTCGGCTGTGGCACCGACAGGGTTCATGCGCCGATCTGCAAGACCGTGATCGACCTCGCCCATAGCTTCGGCGCACTCGCCGTCGGCATTGGCCTGGAAAAGGCATCCGACGCCATGGCGCTGGTCAGCATGGGCTGCGATCTCGGCCAGGGCTTCCTGTTCGGGCAGCCGATGCCGGAGCAGCGCTTCACCGCGCTGCTCAAGCAACGCGTCACCGTGCGTCCGGCTCCGGCTGCGGCCTCAGCGGCTACGGCGCTTCAGCCGGCCTAATCGGTCAGTGCGTCCAGGACCCGCAGCGGCTGAATGAAAAATTGTCGGCATAGGACATGCCGCGGCGCAGGGCTGGTTTGGCCTCCTGCACCTCGTAGGGAATACCGTTGCGTTCGGCGTAGGCAACGGCCTCTTCCTTGGTCCCGAACCGCAGCTTGATCTGGCTTTTCATGTCGCCGGATGTGGTCCAGCCCATCAGCGACTCGACGACCCTCGGCTCCTCCGGCTCGTAATCGAGCACCCATTCGTGGGTCTTGGCGTGACCCGACTGCATGGCGGTCTTGGCGGGTTTGTAGATGCGGGCGGTCATGGCCTGGTACCCCTTGCGAAGGCTGGTCGGAGCAGCAGGATTCGAACCTGCGACCCCCTCGTCCCAAACGAGGTGCGCTACCGGACTGCGCTATGCTCCGAATAGACGTGTGAATCGCATGGACCGCATGTCACGGTCAATGCACGAGATTCAGGGCCGCTTTTCCCAGTCGCTTTGCGGGAATCGGACCACCGCCCCTTCATAGGGCGGCCGGGTGTTCTGGAACGCGCCGCCCGCATAAAGGTTGCCCGAGTCGTCCCATATGACCGTATCGACGAACGGCATCGACACCTTGAGGGTGGTCTGTTGGCGTCCCTCGCGGTCGAAGATATGGACGCGGGCCTCCCCGTATTCCGCCACCGCCAGCAGACCCGGCCGGAGCGCTATGCCGTCCGGCCCGGCCAGGGCGAAGCTGTGGTCACGCGCGGCGGGAATTTGCGAAAAGTCGATCAGCACCTTGCGCGCGGTAACGCGCTGGCGGCTGTCGATGGTGAAGGCAAGCACACGCCGCGCCAGATGTTCCGACACGTAGAGCGTCCGGCTCGCCGGATCGAAATTGACCCCGTTGGCGTAGCGGATCGAGCCCACCACTTCGGTCATCACGCCCATTGCGCTGAGATGATAGACGCGCCCGGTGGATGGCGCGTTGAGGTCGAACTGACCGGCATCGGAAAAATACGCACCGCCCTGCCCGTCGCTCACGGCGGCGTTGGGATCCTGCAGCGGCTGACCGTCCCGGTTGGTGGTGAAGCGGCGCCCGGTGACGCCACTAGCCGAGACCTCGACCATCGCACGGCCGAGATGGCAGTCGACCACGAATCCGGTGGTCCCGAACTTGACGATCTGGGTCGGCCCGCAGCCCGGCATCGTCCAGAACGTACGGGTGCCGCCGTTCTCGATGACCGACACCCGGTCGGCGCCCATCTCGGTGAAATAGATGCGGCCTTCGTGCCACATCAGGCCTTCGGGATAGGCGCCCGACGCAACCACCGTCGGCTCGGTCCGCGCAGGCGCCGCAAGCAGCACAAGAGCGAGCGCGAGCCGAAGCCTCACCTGTCCGCTCCGCGCAGAAACCTGTCCGACAGCATCATGACGATGCCGCAACCGATGGTGACACCGGCGAAGATCATGGTCAGCGCGCGCGAACCGAACGACGGCACCAGCACAAAGGTCGTTACCAGCGTTCCGAGCACGTTACCAATGGTCGAAACGCCGTACACGTAGCTGACAATCCGCCCGCCGAATGCGACCGAGACCAGCAACAGCCGCACCGCGAACGGCGTGAACACACTCATAAGCGTGAGCGGCAACAGCAGCAACGCGGTCGCGGCGAGCGTGATGCCGGTCATGCCGTCGCCGATGCTGGTCAGCATCCAGGTGAACAGCGGATCGACCCAGAGCGGGATGGTGAACAGATAAAGCCCGGCGACCACCAGCAACGCGCCGCAGAGCCTCGGACTCATGGTGCGATCGACCAGCGCGCCGCCGATCAGATAGCCCGCCATCAGCGCCACCAGCACTGTCGCGATCAGCGACGCCCAGGTGTTGATGCCGCCGCCGAAGTACGGATAGAGGTAGCGGCTGCCCAGCATCTCGAAGCCCATCAGGGCGAATCCCAGGATGCACGCCATAGCGAGCAGCAGAATTCCACGCAGGTGAGATTGCTGCATCAGCGGGGCACTTCCGTCTGTTCCTTCCACTTTTCGTTCTTCTGCTCGATCGCGCGCATGGTCTCGACCGGTGCGAAGTCGTCGGTCAAAATCTTGCCACTTGCGCGGTTGAGCACCCGCCGGTCGGCGGCGAGTTTGGTCAGATCGTATCGCAGCTTGTAGCGCTCCTGCACCTTGGCCGCGCGCGCCAGCAATTCGGCCTGCGGCAGCGAAGGCCCGTCGTAGCCGATCGCGACGACGTTGCCGCCGCCATCATAGAGATCGACCGACGGGAAAACGCTCTTGAGAGTCGCCGAAGCCGAGTCGAACAGCATGGTCGAGGGCTCGATGTTCTGCACCACCACCCCACCCGGATTTAGCCGCGACTTGACCAGCCGGTAGAACTCCTGGGTCAGCAGATGGAACGGCACAAACGGACCGCGATAGGCGTCGATCAGGATGACGTCCCACTTCTCGCTATCCTTCAGCAGGAAGGCGCGGCCGTCGGACACCACGGCGCGAAGGCGCGCGGTCTCCTGGAACTTGAAGTATTTTTTCGCGAGGTCGACCACGTCCTTGTCGAGTTCGATTGCCAGGATGCCGGTGTCCGGCAACGCCGCGCCCAGGTACGACACCGTCCGACCGCCGCCGAGACCGATCTCGGCGATGCGCTCGAGCTTCGGCGCATAGGCGATGCCAAGCGTCATGTAGCGGGTGTAATCGACGGTCAGCGCGCCCGGGTCCGACAGCTTCATGTTGCTCTCGGTGTAGTAGCGCTTGTTCTGACCGAACGTCATGCTGACGCTGTCGGCGTCGGCAAAGATGAAGATGTTGTTGTAGAGCGACTCCCGCATTTCGAGCAGGTCGGCGGCAACCGCGACAATTGGCTGCACCAGCAAACCCAGACCAACGAGGAGGCTGGCCAAGCCGGCACGCCGGAACCTCGCGCACCGATATTCCACGGACGAGGCCGAACAGCATTTCCGCATCAACCGCTCCACCAATGGTGCGCGCCCCCGCAAAAAACACCGCCCCGTGGCCCGTGCAGGCCCGGCGCGGCGCTCGCCCCCACAAATAGGCAAGCCGTGGCTAAAACACAACGAAACGCGGCGGCCAATCGGGCCGCCGCGGAATATCGATCAGGTTGGTCCGGCGCCCAACAAGCGCCGGCGGGAGGTCAGTGGGAGGCCGGTCCGGTTGGCCCGCCGTCCGGCCGCACCTCGGCCGCCATCAAGCCCTTCGGGCCCGGCCCGAAGCGAACCAGCACGGTCTGACCGGGCCGCAGTTCGGCAAGGCCGAAGCGGCGCAGCGTCTCCATATGAACGAAGATGTCCGGGGTTCCCTCGCCGCGGGTAAGAAAGCCGAAACCGCGCAGCCGGTTGAACCACTTCACCATCGCCCGTTCGAGGCCGCTGGTCGGCGTCACCGAAACGTGGGTGCGCGCCGGCGGCAGCGTCGAAGGATGGATCGCCGTCGACTCGTCCATCGAGAGGACACGGAAGCACTGCATGCCCTTCGGCCGCTGCAGCACCTCGGCGACCACCCGCGCGCCTTCGTAGGCGGTTTGGAAACCGTCTCGGCGCAGGCATGTCACGTGGAGGAGGATGTCGGCTCCGCCGCTATCGGGTACGATGAATCCATATCCTTTGGATACATCGAACCATTTGATAACGCCGGAGAGCTCGATGACGGTTGCTGTCTCGTCAGAGACATCCCCGATATCTTGCGGTCCAAGCCCCAGTTCTTTTGGAAAATTTTCCGACGCCATGAAGACGCGGTTGCCCCTGAAAGTCTTCGTCTCTTGATGGACGTGCTTGCGAATCTATTCAGAAAGATAACATTCGCCTTCTGATGGAAAAGAAATAAATGCGTTTCGGCAACGGCGTCTGCGCCGCCTGTGAATAAGATTTCGGCCGAATCACTGTGCAATAAAGGGCTCGAGCGCTGTGCCGATGTCGTCGCGCAGCACAAGATCGGCGAATTCATCGAGCTCGGTTTCATCCCGATTGATGATGACAAGACGCGCACCGTTCCGCTTCGCGGCGAGCGGAAAGCCGGCGGCCGGCCACACCACCAGCGACGAGCCGACGACCAGAAACAGATCGCAGGACTCGGTCAGTTCCTGGGCGCGACGCATTGCCGCCTCCGGCATCGACTGGCCGAACGACACCGTCGCCGTCTTGATGAAGCCATCACAAACCGTGCATTCCGGCGACCGCCCGCCCCTCTGGTCGAGACTCTGCCTGACCCAGGACAACTCGTAGCGTTTGGCGCAGTCCACGCAGGCCGCGTAGGTCGTGTTGCCATGCAACTCAACCACGTCGACAGGCTTAAACCCCGATGCCTGATGCAGATTATCGATATTCTGGGTGACGATCGCCGGCACCTTCCCGGCCTTGTAAAGCGACGCCAGCGCCCGGTGCCCGCGGCCGGGTTTGGCGCCGCCGAACTGCTTCTCCATGACGAACCGCCGCCGCCAGCTCTCGTCCCGCATTTCCTGGCTGGCCAGGAATTCGGAAAATTCGATCGGCCGCATCTTGGTCCAGAGGCCGCCGGGCGATCGGAAATCCGGGATGCCGCACTCGGTGGAGATCCCCGCGCCGGTGAACGGCACCACCACCTTCGCCTCGTCGATCATCGCCCGCAGATGCCGGACGCCGGTTTCCAGATCGGGCGCAATCATCGCAAGTCCTCATGCCGCGCTGCAGTATCGGCCGGAGCCAGCCCGGCTCAGCCCCGACGATTTCTGCACAGTGCCGGGGCAATATCAATTTAGGGGAGAGAGCGTGCGAGCGGTGCCCAAGGCCGAACGAGATCAGGCCAGGCTGCCCAGATAGCCGAAAAGGCAGATCAGATTCGTCAGGGTCGCTATGAGCAGTCCGACGATCACTGTCCGCTCGGACATGACACACTCCCGGAATCGACGGCTCCGAGGGTGGATGCGAATCGGCGGGGAGTCCCAAACTTTGTTTTTCGGGGGATTCATCCTCCGTTTACAGATCGGGCGCGACGGGCGATTCTGGCGGCCCACGTTTGAGGGAGAACAACGATGCGGTTCCTGCACACCATGCTGCGCGTTCGCGATCTGGATGCGGTGACAAGAACAAGTTCACCCTCGTCTTTCTTGCCGCCCCGGAGGACGCCGCCGGCGCCAAGGCCGCCCTCGACGCCGGGCGGCGGGATTCTCCGATGGTCGAGCTCACCTTCAACTGGGACACCGAGGACTATGGCGAGGCCCGCTACTTCGGCCACCTCGCCTACGAGGTCGACGACATCTACGCGACCTGTGACAAGCTGCAGAAGGGCGGCGTGACCATCAACCGGCCGCCGCGCGACGGCAACATGGCGTTCGTGCGCTCTCCGGACCGGCATTCGGTCGAATTGCTGCAAAAGGGCAAGCCGCTGGCGCCGAAGGAGCCGTGGGTGTCCATGCCGAACACCGGAAAATGGTGAGGTTCACCGACCGACCCGCATTCGCCCCGCAATCGACTTGCCGGTCAGGCCGGAGGCGATTATAGGTCCCTGCGCCGATTCCGGCGCGCTTCAAGTCCCCATCGTCTAGCGGTCAGGACATCACCCTTTCACGGTGAAGACCGGGGTTCGATTCCCCGTGGGGACGCCATACCCAAAACTTTGTCTTATGGTTTCCATTACTTAGCGCCGATTTTGTCCAACCGGGAATGCAGGTTGGACAATTTCTGTTCGCCTTCCGCCCCGACTTGGATCGCCATTGCTTGACGAGCGAGCCGCCGCTGATCGGCGGCCTTGGTGTACCGCTCCACCTCGGACAGCGACTTGTGGCCGGTGATCGCCTTGATCTGATCGGTCGAGCAGCCGGCATTGGCCAGACGCGTTGCACCCGCCTTGCGAAGACCATGCGCCGAGCAATGCGGCAAGCCTGCCGCGTCACACTGCGCCCGGAACCAATTTCCGAAGCCCGCCGCTGAGAATGGTGCGCCGAGGTCGGTTGTGAGGAAGGTCATGTTTGTTCGGGGCACTGCCGCAAGCGTCAGTTTAAGATCGGGGTGCAGCGGCAACACCAGCGGTGTATCGGTCTTTTCCTGACGGACAGCGATGGTGTCGCCAGTCACATGCTGCCAGCCCATGCGGATCACGTCCCCGCGCCGCTGGACCGTGAAAAGTAACAAATCAAGCGCCAGTCGCGCTTTGGTGCCGACTGGGTGCTTGGTGCCAAAGGTCGCGATCTCGTCTTCATTCCAAGAATGATGGCCCTCGCCGGTAGAGCGATATTTCTTCACGGCCGCGGCAGGATTGTCCGAGATCATGCCGACATCGACCCCGTAGCTCAGGACAGCCCGCAGGGCCTTGAGCAGCGCGTTAGCGGCCTCGGGCGTCGCTGCCCGCGCGCCCATGATTTCGCGAATGTGGATACGTCCGAGACCACGGATCGGCTTGCCGCCATGCTCAAGGCGGAAGCGTTCGAGCACATTGCGGCGCGCAACTTGCGTGCTCGGCTTGAGACCGCAAAAATCCGGACTGCGATAATACAGCACGCACAGCGCATCGAACGTTCCGGCCTTGGTGCGCGATGCCCCGATCTCGGTCGCCTGCACCTTGAGGCCGTCGAGCGCCGTCGCGTGCTGGCGCATGAAATCTTCCGACCACGGAGTGCCGGTGAGGTAAGTCGAGAATCCACCCTTGCGGAAGCGAACGCGCCGCTTGCCGTGCTGGTCATAGTTCCACGAACAATGCTTAGGCAGACCGCTCTTTGTCCGCTGCATGCGTCAGAACCTCGTCCCAGGGATTCGATGCATAACCATTGCTACCTTCGTCTGGCTTGCCGGTCACAACGATAATCTTGCCGGTGGCCGGTTCGATCTCCGCCCGCGCGACCTCGCAGCCGGCAGCAACTACGGCTTTGATTGCCACTATCAGGTCGCGTTTTCGGAACGTGCAGGGACCGCGCGCCAAGTTAGCCATCCGTGCGTCCAAGCTACTATTTTGACGCGGTTGAGCTTCGCTATGACATTAGCTCCGCTTACGCGACTTTTGCTATCTGCTTCTTCGACCCTTTTTTTGGCCCGAAAAGGCGGACCGCGTGACTCGCTCACTCGTCTTCTGGTCGAGGGCAACAGCGGCCAACGTCGCCGCCGTCCCATGAAGCGGTCTCCCAAAGGCATCCCTCAACCACACGGCAATAATGATCTGGACTCCCCGAACCACCCGGCCACCTCGATCGTTGTGAATCGTCAGAGGGTCGCTCGGTGTGCGAAGGAGTGCAGCGCCGTCCTCATGCCAACCGGCGACGCGACGCAGGGCGGCAGCATCGGCTGCTGCGAGCGGATAGGCTAAATTGATCGCAGCCATGTCATCCGCAATTTCCTGCAATACCCTCGCATTCTCAAGCAGCTTTGCCTTGAGGTGCGCGCCGTCCTCGGGCTTCGAGACCTCTAGGCGATCCCTGGCAGCGCAGAAGGCGAAATGGAACAACTCCCCAAGGGCCTCGGCCTGGGCTTCCTCTCGCGTCAACGCTGGCATGCCGATTGGCCGCTTAGCCGGATGAAAGTAGCCGCCGCCTCGCCGGTCGCGACGTGTCAGTTCGTTCCAAACTCCGCGCATACGTGGGTCCGTCGCCAGCCGTAGGAGGATCGCCCGCTGATCGGTTGACAAGCTTTGTGCCTCGATCCGCCGTGCCTGCTTCGCCACAGCTGGGGGCAACCAGTCCGGCAGTGTGATTGGTTCGTGCCCGGCGGCAGATGTGCTACTGTCTTCGTTGGCCTCTGTCATGACTGCTCCACGGTCTCTCGGGGCCATTGGCGAGCGGTGTTGCAATCACCGCTCGCCCCCT
>JAPLPD010000317.1:0-26995 GCA_026400395.1 Alphaproteobacteria bacterium | reverse complement strand
CTCTCACATTTCGACGGCGCGAATTGCGTTATTTGCGTAGGCCGCCATCCGCCGCCAACAAAAACATGGTCGGCTCGGAGCAGCACCGCGCGGCGGTCGTGGTGTGAGGTGCGACGGGTGGCCACCCGGCCCCGCGCCTCAAACGAGGCTATCGACGGGGCGACCTGGGTTCAACGAAAAAGAAGCGAACCTTGCTACCGAGCGCATTGGCCACCCCCCACGTTTGGCGGCGAATTTCTGTTTACCTCGCCCCTCGGTCGCATCCATTGGATTTCGTTCCGCACGTGCTGCTATAGTCCGTCGCGGAAAAGCCAGCGACGGCTTTTCTGGGGCGTGAGAACCCCTCGGTTAGCGGCCCGTGTGCGCCGTGAAGCACTCCTCGACCTTTATGGTCGGGGAGGCACGTGTGGATGTCCAAGGCGAAAGCCCAAAGACGCGTGCGGCTCTCCTAACCGAGGCTTCTCAACTCCCCGATCACCAGGGCGGGGAGTGGGGCGATGCGTGTTGCGAGTGCTGCCAGCGCAGTCGTTGGATGTGTCATGGTCGCGAGTTGCGCGCCACCGGGACATCACTATGAGGTCGGAAGTTTTGTCCCGACGCCGAATGTTCAATCGCGTCCGCCTGCGCCGCCGCTGGAGGTTCAACCTCAGCCTGTTCAACAGCCGCCAACTCGTCCGCCACCGCGTCAGGTGCAACTGCCCTCAATTCCAATTGAGAATGATGCAGTGTTGTTCCGCAGCGAACCTGACGATCTGGTGCTGATCCGAAAACTCGCTGAGTTGGTGCGGGCGAACGACTACGCTTGCGACTCCGTCAGCGCGGCCAGACCGATGCTGACCTCGCCCGGTTTCGTCCTGTCTTGCAATAAGTTCCGGTACAAATATGACATTCAAGACAAAGGCGGACGTTGGGTAGTCACGGTGCCGTGACGTAGCTTTGTTTCGCCTCCGCTGTTTCTTCGATTCAGTGCGATCTTTACGACGCATTATGGTGCACGCCAACAGCACGGCTCTGCACACAGCACAAGCATTCAAATGGCTTCTTCGGCAGGCCCAGCCTAGCGGCGGATCGACCTAGTTCAACGAAGAAGAACCGAACCTTACTGCCGAGAGTGTTGGCCAGGTGCCAAAGTGTTAGAGTGGTTCGGTTACGGAAACGCCGGATATGTTCGAGCGGGGCAGAGATGAGTTACGTAAACACAAGTGCTGGCCATCGGTCACCTGCACTGGATCATCTACAAAGATGCGCTCGGCTTTCTCTTGATCGCTTTAGCGACGTTTTGGATTGGACAGAAATTGTTCCCCAATGACGCTGAATTTAGATACGCGGCGATGGCGATAGGCGCGGGCCTAGTGTTTTTAGCGTTCGTGAATGCTGTTGCAATGTGGTTCAAACAATGGATTACGGAGATGGCAGTAACCAACAGAAGAGTGATTTATAAGCACGGATTCATAATGAGGCACACGGCGGAAATGAACATGAACAAGATCGAGTCGGTCACCGTGTCTCAATCTATCATCGGTCGCTTGTTGAACTACGGCACGGTACACATACGCGGGACAGGAGAGGGGCTTGAGCACCTTCACAAAATCAGTAGGCCGGTTGCGTTACGTAACTCCATTGTTGCCCGCTAGATGTCATGCGATAGAGACTCATTTCTGACTGGTCTAGGTCAAGGCAACCGCATCAACGGCTGGCCCATGCGGATGATCAAACCCTCCGCGTCGGCGCGAACGCATTCATCCATTTGTTTCCTCTGGAGGTACTTCTGAATAGTTGTCGCCGCCTGGATTTTCTGGCGTCGATCCCTGCGGCAGACCGCCTATGATCTGCAGGACAAGCCGCGTTGCCGATGCCTCACTGCGATCATCGCCGTGCCCCGGTAGGTTTCGGTAATCGCGCTGATCTGTCTCGCGCCAACGCGCTCGCGTTTTCATAAAGAAACACAACATGGTCTTGTCGCCGTTGCGCCAGTGTTCGACGACTTTGGACGCAGCTTCGTTGATCAGCGCGTCTTCGCCGTGCTCCAGCTCATAGGCATAGTGCTTCTCCAGCGTGTCAGCAGAGATGCCGAATTGGCGCGCGATTCCCTCGCGGACCACGCCCTGCATCTTTAAGAGCGTGACGCGAAGGCGCGTCTCATCATTTGGAACGTGCTGGTTGGGCTGAACGCCACCACGTTTTTTCGGCTTTATAACTCCGGACCCTTTAGGTGGCGCGCGTTTCCTGCCCAATTTCATGAACGTTACATAGGCCATACGAGTGCGTGATTGCGATGGTTCCAAAGGTGGCCAACGAGGCCGCGCCGCGACTAGCTCCGCCTCTTTGTTGGCTTGCCGCGAACGCCAACGCCATGGCTATCGCCTTCAAGAAAAGTGATGCCTGACCGCACCAATGCGTCATGGACTGCGACGATGACCTTTTGCCGCGCCTCGGTCCGCCACCGGATATCGTCGCCCACGGATAGTGCTCCATCGGTCGCCTCGATCCGCTGCACGGTCGATATTCCCACGTTGGCCCTTTTGGCTAGATCGGCCACTGACCACCGCAGGAACGCCCGCGCCATGCGAACTTGTGCGCCGGTTATCCCATGCGAATCGGCCATGTCCCATCTTATAATGAACGATTTTAATTGACTACAGGGTCAATAGTGAACTATTTTAGTTCCGATAACTCTTGTTCTCAGAACCAAACGAGCGGCCCATGACAACCCTTCCCGCCCTGATCATGAATGCTCCGCTGCCCGCTCTCCCTCTACCCGAAATACAAGCCGCTGAGGGCTACGCCCGGGCGGATAAGGCCGAGGCCAGCCAGCGGGCCTACAGGAGCGATTTTCGGATATTCGCGGCCTGGTGCGCCGAGCGCGGCACGAGCGCCCTGCCGGCCAAGCCTGCATCGGTGGCGGCCTTTCTGGCATGGGAGGCCGGACGAGGGGCGAAGTCCTCGACCATCGGCCGCCGGGTCGCGGCCATCCGGTACGCCCATTGCGTCGCTGGTCAGCCGGTTCCGACCGATGATGATCGGGTGCGCGCCACGGTGCGGGGCATCCGCAGGACGCATGGGGCGGCACCGATCCGCAAAACCCCCGCGACCGCCGACATGGTGCGCACGATGGTTGCGACGATTCCCGCCGACGCCAATGGCCTGCGCGACCGCGCGTTGCTCTTGCTAGGCTTTGCCGGGGCCTTCCGCCGGTCCGAACTGGTCGCGCTCGACCTTGCAGACTTGGAATTTGGCGACGGTGGGTTACGGGTTCATATCCGGCGCTCAAAGACAGACCAGGACGGCCAGGGCGCGACCATCGGCATTGCGCTCGGGTCCGTTGCCTGCCCGGTCGCTGCGGTGCGGGCCTGGATTGCCGTCGCCGGCATCGTGGATGGTCCCCTGTTCCGGCCAGTGGCGAAGGGAAGCCGGGTCGCCGCTGCTCGGCTGTCCGCTGACAGTGTGGCCAATATCGTTAAGCGTCACGCCAAGCGTCTCGGCTTCGATCCTGCGACTTTTGCCGGCCATTTGCTGCGGTCGGGTTTCCTCACGTCGGCGGCCGGTCGCGGCGCGTCGATTTTCAAAATGATGGACGTGAGCCGACACCGGAGCGTGGACACATTACGCGGCTACGTTCGCGATGCCGAGCTATTCCGCGATCACGCTGGGGCCGGTCTTCTCTGAAAATTGACCCGCATCCTCCCGCGTCGATTTTTTTGGCGAGCCAGTTGCCCATCAACTTGCTCCGTCCGCTTGCTCTTTCTTCACTGCCGAGCCTCTTGCTTTTCTTGTCCCTGCTCATTGGTGGGACCTGAGCTTTGGGCAAAGGACCCTCTAGCCCGCGCAAAAAATTGCGCGCGGGTTTCGGGTCCTAAGCCCTCGCAACTTTGCCTGCTCACCGGAGCCGACCGTCGCATCGGGCGGTTGTCGAGACGCCGCAGCGTGACTCCCTCGACAACCTTGGCTGCTTCTCATCCGAGTTAGTCGGGGAGCGCCCGACCCGAGCACCGCCAGCCATCAGGACGCGGTTTGTGCATTCGCTCGCTCATGGTATGCACGCTCAAGTCAACTCGCTGCCACCAGGGTCCGCGCGGCGAGTTGCAGTTTGAAACCGCTCGGCTCAGCACCGGGCGGTTTCGTTTTTCAGCCCTCCTTTTTGGTTTCGGTGAGCCAGCGTGTGAACGCGCATGCCCGCATGGGCGGGTTCACGGCGTGCTTGCCTTGCGTACGTAAGGGGGAGTGCCCGCCGTAACTGATCGGCGAAATGGCCGATCAATGATCGTGCGAGCGCGTGGACGCGGTTGGACAATTTCGGAAATTGCCCTTTGCGTCCATAGGACGCTTTAGGGACAGTTGGACAATCTAAGTGCTGCCCCTGCCCCGAGATGGCGTAACCCGTGGGGACGCCATTATCTAGTAATATCAATGGCTTGTGTCATGGTTAGACAAGGTTAGCCAACAGTGGCTAGTCGGCGCCGTCCCAGCAAGGCCACTCCCAGCGACCCACACGGTTTTTTTTCTGACCACCCGCCACGTTGCGGCGCTTTACGCGCGCGGGGGGAACCATGTCGTCGCCGTCATCCACGACAAGACCTCCAACAACTTCCATATTTTGGGGACGGCGCGTTGTTTTACCGGAGGCATTCGAGACCCGTCCCAATGGTTGGGCGCCATTCACCACCAAACATCTTTGATCTCTTTCCAATGCTGGAGTCCTGCATAGCGTCCCGGCTTGGCGGAATTTCTTACCGTCGGGAGCAAGCTGGCATAACGCGCGTCACTTCAGCGGGGAAAACGCCGTCGGGCGAAGGATCTGCGACTGCTGATTGGCGACGAGGCCCGGCGGCTCGCTTTTGAGGAAGTTCATCCACTCCGGATCCTGCATCATGGCGGCGCGGCGGGTTTCGCGATCAGCGAAAGACTCGTAGGCGCGCATGTGCACAACCTGATTGAGCGTGCCTGTCTCGCTGGTAAAAACGGCGATCAGCTTGCCGAGGTGCTTATCCTGGATCGGCAGCCCGTGCTTCGCGAAATTCTCGAGCCAAATGGCGGTCTTGCCGACGTTCATGGTGTACGTGCGCATTTCCACGATCATGACATTTCCCATTGCGCGAAACGAATTTCAGCCTGACCTCCCGCATTGCACCGGTCAAGCCACGCAGCCATGCAGTTCGCAATGGCAGACGTTATTGAAAGCCGCACTTGCGCTGCGTAGAAACATCCGACACGTCAGCCGAGGAGTAGCGCCGCAATGGAAACCGCCGTCAGCTTCGATTCAGCCGGGCTCAAGCTCGTGGGCGATCTGCACAGCCCCGATGGCCTCAAGCCAGGCGAAAGGCGCCCCGCCATCTTGGTGCTGCACGGCTTCGGCACCAGCAAAGACAGCGGCACCACAAAGGGTTCGGCGCAACTTTTTGCCGAACTTGGTTATATCGCGCTGCGCTTTGACATGCGCGGCTGCGGCGGTAGCGAGGGCAAGCGCGGCCATGTGCTCTGCCTCGATCAGGTCGAGGACACCAAGGCCGCCCTGACCTATATGGCGAACCGCTCCGACGTGGACCCGAAGCGCATCGCAGTGATGGGTCACAGCTTCGGCGCTGCGGTCGCAGTCTACACTGGCGGCACCGATCCGCGCGTCGCCGCGGTCATCTCGTCGGGCGGCTGGGGCAACGGCGAGGTCAAGTTTCGCGGCCAGCATTCCAGCCCGGAGGCATGGAAGCGTTTCACCGACATGCTGGCCGAGGGCAAGCGGCGCAATGCCAAAGGAGAGACGCTGATGGTGCCGCGCTGGGACATCGTGCCGATACCCGAGCACTTACGCGCGAATCTTCCTCCCGACTCGATCAACGAATTTCCGTCCGAGACGGCGCAGAGCATGTTCGATTTCCGCCCCAACGATGTGGTCGGTAAGATCGCGCCGCGGCCGCTACTGCTGTTCCATTCGGCCAACGACTCGGTGACGCCGACGTCGCAGTCGGTCAAGCTGTTCGAGCTGTCGAAGCAACCGACCGACTTGATGCTGCTCGCCGAGATCGACCACTTTCCGTTCTCGGACAAGAACCCGCGAGCCCGGCAGGTGCTGACAGGCTGGTTGGGGCGGTTCTTCCCGGTGAAAATGTAGACCGGCAAACTCTCGGTCACTCGCCCTCGCGAAAGCGGGGACTCAGCGCAGAGGAAGAACCGGGTGTCCGCTTGCGCGGACATGAACAGGAGACAGCGTTTTCAGCCCTGGGTCACCGCTTAGTGCGCCGCCAAGAACGGCTCGATCTCGGCGAGGAACGCCTCGGGCTTCTCGACATTGGAAATATGACCCGCACCATTGAGCATGACGTATTCCGACCCTGGCGTGGCGGCGCTCATGGCGCGCATGATCTCAGGCGGTGCGCCGATGTCATGCTCGCCGCCGATGAACATCGCCGGCACCTTGAGTCTTGGCAGGTTCGCACCCTCTGCAAGCACGCGGATCGCCTCGCAGCAGCCGATGTGGCCCTCGGCTGGCGTGTCGCGGATCATGGTGCGGAATTTCTCGATCGTCGGCACGTTGTTGGCCGCGAAATTCGGCGTAAAGAAGCGCTGAAGCGTCGGCTCGACCATACCGGCCATGCCCTGCTCGCGGGTGTTCTTGATCCGCTGCACGAACACGTTGGCGTAGGCGTCGTTGGCGTCCGCGCGGCAATCGCTCGCAACCAGCGAACGTAAGCGCCGCGGATGATTGGCCGCAAGATGAATCCCGACCATGCCGCCGAGCGACAGCCCGACCCAATGGGTCCGATCGACGCCGAGCGCATCCCACAGCGCAACGGCGTCACCTGCGAGGTCCGCGATATTGTAGGGCGCGGTCGGCACGCCGCTCTTGCCATGGCCGCGCATGTCGTAGCGCAACACGCGATAGCGGCCGGCCAGCGTGCGCGCCTGCGCATCCCACATCTCCAGCGAGGTCACCAGCGAATTGGCGAACGTCACCCAGGGCGCGCCGTCCGGCCCCTCGACAACGTAATTTGTCTCAAAACCGTTGGTGGCGACCTTCATGCCGCGATTCCTTCCGGAACGCCGACGCCGAGCTTGCCGGCGACCTCGACAATCTGCTGCCAGGTCTTCGGTGGGATCGGCACGCCGTCGCGGCTCCGGGCGGCGAAGGAGCGCGCGCCCCGCTCGCCGGGAAGCAGAATTTCGTCGAAGCCTTCCGCCCGCTGCTGCGACTTGATGCCGGACGCAAGCGCAGCCAACTCCGCCTTAAGCTGATCGACACTGCCGATCACGCTCGGGTCCATCGCGATCAGCAGACTGTTCTGTCGGAAATCCTTCATCAGCTTGGCGTCGCGCAGCGCCGATGCGATCAGCGGACTGCCGAGCACAGCGCTGGTCATGCATTCGAACATCAGCGACAAGCCCGCGCCTTTGGCGCCGCCCACCGGCAGCAAGGTTTCGGCGAGGTTGGCGTCGGTAGTCGGTCGGCCATCGCGATCCAAGGCGATACCGGGTGGCAGCGGCTTACCCGTCGCTTTGGCGACGCCAAGCTTGCCGCGTGAGCCTGCCGACGTCGACATGTCGAGCATGATCCCGCCCGGCATCGCGATGGCGATTGGGTTGGTCGAGACCGCCGCGCCGCGCGTGCCGTGATACGCCATCATCGGCCGCAGCGCCGACATCACGATCGCGACCATGCCGGCCTCGGCCACGCACTGGGCGTAGTACCCGACGGCGCCGGCATGGGTGTGGTTCTGCACCAAAACCCAGGCGACTGCGTGCTCGCGCGCCCGGGCGGTCGCGGCGTCGGCCGCCGGGACCATCGCGGCGGGGCCAATGGCGCCCTCGCCGTCGATCCGCACCACCGCGCCCTTGCTCAGCACGATCTTGGGCCGGGCCTTCACGTCGATCTGGCCGCTCGCAATCCAGCCGGTGTAGGTCGGGATGCGGATGACGCCGTGGGAGGGATGGCCGCGCAGGTCCGCCCAGACCAGCACGGCGGCGGTTTGCGCGGCCTGCTGATCGACAAGACCGGCCTTGCGAAAGACATCGCGCGTGAAGTCACGCAGGACGTCGGCCTTGATAGTGATCTGTTCTGCCACTCTCGATCCTTTAGCGCCGCTGATATTGGATCGATCCGAACTGGATCTCCCATTCCTCGTCGGTGTGTTTGGTGAAGCGATTGTGCTCCTTCAGCACCTCCATTGCCCGCAGCACCGCGGGGCGCGTCGCAATCTTATCGCGCCAACGCTTTACGTTCGGATACTCATCGATCTCCACCCCGTGGAACGCGGGCATCCGCACCCACGGAAAAATCGCCATATCGGCGATGGTGTATTCGCCAGCGGCAAACCACGCCCGGTCCGCGAGATGCAAGTCCATCACATTGTAGATGCGATTGGCCTGTCGCACGTAGCGGTTGATTCCGACATCGAGCTTGTCGCGATCGAAGTGGTCGGGGCCGTATTTGTAGAAATAATGCGCCTGCCCGAGATAGGGCCCGACCGTCGACATCTGAAACATCAGCCACTGCATCGTGTCGTGGCGTTTCATCGGCTCCGTCGGAAAGAAGCGCCCCGCTTTTTCGGCCAGATAGAACAGGATCGCGCCCGACTCGAAGACCGAGATTTCACGGCCGCCCGGCCCGTCGCGGTCGATCATCGCCGGCGTCTTGTTGTTCGGGCTGATCTTGAGGAACGAGGGCTGGAACTGCTCACCCTTACCGATCACAATCGGGTGGGCCTTGAACGGCAGACCGCACTCCTCGAGCATGATATGAACCTTGTGGCCATTCGAGGTCGGCCACGTATACAAGTCGATCATCGGGCGCTCGTTCAGTCGCTTAAGGTCGCCGAACCTTAGCATCCGGTTCGCGGCACGAGCTACCCCGGAAACAGAATAGCGGACCAGCCATGAGCAAAGTCACGACGGTTCAGACCGGCAGCCACTGGGGCATCTATGAGGTGGATGTGACCGACGGCCGCATCAGCGGTGTCCGCCCCTCCGCGCACGATCCCGATCCGACGCCGATGCACCGCGCGCTGCCCGATGTCGTCGACCATCAGAGCCGAGTTCGCTTTCCAGTGGTTCGCCAGAGCTACCTGAACAAGGGCATCAAGTCCCAGCGCGAGGGGCGCGGCGCGGAGCCATTCGTTCGGGTATCCTGGGATCAGGCGCTCGACCTCGTCGCCGCCGAGATCGATCGCGTCAAGCGCGAGCATGGCAATGAAGCGATCTTCGCCGGCTCCTATGGCTGGGCCAGTTCTGGCCGGCTCCACCACCCGCGCACGCTGCTCAAGCGCCTGCTCAACCTGCATGGCGGCTTCACCGACCACGTCCTCGACTACAGCCGCGGCGCGGCACTGGTGATCGTTCCGCGCGTCGTCGGCAGCGAGGAGCCGGTCGGCATCAAGCTCACAGCCTGGGACAGCATCATCGAGCACGCCGAGATGATCATGAGCTTCGGCGGCATGTCGCCGAAGAATTTCCAGATCGACAGCGGCGGCATGGGCGTTCATCGCAGCAAGGGCTGGATGGAATCAATTCGCAACGCCGGCATCGAGGTGGTCTATACGAGCCCGCTGCGCTCCGACATTTCAGAAACGCTGAAGGCTCAATGGCTGCCGATCCGGCCGAACACCGACACCGCGATGATGCTCGGCATCGCGCACTCGCTCCACACCGAGGGGCTACACGACCAGGACTTCCTGGAACGTTATTGCGTGGGCTACGACGTGTTCGCACGCTACCTCACCGGCGAGGCCGACGGCGTGCCGAAGACCGCCGAATGGGCCGCGAAGATCTGTGAGATCGACGCCGAGACGATCCGCGGGCTGGCGCGCAAGATGGCGAGCCGCCGCACCATGATAACGCTGGCCTATTCGCTCCAGCGCGGCGACCACGGCGAGCAGCCAATCTGGATGGGCATCACGCTCGCCGCGATGCTGGGCCAGATCGGATTGCCGGGCGGCGGCTTCGGCGTCGGCTATGGCTCGATGGGCACCAAGGGGATGCGCCGCGCACCTGCGCCGCTCCGCGCCATGCCGGCCGGCAACAACCCAACCGGGAAATTCATTCCGGTGTCGCGCATCACCGACATGCTGCTGTCGCCGGGAGAAAGCTACGATTTCAACGGCAAGCGCCTCACTTATCCGGACATCCGTATGGTGATGTGGGGCGGCGGCAATCCGTTCCATCACCACCAAGATCTCAACAAGATGCTGCGTGGCTGGCGCAAGCCGGACACCATTGTGGTGCAGGAGATTTTCTGGACTCCGGTCGCGCGGTTTGCCGACATCGTGCTGCCCGCCGCCTCGACGCTGGAGCGCAACGACATCAGCGCCGGTTGGTGGGACAATGTCGTTTACGCGATGGCGAAGGCCATCGAACCCATCGGTGAGTCGCGATCCGATCTCGACATCACCACCGGCCTTGCCGAACGCCTCGGCCACAAAGAGGCTTTCACCGAAGGCCGCGATGAGATGGGCTGGGTGAAATTCTTATACGACTCGCTGGCCGAGCAGGTTTCGCAGCAGCAGATTCGTCTGCCGAGTTTCGACGAGTTCTGGAAGACCGGCCGCCTGGCGCTTCCGGAAGCCGCCAAGCCGTTCGTGCTGTTCGAGGACTTCCGCCGCGATCCAAAGGCAAGCCCGCTCGGCACGCCCTCTGGTAAGATCGAAATCTTCTCCTCGACCATCGCCGGCTTCGACTACGACGACTGCCCCGGCCATCCGACCTGGATGGAGCCGTCCGAATGGCTCGGCTCCAGCCTCACCGCTCGCCACCCGCTGCACCTGATCTCGAACCAGCCAGAGACGCGCCTGCACGGCCAGCTTGATCCGGCGCCGATGAGCAAGGCGCAGAAGGTACGCGACCGCGAACCGCTCTGGATCAGTCACGCCGACGCCAGCAGCCGCAATCTTCGTGAAGGCGACATCGTCCGCGTGTTCAATGACCGCGGCGCATGTCTCGCCGGCGTCCACATCACCGATGATGTGCGGGCCGGTGTGGTGCAGCTCG
Source organism: Alphaproteobacteria bacterium (assembly GCA_026400395.1). GTDB lineage: Bacteria > Pseudomonadota > Alphaproteobacteria > Rhizobiales > Xanthobacteraceae > Z2-YC6860. Next base: position 16,027 of record JAPLPD010000317.1, on the reverse strand, counting down.
CAACGGGTGCTTGGTACGATCCACTTCAGCCGGGCGAAATCGGCTCGCTCGACAAGCACGGCAATCCCAACGTGCTGACACTCGACAAGGGTACGTCGAAGCTTGCGCAAGCGCCTGCGGCCCACTCGCTGCTGGTCGAGGTCGAGCGCTTCGACGGCGTGGTGCCCGCCGTGACAGCGCACAAGCCGCCGCTCATCATCGGCGACGACATGCCGACCGCTGCGGAGTAGCGTGCTTCGATCAGCGGCTCGTCTCCGCGAAAGCGGAGACGAGCGGGTTCATATCGCTGACTTAGGCCAGCGTCGGGTCGAGCAGGACCTTGCCAAGCGTGTCGCGTGCTGCGACGAGTTCGTGCGCCACCGCCGCTTCGCGGAGTGGCAACACCCGATCGATCTTGGCGACCACCTTGCCGTCGCGCGCAAGCTCGAACGCACGGGCAATTCCGCCGGGCGCCTCACTGCCGTCGCCGATGATCTGCAAACGCCGCAGATAAAGGCGGCGCAGGCTGAGCGCTACTTCGTCTCCGGCGTGAGCGCCAGCCGTGACCATCCGGCCGCCGGTCGCCATCGCCTCGAACGCCGCCCGCCACAGAACCGGATCGCCAACGTTCTCGCAGACAAGATCGACGCCGTGTCCGCCCGTCAGCCTGGCAATCTCGTCCGCCAAATCCTGCCTGCGATAGTTGATGCCGTAATCCGCGCCGAGATCACGCGCTGCTTGCACGCGGCCGTCAGCCCCCGCCGCCGCAATTACCTTTGCGCCGCTGAGCCTCGCAATCTGCACGGCTGCGCTGCCGAGGCCGCCGGCTGCGCCCATTACCAGCACCCATTCGCCGGCCGCCACTTTTCCGCGGTTCTCGATCAGGTTGAGCGCGGTCGGGGTATGTCGTGCGATCACCGTCGCATCGTGGAAAGAAAGCCCGTCAGGAACGAGATGGGTGTTGCAGGCCGGCACGCGAACGCACTCGGCGTAACCGCCCCAGATATCGACGCCGAGCAGGAACACCCGGCCGACCTCGCGCACCAACGGAGCGACCGGATCGGTGGTCGGGACGAACAGATTGACGAAAACGCGGTCGCCGACCTTGCGCGTCGCCACGTTGCGCCCCACCGCCTCAATCACGCCGGACGGATCGACGCCGAGGATATGCGGTAGCTTCGGCTTACGGACATAGGTGCCGGCACGGACCGACAGATCGAGCGTGCGGTTGACCGATACCGCATGGACACGCAGCAGCACGTCATCCGGCCCCGGCTCCGGCGTAGCGATATCCTCGCATTTCAGGACCTCCGGCCCGCCGAAGGCATGCTGGACGATGGCTTTCATGGCCGCGGTCATATCAGATCGAGCCGTGGCGGTGCTATGGTCACACCGTCAGACAACGGAACGAACGCATGAGCCCAAGCGATGGACTGGTTCTTTACAACGCACCGGGCTCGACGTGCAGCCAGCGTGTGCGCTTCACGCTTGCTGTGAAGGCGCAGCCTTACCGCATCAAGAACCTCGACCTATTCGCGGGCGATCAGCTCAAGCCGGAATACCTGAAGATCAACCCCAACGGCGTTGTGCCGACGCTCATTCATAACGGCGCAACCATCGTGGATTCATCCGTCATTATTGAATACCTCGACGAGACATTCCCCGCGCCGGAGCGCCTCACGCCCGACGATCGGGTGCTGCGCGCCGCCATGCGCTCACTGATGCGGTTCATCGACGAGGTGCCGGCGGCGGCGATCCGGGTGCCGTCGTTCAATATAGCTTTCCTTCGGTTTTTCCGCGGCATGAACCAGAAGGAATTTGAGGCACTGGCCGATTCCAAACCGATCCGTAAGGACTTCCTGCTGGCGATGGGCCGGACCGGCTTTCCTCAAGCCGACATGGACAAGGCGATGGAGCGCCTGCAACGTACCGTGGTCCGCATGAGCGATACGATCACAACGCATGGCGGAATCTGGCTGCTGGGCGACCGGATTACACTCGCAGACATCGCGATGATGCCTAGCCTGGTGCGGATGAAGGACCTCGGCCGCGCTGAGCTTTGGGCCGGCCATCCCAAAGTCTCGCGCTGGATCGAGGCGATCGAGCAACTGCCAGCCTACGCAAAGACCTACCATCCCGGATCGCATTTGAGCGATCGATTCCCCGAATTGAAGGCTATGCACGGCAAGCCTAACTAACGCGCATCGCGCGCAGCACTCCGGACTTCGTGTCGCGTTGACGCAAAATGAGGTGACCCGTAAGCTCGCTTTAAGTGTGTGACCCATTTGCCGGGTTATAGGAGATGATGTGAACGTCAGCGCCAAACTTGTCCTCGCGGGCATTCTACTCGCAGGCATGGCTGGGCCTGCCCAATCCCAAGGCAAATACAAGATCGTCTTCAACCTCTCGTGGCTGCCGCAAGGCAGCACTTCGGGCGTGGTGGTGGCGATCGACAAGGGCTACTACAGCGCCGAGGGCTTGGACGTCTCGGCGGTGCGCGGCTACGGCGGCCTGCGAACCGTGAATGAGATCGACCAGGGTATGTTCGAGTTCGGCTACGGCAACCCGGACGGCGTCATCCTCAACCGCTCGAAGGGCGGCAAGACGCGGATGATCGGCGCGATCAATGCCACCAATCCGGGCGGCGTCTGCTTCGTCGAAAGCCGGATTAATCCCAAGAGCGTCAAGGAACTGAAGGGCATGACGCTCGGTGCCGCCGCCGGAACGCCAGTAACGACCACATTCCCCGCGCTGCTATCGCTCAACGGACTGACGAGTGACCATGTGAAGATCGTCCAGCTTCAGGGCTCGGTGATCTATCCCGCGCTAGTCAATGGCACCATCGACATCTACGAATGCTGGCTCGGATCGGGGAAGCCGATCCTCGAGCATCAGGCCCGCGCCGCCGGCGTCAAGATCGGCTTCCTTTCATACGAAGACATGGGCCTGCAAAATATCGGCAGCGGCGTCGCGGTGACCGACGAGACGGTCGCCAAGCGTCCGGACGTGGTCCGCAAGTTCCTTAAGGCGACCTACCGCGGCTACGAGGACATGATCAAGAATCCGAACGAGGGTGCCGACATCACCAAGAAGATGTTTCCGGAATCCGATCGCGCCGTGGTTTACGACCAGATCATCGACATCAACAAGCTGATTAAGGGCCCGGGCGTCGACGAACATGGCCTGGGCTACATCGACCCGACGCGCGCCAAGAACACCTTCGATTTCGTGTCGCGGACGATGAAGGTTGAAAATGTGAAGGCCGAGGACACCTTTACCAACCAATTCATTGAAAAGTAGGGTGATCCGTCGGACCGGCGTGGTCGAGACGCGGCCTTTCCCGAGCACGCGATGATGGCGGCGACACATTGATGAGCGAAAAGATCCGCAACGTTGTCGATCCGGTCCTGTTCCTGATCGTGCTCGGGCTGCTGTGGGAGTGGAGCGTTCGCTTCTTCCGCATCAAGCCCTATCTGTTTCCCACACTGAGCGATGTCTTCGCCGTGCTGTGGAACGAGCGGGTGTCGATGTGGAACCAGGGGCTTATCACCCTGCTCGAGGTGGTGGTCGGATTTGCCGCAGCGACCGTCGGCGGCGTTATCATTGCGCTCGCGATCTTCTTCGTCCCGACGGTGCGCCGCACGGTCTATCCAATGATCACGGCGATGCAGAGCATTCCGAAGGTGGCGCTCGCGCCGCTCATGGTGGTTTGGTTCGGCTACGGACTCAGCGCGAAATTCGTAATGGCGTTCCTGTTCGCGGTGTTTCCGATCATCATCGCGACGCTTGGCGGGCTCGCGGGCACGCCGCAGAATCTGGTCGAGCATTTTCGCGCGCTTAACGCGTCGGGCTGGGAGACGATCTGGCGTCTGCGCATCCCGTCCGCGCTGCCGAGTTTCATCGACGGCTGCAAGATCGCGATCCCGCTGGCGATGATCGGCGCCGTCGTCGGCGAGTTCATCGGCTCGCAGAACGGGCTCGGCTACGTCATCCTGGTGTCATCGTCGACCGCGCAGACCGCGCAGATGTTCGCCGCCCTCATAACCATCGCGGTGCTGTCCTGGGCGCTGTTCCTGCTAATGGAGCTGATCAGCAAGCTGGTCTGGTGGCGCGCGGTATGATGACGAACATCACCAATGCCAAGGTGCAGACGGCAGTCGCGATCCGGAAGCTTTCCAAGACCTATTCGGCCGGCTCCGGCGGCACGCTCGCCCTGAGCGACATCGACCTGGATATCCGGGGCCACGAATTCGTTTCGGTAATCGGCCCGAGCGGATGCGGCAAGAGCACGTTGCTGCGCATCATCGGCGGCCTGCTGCCCTATGACGGCGCGGCGCTGGTCAACGGCGCGCCGATCGAAGGCCCCTCGCCCGACATCTCGATCGTCTTCCAGAAATCGAACCTGCTGCCCTGGCTCACGACCGAAGCCAACCTCAATCTTGGCGCGCAGATTCGCAAGAAGCCAATCACACCGGCCGACACCAGCCGGATGATCGACCTGCTCGGCCTCAAGGGCTTCGAGAAGAACCATCCGCACCAATTGTCCGGCGGCATGCAGCAGCGCGTCTCGCTCGGCCAGGCACTGATCGTGCGGCCAAGCATCCTCCTGCTCGACGAGCCGTTCGGCGCGCTCGATGCGCTGACCCGTGATAGGCTCAACATCGAGCTGCTGCGCATCTGGGAGGAGGCGCGGCAAACGGTCTTTCTGGTGACACACAGCATCACCGAAGCGATATTCCTGTCCGACCGCGTAGTAGTGATGTCGCCGCGGCCCGGCAGAATCATCGAGGATGTGCGGATCGATCTGCCGCGTCCGCGCGCAGTGAAAGAAACCCGCGCCGACCCGCGCTTTAGCCGGTACGTGAACCAGCTCAGCGAATTGATGGGCGTGGTGTAGAGGCTGAATCAAGGTTCGTCGAACCCCGATGTCTGGACCGCTCGTTTCCGCTCACGCGGCAACATTGTGGTCTCGGTGGGTCAATGTTGGACGCGTTTTTTTTCACGAGCTTTCAATTCCAATCTTTCGCAACAAGATCATCGCGTTTGAACCCTCGGAGGCCCCCCTACAAATTCGTGCCCCCTGGCTGAGGCGTCTCCGCCGTCATCGCTCTCGCTATTTCGGTTTGGTCGAACCGACCGACTCCGGTTCCGGTGGATAGTCCAGCGCCTGCCGCAGATCGGCGCGGGCGGATTGCAGATCGATCATGAAGGCCGGCACCTGCATCAGTGCGTGCGCGATCACCGTGCCGGCAATTTCGCCGGCGCGCACATCGCGCGGAAAGTGCTGACCGAGTACGACCCGGTTGACCGCGTATTCGCGGTTGCGTTCGGACAACTCGAAGCGCTTCTCGGGAACCATCTTCGACAGCACGATCGCGGTGACCGTCGTAAACACGACGCCGCCGCTGGGATAGGCGGTTGGCAGCCGCGGCGTGCCTCCGAGCGCGAGAACCTGCTTGCTGGCGGCGGCCGGACGCGGGCGCTGGATGGCATTTTTGGCGGCGATCAGGACGGCGCGTGCGTCCGCCTGCGCCTTCTCCATGAGCGCGTCCATGAGGGGCAGGTTTTCCTTTTTAAACTTCGGTCCCAGCACGTCCTCGAAGCGGTAGATCGAGAGGATATTGTCGGCTACGGCGCGCTGCACCTGCGCCTCGGTGCGGCTGTCCTGCATGCCAAGAACCTCGTCGAGATCCTGCTTCCACGCCGCGGAATCCTGCGGCGGCGGCGGCGGGATCAGTTCGGTCAGATCGATCATCTGTCCGAGATAGTTCATCTTCTGCGCAAAGGCCGGAGGCGCGCCAAACAAGCAGATCAACAGGGCCAGCGTCGCATGTCGAATCATCGTGCATTCCCCTTGGCACCCGGGTTGCGATTCGCAGAACCAGGATAACACGACCTTGTCTCGATGAGGTCCTGTGCCGTTCCGCGGGAACCAGAAGGCCGGTGACCGGACGCATGGCGCCGTGGTATTGATGCACGTGACGACATTTTGGAGTTCAACGCCATGAGGCGTATCGCGCTCGCGGCTGTCGCGCTTGCTGTATTGCCGGTTATGGCCGGGCCCGCCTCGGCGCAGGCGCCGATCGCCCTGGTCGAGGACATCACCGGAAATCCGCGCGGCATCGAACTCATGGACTATGTGAGCGCCGGCAAGGTTATCAAGCTCGGCGCCAAGGACAGCGTCATTCTCGGCTACATGAAGTCCTGCCAGCGCGAAACCATCGCTGGCGCCGCCACCATCACCATCGGCACCGAGCTGAGCGAAGTGCGCGGCGGCACCGTGGACCGCGAGAAGATCAACTGTGACGGCGGCCGGATGGAACTCACGGTCGTCAACGCAAGCAAGAGCGGCGCGATGGTTTTTCGCGGCGCGCCAAAGCTGGGCGCGCCCTCACCGCTGGCGCTGCGGCCGCAGTTCGTCATCTACGGTCTATCGCCGGTGGTCGAGCTCAAGGCCGGAACACCAGTGGTGATCGATCGGCTGGATCGCCCGGCCGAGCGGATCATCCTCGCTCCGGAAGGCCGCAAGCTGCGCAAGAACCTCTATGACTTCGCCGATGACGGCCAGGAACTGGCGCGCGCCGGCGTCTATCAGGCGACGATGGGATCGGTCCAGGTGCAATTCCAGGTCGATCTCGACGCCAAACCCGGGCGCACGCCGGTCGCCGGGCGGCTGCTGCGTTTGCAGGCATCGAAGTAGATTACCGCTGCGCCTTCACGGTCGGGAGCGGGCTGCCGTCAGGCAAGGTGAACGCCGAAGGGCGGCCCCAAAGGGTGATGCCATCGGACATTCCCTCCGGCCGGAACCGCACGCTCCAGACGCCATCGGACCCGGTCAACAGGGTTGCCGGCACACCCGCCGGGCTTTTCAAACACCCCAGGCCGCGCAGCCGGTCCTGCCTCTTTTGCAGGCTTCCGGTGGCGGAAGCCGTGGCCGCGTCGAGGCTTTCGGCGCTCAGGCACAGCACCGCATCGGAGCCGGTCACCAGTTCCCTGGGTTCCGCTGCCAGCGCCGGATTTGCCACAAGCACGCCGATCAAAGCCAAAATGCGCATCGTCCAACCTACCCTTGAATTTGCTAACGCCGGCTTTCACCATTCCGTTCCTCCCTTCGCTGCCCCCTGGTCCTGCGCTATGGTGGGCGGCTATGGTTGAGGCGGGACCGATGGCATGAAAATCACTGTTCTCGACGACTACCACGACACCGTGCGAACGCTCGTGTGCTTCAAAAAGCTCGCCGGCCACGACGTCACGATCTGGAACGACCATGTACAGGACATCGGCGCCCTGGCCGAACGTCTGAAGGACACCGAAGCGCTGGTGCTGATCCGCGAGCGCACTCACATCCGCGCGCCATTGCTCGAAAAGCTTCCGAAGCTCAAGCTGATCAGCCAACGCAGCGTCTATCCGCATATCGACGTCAACGCCTGCACCGATCGCGGCGTCGTCGTATCGTCGAGCCAGCATCCCGGCACGCCATCCTACGCCACCGCCGAATTGACCTGGGGACTGATCCTTTCCGCCTTTCGCCAGATTCCCCAGCAGATGGCATCGCTGCAGGCCGGCAACTGGCAGATCGGCGTCGGCACGACCTTGCGCAACAAGACTCTCGGCATTTTCGGCTATGGGCGCATCGGCGCCGCGGTTGCGAGCTACGGCCGCGCCTTCGGCATGAACGTCGTGGTTTGGGCGCGGCCGAACTCGATGCTGCGCGCCAAGGCCGAGGGCCATCTGGTCGCGCCGAGCAAACTATCCTTCTTCGAACGCTGCGATGTACTGTCGCTGCATATGCGGCTGGTCGATGCCACGCGCGGCATCGTCACCGCCGACGATCTGCGCCACATGAAGCCCACGGCGCTGCTCGTCAACACCAGCCGCGCGCAGCTGATCGTGCGCGACGCGCTGGTCGAGGCGCTGCGCGCCGGCAGGCCGGGCATGGCCGCGGTCGATGTCTATGAGGATGAGCCGATGCGCGACACCGCGCATCCGCTGCTAAACATGCCGAACGTGATCTGCACGCCACACCTCGGCTACGTCACCCGCGACGAGTACGAGATCCAGTTCACCGACATCTTCGATCAGATCGTAGCCTTCGACCGCGGCAGCCCGATCAACGTCGTCAATCCCGACGTGATCACGTCCGCGGTGCAAAGCCTGCTGCAGTCGGCGGAGAGCTAGCCCGCCGACTGCCGCTCGCTACTGGCGCTGGCGGATGTAGTCCTGGGTCGGCGGCGTGCCCCAGATGTCGCGCGCCTGATCCCAGACCTTTGGCTTCTGCGGACGGTCGCGGTGCCACGGCCGCGGGTCGAAATAGCCGAGCTTCTCGTCCAGCATCTTGTCGAGTTCGGTGAACAGCTCGATGATCTGGTCGTCCGGGTTACGATGGTAGGTGTAGATATTGTGACCCGGACCGTGCCGTCCCGGTCCCCAGGCGAGCTGGATGTTCTTGCCGCCGAGGAAGTCGCAGGCGTTCTGAATTTGCGCCCAGTCCTTCAACTCGAAGGCGATGTGGTGCATCTGCGTCTTGGCGCCGCGCACGAAGTTCACCGTGTGGTGGTCCGGACCGCAGCGCATGAAGGCAAACCAGTCCTGAATCCAGTCCGACAGCCGGAAACCCAGCACGCGGCTGTAGTATTCGACGAACTGCTTGGGCTCATCGACGCAGAATGCCAGATGGCCGAGCTTGAGCGGGCCGATACCGGCGACCGGCTGGTTCTTGGCGATCGGCGTCTGCTCGGCGAACACTTCGAGCTTGGTGCCCTTGGGGTCGTCGAACGTCACCGACTTCGGCAGGCCCGGCGCGGCGTCGCTACGGGACTCACAACGCACGCCTTCCGCCTCGAGACCCTTGCGGATGTCACTGAACTCAGTGTCCGGATCGACCTGGAAGGCGAGTTTGACGCACCGCGCCTGATCGCCCTTGTCGAGTTGCACCACGAGGTCGCCGACCTTGGTGGCGAGATGGACCCGGCCGTTCTCCCGCGCCGCGACGGCAAGTCCCACGACCTGCGTGAAGTAATCGACCTGCCGCTCAACATCGGGCGTCTCGAAGGCCGCGTGGCTGAATCTCTTGGCTTGGATCATTCCTGTCTCCGGCTGGACCGACTGCTCGTCAGCCAACATAAGTTAAGTGGGAGCCTCGTTTCAACATACGCAACGCGCCAAGGGCCTCACGTGGGGAGGAACTGCCCTGCCAGAATCGCAAGCCCAATACCGGCGATGGCGGCGCCGGCGAGCCGCGGCTCAAGCGCGGACACGGCGCTTCGCCGCGCCAGCAGCGCAACGGCGCTCGCGACCGCCGCCTGAACGATGACCAGCCCGACGAGATAGGCCGCGAGCGGCGAGGCTTCGGCGCCAAAAATCGATTCACCGAAGGCATAGCCGTGGACGAGCCCGGCGACGGCGAACAGCGCCGCCCAAACCGAAGCCTGGATGGAGCGCGCCAGCGCGATCAGGCTGCCTGCGATCAGCACCGACAGCGCCACCAGCACTTCGGCCGCCGGCAGCGACATGCCGCGCACGTGCAGCGCCACACCGATGGCGGACGCAACGATGAACAGTGCCGGAAAGGCCAGGTTGAGACCGGCCACACCGACCACGACACCCATCGCCACGATGAAAGCGAGATGATCGAGGCCGATCACTGGATGCGCCAGACCCGAGAGCAGTCCCTCCAGGAAGGTCGATGGCGTGCGGCCGCCCATCGCGTGGTGAGCCTCCGCGGGCGCGGCCATCAAGGCCACAAGCAGCACCGCCGCACCAACGGCGCGCAACGGCAAACCGCCGGAGTGACGCAACGAAACGTTCAGAACACCGCGCATGAAATCCTCCCTCCGCCCTGCTAGGGCACCATCGATTCAATTTCCGGATAACGCTGGTAGTTGAGCCCCGCACACATCGCCGGATCGCCCGGCAGGAACTGATTGATCCGCCCATCCAGGAAAACCACCAAATTCGACTGGCTTCCCTCGTACTGGTTTTTGTTATCCCTGGGATTGTAGCGCACGCAAGTGATGTATTTCGGCGTTCCGCCAAACGGCTTGATCGCCGGCTCGCCGACAAAGGCATCCTTCACCTTGGTCGGGTTATTGAGATAGGTCCGCATGAAATCGGCGATCTCAGGTCGGTATTTCGCCGGAAACAATGTCGGGTTCACCGGTGGCGTGTCGGGCTCCTTGCTGAACGACAGGTTGGACAGCGAATTGGCGGTGCAGCCGCCAAGCGCCGCTGCGAGTACCGCGAGGACGAGCCCAATTCGGTGCCCCTTATGGCCGCGCAAGTCGGAGTCTACCCGTTCCATCGAGTTTGATGCTAGTCCAAGCCCTGGCCTTGAGGCCACCCTATCGGTCGGGATCGCGCGCCGGACCGGATTTCACTTGAGCCGGAGGCGATCCGGGCTGTATGCCGGGTGCTGGACAATGTTTCGGCTCGTAGCTCAGTTGGATAGAGCACTTGGCTTCGAACCAAGGGGTCGGGGGTTCGAGTCCCTCCGAGCCGGCCATTTTCCTGGATACCTTCCTGGATACCGGCTTCCTTGCCGCTCCCTCGGGGTTCGCCTTGTTCCGTTATGGGCCAACGGAGGGTGACCGGCCCCATGTTCCCCGGGCGCTGCCTTGGCCGACAACACCCTCATTTTTTGTGCGGCTCCCGGCAAACAAAACTCGCCATATCTCTGTTTTGTCCGCTATTTTGGCTGCGGGGATTGTCCCTCATGAGAGTTGACTCGTGAGAGTGTTGGGGTTGCTTCCAGGTTTGCTGCTTGCCTTCGTCAGCGCGCAGAGCGTGGCGCAAGAGGTGCGCGCTCAAGATTTGCGAACTTTGGACGTGCGGCAGCCGCAATTGTCGTTCGCTTCGGTCGATTGGCAGGCCGCGATCGCAAGTTTGCCGACCATTGAGCCGCAGCCCACCGCGATGCTCTCGTCACGCGCTCGCCGCGACGGCGCAGGACGCGTGGCCGCCCCCGCCCTGCTCCGCCTGAATGGCCTGATGTCGCAGCAGTTCGCCGGCTTATCCACCAGTCCGGTGCCGGTTCTGGTGCCGTTCGACGTGGCCGTCATGTTGCACGATCTGGCCGCCGGCACCGCCGACAACACCGATCGGTATTACTCGGGCTTCCACGCGGCGCGATTCTTTTATCCGGGCCCCGCCGGATACGATGCCGCCTTTGCAATCCGCACCGGCGACGTGCCCGAGTTTTCCGACATCAAGTTTTCCGATCCGATCGAAGTGCAGATTTCAGGTTCGGCGCTGCTCTACGACCTCGAGGCGCCGATCCTCGCCGAAGGCCAGCCGGTCCCCGCGCTCGAAGACGAGTTTCCCGGCATCCGCCGGATGATCCTCGAACACCACCTGCGCTACACGTTCACCCGCTTCGGCGTACCCTACGTGGTGTCGATCGTCTGCTTCGACGCAGGCGTGTCGCGCTACCGGATGCCGACATGCCGGTCGGCCGACCAGATCGCGCAACGCTTTCTGCGCTCACTGCGCGTCGTCGGCGGCATGCCGCGGACCTTGCGGGCGGCGCGGCCACTGCCGATCGAGCGGCCGACGGTCACCTCGCGCGCGTTCGGCTATTACGCGCCGGGCCAGCTTGCGTCCGGCTCCGGATCGCGTGGCAGCAGCGGGCGGCCGGACTACACAGCCTATTCGCAAATCCGGTTCCCGCTCGAGGAGACGCCGGCCTTCGCGATCTCCCAGGTGTACTGGAGCCGCGGCCGCGTGGCCGCCTCCGACGGAGACGAGTCGCCGCCGGCCGTCTGGCGCGATAACTTTTGCGAGCGCCGCGGCTTTCCGGTCGGGCAATGCCCCGGCGGCATCGGCCATCAGGGCCAGGACATCCGTGCCGCGCCGTGCAAGCCGCCGGCCGGCTCCGATAAATGCACCCACCGCGGCAACATCGTCGCGGTGCGCGACGGCGTGATTCTGCGCTCGCCGCGTCAGGAAGCGGCGTACCTGTTCGTCAACTCCGCCAACGAGCACATCCGCTTCCGTTATCTGCATATGAATCCGCGCAAGATGGACGCCGAAGGACTGTTGAACGGCCGCCGCGTCCACGAGGGCGAGATCATCGGCGAGGTCTCCAACTTCAGCATGAAGGAGGCCGGCACCAGCTATCATCTGCATTTCGACGTGCAGGTGCCGACCCGGCATGGCTGGGTCTTCGTCAACCCCTATATGACCCTGGTCACCGCCTACGAACGGCTGATCGGCGAGCGCGGCGCGGAGTTGTCCGATCCCAGCGCAGTCGCCAGCACCGATCCGACCAGCGGCATATCGTCGGGCTGGTGTGCGACGAACCCGGCCTCGTGCAAGCCGTCGCGGGCGGCGCCAAGCACCACGGCAAAGGGCGAGCCTGAAGCGCCGCAGCGCGCCAAAGAGATCAAGTCGCGACGCGGCAAGGCCAAGTCCAAGTCGCGGCACCGCCAGCGCGTCGCCCATCAGGAAGAGCGGCAGGAATCGCGGCGGCCGGAACGCCAGGAGTAAGCGGAGCGGCGAAGAGTCACGGGCAGTCTGGCCTGTTGCCGCCGCGGTCCCGGCCCATAGACTGCCGGAATGAACCATCGTCGATTCTTTCTGCAAGGCGCCCTCGCTGGCGCGGCCTTGCTCGGCTTTAACCCAAGCGGTTTCGCGCAAAACTCCAAAACATCGTTCCCGGAATGGGTGGCCGGCTTCCGTCCACGCGCGCTGGCGCGCGGCATTTCCGAAAAGACCTATGACGGCGTGATGGACGGCCTCAAGCCGGACTTGTCGGTCTACGAGTTGCAGGGCGCACAGCCCGAATTCAAGGAACAGACGTGGCAGTATCTCAACCGGCGCGTCTCCGAATGGCGCGTGACGACCGGCAAGGCCGCCGCGAAGGAGAATGCCGCGCTGCTGGCCAAGGTCGAACACGCCACCGGGGTCGACCGCTATCTGCTGCTGGCGATATGGGGCGTCGAATCCGCCTACGGCGATCCGAAGGTGCAGCAGAAGTATATGCGGCCGATTTTTCCGGCGCTGGCGGCACTGGCATGGGGCGAGCCGCGCCGCCGCGTCTATTGGGAGAAGGAACTGCTCAACGCACTGGTGATCGTCGAGCGCGGCTGGAGTTCGCCCAAGGAGATGAACGGTTCATGGGCGGGCGCCATGGGCCACACCCAATGGATGCCGGAGGTCTGGCTCAACGTCGGCCAGGATTTCGACGGCGACGGCCGGGTGTCGACATTCGGCAGTCCCGCCGACGCGCTGGCCTCGACCGCGCACTATCTCGTCAAGCGCGGCAACTACCGCCGTGGCGAGCGTTGGGGCTACGAGGTCAAGGGTCCGGCGTCGGGCCGGGCGCGCACTTACGCCGCCTGGGCGAAGGCCGGCGTCAAGCGCGCCACCGGCGAAGCATTTCCGCTGCCGAACGCCGCCGCGCGTGCCTGGTCGCCCGGATCGGGGGGCCCGAAGTTCCTGCTCGGTCAGAACTTCAAGGCCGTGCACAGCTACAACCCGTCGATGAACTACGCGCTGGCGATCGTCCATCTGAGCGACCGGCTGCGCGGCGACGGACCGTTCGTGCAGCCGTTCCCTGACGGCGAGCGCACGCCGACGATCGCCGAATTGAAGGAGTTACAGAAGCGCCTGACCGATGCCGGCTTCGACACCGGCGGCCTCGACGGCCGCGTCGGGCCGGACACCATGCGCGCGGTGAAGTCCTACCAGGACAAGGTCGGCCTCGAGCCGGCGGATGGCTACGCTGGTCTCAAGGTACTCGCGCGTTTGAGGAAAGGCGCGTAGCGGGCGACACGCACAAGCCTCAAATCTTGAAGCTCTCCAGCGTGCCCGGGTGGAACAATTCCTCAACCTTGAGCCGCCGCGACGACAGACCCTGCGCATGATGATGGTGCAGGAAGGTGTCCAGCGTTTTGCGGTTCGACTCCACGCCATAGGGCCAGTAATCCTCGCCCATCAGTTCGCGCGCCTCGGCGACCCGCTCCTCGACGAACGGCAGCGTCACCTTGGTGGCCGACGTGTCCCACAGATGCGCCATCGCCGCTGCCTTCGATTGCTCGAACGCCTTCAGAACCGCGCCCGGCAGCCACGGATGCTTCTCAGCCAGCGTCCGCCGCACGCCGATCAGATGCATGATCGGAAAGATGCCGGTGCGCTTGTAGTAGTCCTTCGCCGCCGCGACCGGATCGCGGAACAGCCAGCCGATGTTCTTGCCGGTGATCGTGGGCGGCCGCGGCGCCATGAAGCCGTCGATCTCGCCGTCCGCCAGCAATTGCGAAATGGTCTTGCCCTCCGGCGCGTTGTCGAGCCGGACGCCGTCGGGCAGCTTGATGGTGATCTTCTCCGGCCGTCCCGCGTGCTCGATGCCGCCGCGGATCCAGTGGATGTCAGACGGCTTTACGCCGAAGTCGTCTTCCAGGATGGCGCGCGCCCAGACGTTGGCGGTGAGCTGGTATTCCGGCACGCCGACCTTCTTACCTTTCAGGTCCTGGGGCTTCTCGATCCGGTCGGTGCGGCAGAACATCGATGTGTGCCGGAACATCCGCGACACGAACGCCGGCACGCCCACGTAGGGGCAATCGCCGGCGGCTGTCTTCACCGAGAAGCTCGACAGCGAACATTCGCAGATGTCGAAGTCCTCGGTCCGGAACGCGCGGAAGAAGATTTCCTCCGGATAAAGCTTCATGAACACCGGATCGACTCCGTCGATCTGCACGGCCCCGTCGATCAACGGCCGGTTACGGTCATAATCGCCGATGGCGACGGAGAGATTGAGTTTGCTCATTCGCTTTTGCCCTGCACGATGCCCCGACTAGTTAGCCTTGCCAGGGCGGCCTTGTCCAAGCCAATGTTCGCGCGATGCCCGCGCGTGGCGCGCCGGGCGGCGGCGCGTTTCGGAGGCCGGATGCGGCTCAATCTCGGTTGCGGCGACAAGAAAATGGCGGGCTGGCACAACGTCGATAAGATCGCCGTCTGCAATCCCGACGAGGTGGTCGATCTGGAGCGGTTGCCGTGGCCGTGGGCGGATAACTCCGTCGACGAGGTGCTGTTCTCCCACGTACTCGAGCATCTGGGGCAAACACCGGACATCTATCTCGGCATCATCAAGGAACTTTATCGGGTGTGCCGCGACGGCGCGACCATCACCATCGTGGTCCCGCACCCCCGCCACGATCACTTCCTGATCGACCCGACCCACGTTCGCCCAATCACGCCGGAAGGGCTGAACATGTTCTCCCAGGCTGCCAACCGGCGGTTGATCGCGCGCGGCGGCGCGAACACGCCGCTCGGCATTTATCTCGATGTCGATCTGGTGGTGCAATCGGCGGAGTTCGATCTCGACGACCGCTGGCTCGACCGCCTGAAGCGCGGCGAGATCACCGAGGCCGACGTGCAGCATGCCCAGGCGACGTATTACAACGTCATCTCCCAGTCGATAATCGTGATGAAGGCGATCAAGCCCGCCGGCAAGACCGCCTGAACGCAGTCACGGCCGCGCGTTCGGATCGAGCTGCGCCACGTCGATCAGCCGAAGCTGCACGCGCTCGCCGCCGTTCCAGCGGTCGATCGACAGGGTGCCCGCTGCGTGCAGCGGCTGTCCGCGGTTCTTCATCAGCGCCTGACCGAGCGGCTGGCCGACCGCGCGGAAGGCGATGGCATTCAGCATCGAGCCGTCCCCCGAGCGAAGCCGTACGCGGACGTGCGCCTTGCCGACCTCCTCGGCGTAGGCGACCGTGTGATGCGGCAACGCCACCACCGGCTCCGGATTGCCGGCGCCGAACGGCCCTGCCCTGGATATCGTCTCCACCAGGGCGGCATTGGCCCCGGCGGCGCTGACCGCGCCGTCAATCAGCAGCGCCCGATCGGCGCGCGCCGCGGTGACGCTCTCCGCCAGTTCGCGTTCGAGATAGGCGCGGAACTCCGCGATCGCGCCGTGCTTCAGCGTGATGCCCGCAGCCATCGCATGGCCGCCGCCCTTGAGCAGCAACCCCTCGGCCACCGCCCGGCGGACTGTCTTGCCGAGATCGACGCCGGGGATCGAGCGGCCCGATCCGGTTCCGGTGCCGCCGGG
>JAPLPD010000239.1 GCA_026400395.1 Alphaproteobacteria bacterium | reverse complement strand
ACGAGCGAAGATGTGCTCGAGCGGCTGAGCGACCTGTTCGTCTGCAAGGGTGTGCCGGATCATATCCGCAGCGACAACGGGAGCGAGTTCACGGCCAAGAGCGTCCGTGAATGGCTAGGGCGTGTTGGCGTGAAGACGTTGTTTATCGAGCCTGGCTCACCTTGGGAGAATGGCACCATCAAGAGCTTCTTTTGTATTGCTTCGAGACGAGTTACTGGAACGGGAAGCGTTTGACACGCTGATCGAGCCAAGGTGCTCATCGAACGGTGGCGGCAGCACTACAACACGATCCGGCCGCACAGTGCCTTGGGCTACCGGCCCCCGGCCCCAGAGGCGTGGCAGCCCCGTGCGTTCGCATGGCGTACGCCTCAGCAAACGCACGGGGCTGGTCTATTGGAGGGCAAAATCCTAACTTAAGAACTGGCGTCATTCATGGGGGCAGGTCAAGGCCAACGGTGCTATTCGAGCGGCTAACAACCCGACTGGTACCAAGTTGGGGGCAGCGTCAGAGGGCAAACTCCTAACTTAAGAACTGGCGTCATTCATGGAGGCAGGTCACGTTTGCGGCCATCGGCAAAAAAACAAGTTTGTCTTTATGTACGGTTTGGAAAAGTGTTCATGATGCATGCGTGGCGCAATGGGTTTCGCAACGGTCCAAACACGAAACAATTTTATGTGACAGGATCACCGCAAATCGCTAGGCCCAAGCCGGATACCGGGCTCGCTATCGATCCTACCGCCATTGACCGTGAGGTTCGGCAGATGTTGGCTTCTTTTACAAAAGATCAGTGGGTTGTCGGGGCTGTCATCTTTGACGATTCCTTTGCTGATTTTCAATCCCTTAAAGCGGCGATTGTGAAGGCGGGATATGAATATTCCCTCTACCCGCTCAGGCTTGGTGAATCCATAAATGACTCTGGGGGATCGTCAGCCGAGGCCCAGTGAGCGGGGGAAGAGGGAATGCGGACAAATCGACTGTCGAATCGGACGTAAACTCTATGGATGCGTGTTGGGGTTCCTCCGATTTACGGCACTCACTCGTCTCGATGCTGGTTTTACAGTTCAGCTCACATCCTTCGGTTGTCCGGGCATGCCCCACTGGTTGACAACGGTCTTACCTCCAATTAGCCTCCACAGAGCCGTAGTTGCATCGCTGCGGTAAAATATTCGCCGCCCTTAGAAACTCCCCGGGAACACTCCATGCGTTCACGTATCATTGCTCATTTTCTGGTTTTGGCTGCGTGTCTGGTCGCCCCCTGCTTCGGCGACGATGAAGCCGTCGCCGTAAGGCAGCCGGTCGAACCGCTGACCAGGAGCCTGGCAACTCAAATCCTAACCAACTCCGATACGATTGCCGAAGGCTTGGCACGGCAGATCAAGAGCTTACGCAATCCCGCTGAAGCCGATCAAATCGACGACATTCGTGACGTGATGAAGGCCTCAACAGAATGGAGATGGTATTCGCGCGATCACGGTATCCTACTTGCCATTCCGGTCAAAGAACGGCTCGAAATGCTCTCGAGCTACAATGGCGAAAAAATCTTAGCCGATGTCGTTCGCCGCCTCATCAACCAGAACGGCTGGGGTAACCCACCGGTAAAAGTCGTACTCATCGAACCGGAATTACCACAAAGGAGTCCCGATGTTGTTCTCCAGGCGACTACTCGGTACGCGGCGGTACCGATGTGCGGGTGCAATGGTCAGTGAGTGGGTCTTAGGGCACGAGTGAGGATGCATCGAACCAAAACGCCGTATCGCCTCCGGCCTTGAAGGCCTCTCCCAACCGGCCAATCCTCTCAAGCATCCGAGCAATCCCCTGCTGGGTCGCCGGTTGGTCCTTCGCGTAGGTGATCGAAGGAAAAGACAGAGCCGCTTTGAGCCGCAGGCCAAACACATCCTCCAAGAAAGCACCGACGCTCCGCTGGCGATCGGGAATTTTCTTCCAGGCTCCTAGCACGCGGGATTCGAGCGCTGAATTGCCTGCTGCGACGGCTAACCCCTTAGCGAACTTCTCAATTACAGCATCGCCGTCGATTGGCTCATTACGGGTTAGCCTGTCGCGAATATCGTCAAAGAGCCCTTTGATCGCCATTCGTTCCGGTTTCGCCAAAAAAAACAGTTCTCGGAACTGCGGCTGGGCGGCGCCCGTGGTTGGCCCACTCGGGTGAAACAACCAGCCTTGAGACGGCACGAAGTATTGCAGGTGCTCCTTGTCAAACTTGGCCGGGTCGATGCCGCGAGCCTCGAGGGCCTTCAGCAGTTTCGGCCCCGGCTCCGTGTAAGGCGTGCGGGATTCCATGCGGACGATCTGCTGCTGGCGCCGCCGCCTCTCGGCCTCGACCTCGTCCTGTGACTTCTTCAGCACTTCCTCCAAGTTATTTTTTTCGGCTGGCTCATAGACAATGTGATCCTTCGGCACGCCGAGCTTCACAGCCGCCGTTTGAACCATGTCAAAGTCGCCCTGAAAGAGAAGCTCTTCGGGAGTTTTTCGCCGGCCGACGTGCATAAAGTAGGCCCGGACGCTGTGTTTCTGAATCAAACGGGCAACTTCCGCGATGAGCTCATTTTTGTCGGGGTCTTTTGGTTCATGCCCGGTGTCGCCGACCACAGCTACAAACGGCGTTCCGCCGGGGAGAAACTTCATATCCCTCAGTGCGTCTCTTAGACCCTCAAGCATGCGTTCCGGAGGATTTGCAAAATCATCCGGGGGAAGAGTTTGGCCGAGCAAAGCGACCTGGTCCGCGAGTGCCTTGATTTGCGGCCCCGTTTTAAAGGCGCCGAGCGTGACCCGCTTGCCCGGAGGACCGTCCGAGTAGGAGCAGACGGCCACCTTCATGGGTGCCGGCCTATTCGCCGCGAGATGGTCGGCCGTACGGATAAAGCTGGCGACCACTTGGTTGAACGGCAGCATGCTTACCGTCTCGTCGACGACAAAGAGCATTTCAAGTTCCTTCGCTACGAGGATGGTTGCTCTAAGTTCACGAAGCTTTTTGTCGTCTATCGGCCCACCGCAAACAGCGCCCATGTGAACGAGCCGATTTTCCAGGGGGATTCCGAACTTGAACGTGGGCGTCGTGTCAGGGTGCTCTTTGTCGCGTTCCTTAAGAGGAATTAGTAGTTCGACGAACGGGACGATGTCTTGGATCGCGACCGGTTGCCAGTGTTCCGCGCCGGGCCGTTCCCGAACCATGATCTTATCCTTTCCGCCCTCGGCATCTCCCTTTGACTGCTTGAGGAGCCGCTCGTAGCTCTCCTTGGAAAGATTTTGCAAGTCAGCGAGTTCCTTCCGCTGACGATTCGCAAGCTTATATGCATATGCATATGCATAGCGGCTCTGCAGCAGATGGACATGGCGGTCTGAAGCCCAACCGAGCGGCGCCGCTGTGGTGTAGTCGCTCTGCAGTCGGTGCCACTTGCCGCCGGTCTTATCGGTTTCCGTAGCGGTCACGAAGAACGGCTGGAAGAGGGGCTCCTCCTTAGTGATTTTCGCGGTCGGGTCAGGCATGTCGCGGAGTTCTAGACTCTCGATATCGGGATCATCGATCCGCCTCACACCCATGGCGAGACTGGGCAAGAGTGTCTGCCCCAAGAACCCGCAATGGGAGGCCGTCAGGGTGGCTTTGGGCTGCTGTGCCCATGCCGGCACGGCAAGCAGGAGAAACCATGCCACCGCCAGCAGGCTGCGGCAGGAATTCGGCGGTGGGATGCAGTGTCGAATGATCATTTTTTCGTCTCTTCAGGGATGAGCTCGTCTTCCGGGGCCGCCCCAATCGTGTCCAAGACGTCATTCATGTGATCGACGAGTTCCCCCGACTTCGGCGACCGGACGGTCACCTCAGTCTTAGCACCGTCCCCCGGCACCAAGCCATTGGCGAGCTCCCGCGCCCGTTCGGGATCAGCGTCGGGGCAAAGGAAGGAAACCGGCCCGCGACCGTCGTTCGCCAGTGCTTGAAAAACTTCGAGGCTTGACGCGGAAACGAAATCCCGCTCAGGCCAGATGACAAGCGTGCGAATGTCAGATTTCTCTGCATTTTTCCGCTTGCGGACGATAGTCTCTACGACCTGTGCCGCTTGGCTTTCGAGGTCTTGCTTGTCCTTACTAAAGGTTTCAAATGACCGGTCTGCTGCAGGCGGGTCACTTTTTTCGGTAAGCAGCGACTCTTTTCCGTCGCCGTTGATCACGATCACCCCTTTATCATATGGATTCCGATCCTTGATCGCCTCACGAACCTGTTTTGTAATGATATCGCCCGGTTCGTGAAGTCGCTGGTTGTTCACGAGGAAGATCATGAAGTCGCCCGGCACCGGCGGCCCTACGGGCAGCGATTCTCCCGGCGGCGGACTTACCGGACCACCGCCACCTGACCCGCCACCACCGCCACCACAGACGCCGCAACCACCCGGCTTCCCCTTGCAGTTGCTGCAGATACCGCTCCCGTTGCCACAAGCAGCGCAGCCTCCCTTACGGTCCCCGCATTTGCCGCACAACGGCTTGCACTCCTTACATCCCCTAGGGGCACCGCCGCAGTTCTTACAGATGCCACGGCAGCTCTCGCAGCCACCCGGCCGACCGCCACACTGTTTACACTCAGCCTCGCAAGTAGGGCAGCTTCCAGGGGGGCCTCCACACCTGCTGCACTTTTTCCGGCATTCAGGGCAGCCGCCGGCTTTACCGTTGCACGACTGGCACCGACCGAGGCCGTCGCCCGGCCGCGCGTCAACGCTCACGAGCATGTCCTGTTCAGTATTCTTGCCGGCTGCCGGCAGGCGAAAGGGGCCCATGCGGTCACTGCGTTGCTGTCCGGCGGGAATCACCCCCCCCGGAGTGAATTTCTTGCCGTCGATAACGGGCGTTACAGGGCACTCGACCTCGATCGGCCGGGAGAGCTCCGCAGTAACCCAAAAATCGGTGCCTGGAAGAATCCGCTTGAAGGGTTTACCAGCCTGATCCTCGACGTAGAACTTCAATGCCGCGGGCTCGTCCCTGTCGCGGCAAAAGATCGTTGTCAGGCAGGGATCCCCGGCTGAAATCAGGGGCGGCCGAGCATCGACGTGCAGTTCGTACCACTCGTCGATTCCCGGGCTTGGATCGTAGGCCGCGCCGATTCGCTTAAGGTCTTCCCGGCTCACCAAGTCGCTAAGGCTGAACGATGTTTCGCCCATGCCCGCGGGAAACTCTTTGCTGAAGTGCAGCACAGCCGCTTCGCCCGGCCCCATCACCTTGTAGAGCGAAAACCGCAACTCTGCATCTTTCTCAGGTGGACGCTTCGCGTCAAGAAAAAATTTGAAGTCGATCAGATCTTTCTCGTCGACATCTACAAGCGACTCCCGAAAGTGGACCGGGTTACCCTTGGAGGGTGGCTCTTTTTTGGCTGCCGGAATCTGAATGGTGCGAAAGGCCTGCGGATCTGCCGCGACCACGACCTGCTCAGTGCCGTCGAGTTGCAGGCGAAATCGACGGGGCTCCAACGCACCCGGGTCCGGGGTGACAGTCACGTCGCGAAATGTATCCCTTTCCCGGAGGTAGCCGCGAGTCTCGTAGGCGGGGAACACAAAGACGGCGTCACGGTCGATCGTGTAATCGCGGCCGGGCTCCGCCTGCGTAACGCCTTCCGAAGAGCTCGCGACTGGAATCGCGGTGACGGGAATCTCGATCACGCGATCAAACGGTTCGGACAGTTCGGCCGCTACTCCCTGCAAGCCATTTGGGTCGGCATCGGAGTCGACTTTGTAGATCTCATCGGCATCAACAAATCGTACGGAAGGCCGCAAGGGTGCTGGTGAAATGTCGCTAAGCGGCCGCAACGCGACCAGCGACAGCAGGTAAACCCACACGATCCACATACCAAACACAGGCAGGAGGGAACGGCTAGTCGGCATGTATAGGCTCCAAAATCGAGGAAAATGAGCGGTGCAGCACTAACTGTTGCGGGACTCAGACTGCTTCCAAATCGCGTTGAGCTCATCAGGGTCGAGGTGATGCGTCGCCCCGGATATCATCGGGGGGACAGGGGCAACGGGCCGAGGTGCCGGTCCAACTGGTTCAGGCGGTTCAATAAATTCCTGCCGTCCGAATCCGGCGCTGACGACAGGATGGTCGCCGTCATCTGACTGAACGATCCCGCACCATCGCTGCAGCAAGCCTTTGGTCCACTGGTCCGTTACAACGATCGCCACCATGAGGGCCAACGACGAAGCGACCGTGGCCACCATCGGGGGTGATACCTGAGCAAGGAACACGGGAAACACCGTAGCAAAATCTTCGCCCTGTGGCAGGCGAAGTTGCACCTTGGCGCCGTTCTGCCAGGCCGTGATTAGGCCGAGCACTGGCGTTACAAACGCCGTCACCCAAACAGGCCAGAGTCGATCGGACAGGATCGAGCGAGTCTGGCCACCGGCGGTGTCCACCGCGAACCTGAACTCTTCCGGAGTTCGCCGCAGAGTAGGCGTGGCCAAAAGCGCGGGGCCGAGTAGCTTTAGCGGCCACCACGAGTCCTCGACGCTGGTGGGCCGGCGGATTATGTTTCGCTGCAGCAGAGCGAGCTTTGCCAGTCGGGGCAGCAATGAAAGCATCGCCGCCGCCACCATGCCATAACCGGCGCACGCCGCACTTCCCAGCGCTGCAGAGCCTGACTCGCCGAAACCGCGCAGCGTAGGCCCGATAGCTAGCCCGACGCCTCCGCCCGCGACGATAAGGCCGAGAACCGTCCAAGGCCACAGCGGCCAGCGGCCGAAAATCTCGTTGACCGATTCGCAGAGTGCAGTTGCTCCTTCATGTTTATTTTTCACTGTCGCCCCCATGTTTATGTTTCACTATCGCCCCCATGATCTTCACTCCGCTTTCACGATCGCCGGACAGGCGAGTTTGTTGTCACGAGTCCTAATACCGGGACGTAGTAGTTCTACCCTGTTTCCTCGCGGCGTGTTGCCGTCGGTCGTTCTGAGCCATGTCTCTGGATACTCCCCAATCGTTTTGGGCCTGAATAAGACCAGCGAGTAGGTCTGTTCGAGAAGTTGGTGCACCGCCTGCACCGCCGCCTCGACAACAGCCTGGTCAGGATCCGACAGCTTCGCTTTCCAGACGAGATCAAAAAGCCCCGTCGAGATAGCCGTCTCAGTCTGCCCAGCCAGCAACCGCTTGGGAAAATCCAAGACACACTGCCGAAATCTCTTCAGTGAGTCGTTTTCACCAGTCAACGCCTTGGCCGTCTCGGAAACCGCGCGGAAGCCAGCAGGTTCGGGCCCCGCCGACACGTAGGCCTCGAGTTTAGACACCTCCTCTCCAGCCGCGTTCCTAGCTCCAAACCGCTCCACCACAATATCGCCTGACGGCACAGCGTTATGAAACCCAAATCGATCGAGTGTCAGTTTATGGTTATTCACCGGTGTGCCCCGACTGGGGTGCCAATCGTGTGGGATGATCTCGCACCTCGTAGCTTCGCACCACATGAGGAGTGTATTGAACGCCGCCATGGTCCAGGTTGCATCTGGCTCGGCTTGGGCCAGCGCATTGCCCGTGTCGATCAGAGCATTGCTTGCTCTGACTACAGCGTCGAGCGGATCGGGGACGGCGTCACCAAACGTTCGTCGGCGATCGGTCGCAGTGCGAACGGCCTTGGCGGCGGCGATCACTTCCGGCGGTCCCTCGCGGACAACGGCCTCCAGTTCGGCAGCACATGCTTCCGCCGACAACGGAACTGGCAGCCCGCGACTGACAACGCGGTGGGAATGATTCGGGGCTGACGCGTAAAAAACCTCTATATCATCATTAATGGGGACGGTCTCGTCATCACGCCATTCGAGTTGTTCTTCGACCGTTGCTTGAGGCAAAGACGCCCGCCGCTCGTCTAGCTCGACCCTCGGGTAGCACTTGAATTTAAAACGTGTGTCCTCATTCAAGAGTTTTAGGGTACCGAAAGCCCACTCCTGCCCTCCGACGGCCGCCTTCACCATCTCGTTGAAGGATTGCGCCGCCTCACCATTCCACGACTTCCGTAGACTTTCGATCGCCAAGGCAAAATCTGGCTGCCGGCGCTCGTTCAGTGCTGCGACCACGTCAGCTCTCAGTGGCTGCCAAAACGAAACCCGTGGCAAATCAGTTTTGGTTGTGCAAACCATAATCATTTCCTCGAGGATGCGGACATCGGCTTTCGAAGCTGACTCGCCAGCGGAAAAAACCGCTTTGAAACAGTCGTCCTTTGGCCGCGATTCCCGCACCATCTTGCCAAATTGGACGCTCGATATTTCCCAGGCGACTTTCCACATGGCGGCACGAGGATCGGGACCTCGTCCGTCTCCGTCTCGCTCGCGATGCCACATGGCCAAGTCAATCGAATAGTCGTCCATGCGGGGTGGATAAAGCCCCCCCTGCTTATCCGGGTCGACCTCAAAGAGCAGCTGCAAGACGGCCTCCTCAACACGCTTGATGAGGTTGACCAGCAGCGAGCGAACCGGCCTGGACTCATCCTCGCCAGAGGAATCTGTTGAGTCGATCATAAATCGGGCGTCGTGAAGTTTGGTGAAGGCGGCCGCCAATACTTCAGCCGCCACCGGCGTTTTAGTGTCAAGATCAAGCAACGTAAGCTTGACCGACTCCCAGTTCAAATTGTCGTTTATATCTTTAACGAGGGAAGCGATTTTCTCAGAGCCACTGTCCCTGCTGATTTCTCTCAAGGCCCACAATTGCCAATCAAGCTCTTCGATGACCGACAAGAGTTCATCCGGACAGCAGGCAGGCGGGCCAAAGAAGCCGACATCGACCTCCAGCGTCGAGCCGATCCTTCGGAGCCTATTTATTGGCATCTGCGCGGTTGCTTGCGGTACGCTGTCTGCACCAAACGGAATCCGTCGGTCGATGCCGGCGCCAGCGGATGCTGACTGAAATAGGAAGCCTTCGGCGTTAAGAGCCTTACGAACCCGCTTCAGCCCCATCCCGACGGACTCGAACACCGCTAAACGCACAACGGAAGCGAGCCTTTCCATCGCATTTACAACACGGGCGCCAACGCCCTTTTCCACCCCTGAAAAATTACATAGAAGAAGCGGTGCAAAAGACTGGTCTTTTTCGTTATCTTTGCTCCACGCCCTATCTGCGGCATCTATCGCCCGTTTGAACGACGCGGACCGGGGTTCGGGTGTCACCACGTCGGTTTGATACTGCTGCACGATGGTCTCTGGCCAAGGACTCACAAGCCAGCCGTGGGCAACAAGTGTTTTTTTATCGCCGTCGATCTCCACCAGCGGTTGTCGTAGGAATAGGGGTTTTTCCGGCGACTGCGTTAATCTTGCAATCTGCCAATAATCTGGCCTGCAGGCAGCGTTTTCTACGGGCTCCGGTGAAAACTGACACCGTCGGCGGAGGAGTCGACGCGATAATCTCGCGAAGTCGCGCTGACGATCTTTATATTTGTTGGCCCAACCCTCCAAAGGCAAAGGATCTGCGGCCATCGCGTTGGCATTCAGTTCTCGTCTTGGGTCACCGCACCACTCGAGAAACGCTGCCTTGCATTGGTCGGCGTTTTTGGCAGGATCCTTCCACAACTTTGGCCAAATAGCCGGGGGTGGCTCTAGAGGCCGCCACAAATCCGCGTGATCCGCACACCAGATTGGTGGATACACCTCATCGTCTTCCAGCCATAGTCGGTTGACCGTTTTGTTCCAAAGCCATTTGTCTTTTTTTGTCTCGCTTGAGTCGCTTGGCTGTTGCCGACCAGCCTCAGAGCCGCCTTCTCGCACGCCGCTGGTTGTTCTGAACACTCCCCAGCCGGCCAGCAGAAGACTCGAAGAGATCCACCACTCCACAACGTCACCGATTCTCCAATGCGGCACCACCTTAATCTTTGAGTTACGGATGGTGTCATAGTGTGATGCGAGATACTCCGTCAGTGCTTTATCCTTTTTATCGTTTGATAGCTTTTTATCGTTTGATAGCTTTGCACATTCCTCCCAGTCATAACGCAATTGATTGTCATCCGGCGTCCCGCGGAAAGGCGGCGGCGGCGACGGAATCTCAATCGTCGATTGCCCTGCAACAACAAGTCGTTCTCGAACGCCGAGGGCGAAGAACAACAGCTTTTGGTTGACAATCTCCCGCGTTTGCCAGTTATCTTCGGTCATAGCATCCGTCAATGGTAAACGCACTAGTCATTGCGGCGACTCAGATCTTGCCGCTTTGCGGGGGCGCAAGGTATGGAGATTGTTCGAACGGCTCCGCGACAGCGAGCACCTCGTCCTCCCCTCGCGGGCGGTCGGGATGCATGACAAAGGCCTCCCGGTCCTCGTCATACCGAATGACGAAGCGTCCCACGATTGGCTCCTCAAACTGGAAGAGCAGATACGGATTGGCGGCGGCCTCGCCGGGCCACCTTCGATCCAGTCGGATCTTCTGCGTCGTTGGCTGACCGGATCGGGCATCGGGGGCGATCTCACGCCATGCCTGCAACTGTTTCGAGTAGAGTTCCCCACGGCGAAAGAGCACGCGGTCGCCGGCTTGCGCGAGCGACTCGCCAACCATATCGAACGGTAGTTTCCGCATAAATTCCGTGTCCCAAGAGACCCGCACCGCCATGTCCGTCTCGCGCATTCGAAGCGCCACGATCGCCCCCTTGGCCACCGAGTTTTTGAGATCCTCTGGTCGCACATTGGCCAGCCGTTCCTCGAGATAGCGAACGTGGAGCCCCTTTTCTGGATCAAGCAAACGCTCCCGAATCCGAGGATACCGAGACGCGTTCCCAACAACGTAGACGCGATCGACCTCCAAAATCTCCAGTGGTGGCTCACGCCCAGATCGTTTCCATTCCTCCGCAAGTGACTCCATTCCGCTACGGATCAGGGCGTTGGCATAACCGATTGTCGCGTCAATCTCAGGATCGACGAGGGCGTCTACCTCCTGCCGGGTGACCGAAATTGAGGCTGCAACGTCGGACGGCTCATGACCTTCGGGGAGTTCGATTCGGCTGGTCACCTGGGTCAGTAGGTCGATTTCAGAGCACTCGTCATGAAATCCATCCGGCCTCACCTCCCGGACGCCGGTGGCTGACAGTCGTAACTTTAGCGACTCCGCCAGCCGCCATAGATCGAGCGTTGTTTTTCGACGTCGCTGTGCGTCCGCGTTTTGCAGTTGGCCGAGGTCGAACGTGGTCGGAATGGCCTTGTCGATCGCAACGCGATTGGACTGTAGAAAATCAGCGATCTTGCCTGCCCCCTTGGGAAACTCTGGAACCTGCCTCTTGAGGACGGCAAGTTTTGCCTTCAACAGACGGAAGACCTGCAAAGTGATGAAGTCACCACCAAACTGCCGATGACCGGCCCGGCCAAGAACGCGGATATCAAGCTCTGCTGCCCCGCGGGCTTCAATGCGGACGAGTGCCAGATCCGTGGTTCCGCCACCGCAGTCGTAGAGGAGCATGTGGAGGCCGTTTGGATAGAGATAACGGAACCCAGGCATCTGCCCCGGACCGACAATGAAATCGCGGTACGCGAAGTAAAAAGCTGCCGACGATGCCTCGTCGATCACCAACGGCACGAAAGAATCTTTTTTTGCGTCACTGAATTGCTCCGCGGTCCCACCGTTCGCGCGATGGAATGCGCGGGCAACCGTCCGCTGCAACCGAGCGACCTCCGACACGGTGAACGTTGTCGGGCAGGTGACGGCGATCGACTGTGGCCGGGACTGCCGGTGAAAAAACATGCCCTGCAGCATCTTGCTAATGTAGACCTCAGCAGGGTCCTCGGCCGGAATCTGGCAGACCTTGTCACCGAGAACAAATACTTCCTCTCTGGCATCTTCCGCCTTGCGATCGGAGAGGAGGCGTTTAGCGCCGAGAACGAGCCAGCCCGCATCAGTATCCTCAAGAGCCTTGGCCCCAATCACCGACTCATACTGATTAAAGCCGCGACCAACGGCGGGAGGCTTCATTGACGTGATGCGGAGGGCCGTCTGCACCGGCTTCGCCACCGCTGCCACAGTCAAGTTGTCCGCTGGAACGAGATCGAACTGATCCTTACTGTTTGAATCGCTGAGCACCATCGCGGTGCTTGTGTTACCGAAGTCGAGCGCTGCGTAGCCGGAGTACGTCGGCATATTCCGCATGGGCATTAGCAGAAGATCGATATTAACGCTGGAACTCGCCGTCTTCTTGGTCTCATCGATCATCACAACGTCGACCTTCAGCTTCAACGGGGGCATTGTTCGCATCGTTGCTGCCTTACCCACGCCCCTGTTGCCCTGCAGAGAGTCATTCTTTTCGATCACATCGACGAGGGACGGGTGATCGGTATCCACGTCGATGGCGAGATCGAGCGTGAGTTGCTGTGCGCGTTGCTGCCCAATGAGTTGCTGAATGTCCACAACCACGAAGTTGTTGGCGTTGAGCACTTCGACCGGGGACCGTAATAAATTACCCACGAACTTCCTGGCCGCCTGGCCTTCCTTAAAGGATTCGCGCGACATATCTAGCTGAATCTTAATGAATTTGCCGAATGTCTTTGGCAGCGACAGCACCATATAACGGCTCCGTACCGTCTCGGACATGATCGAATTCACGGTGACCTGCACGCCGTCCACGAGTTCGTGGCCAGGAATCGTGAATTTGCAAGACCGTTTGCCGGTCCTGGCAACCACGTCGTTGATCGTGAGTTGAATGGGCATCGCTTCTCCTAAGTGCCGCAGTTACTGCCGAAGTCGGTCAAGTTTGGCTCGATACATGGCGTATTGTTCCCGCTGATTCGCGTCGATGTGGTCGACATCCGAGCCCACGGCCCGGTATCGTTGCTGAAGACGGTGGAGGTGCCCTTGCATCTCTTGTACTAATCGCGATGCAAAGACCCGTGCAACCCGTCCAACCTTAGACCGCATGACAGCGATGTATTCGTCGGCATCCAACTGCTGACCGCCCTCAGCAAAAGGATTGGGATCCTCGCGGATGCCCTCAAAGATTGGACCGCGAAACGGCTGCCCGTCGGCTGTCTTTCCTGGCTCAAGGAAAGTGGCCACGACCGTGGACCAGTGCTCCACCGGCGTCGGCAAGTCGGCAGCGCAAGGGGGTGGCTGTAACTGGGTTCGCTTTTCGAGTTCCGTTTTCACCAGCTTGACAACGGCGGAGGTTTGGCCAGCCGCTTCGTGGAGCCCCGCATGGGTGAGCATGCCGGCGAGGTTTTTGTGATCGCCGCGGGTCGGCGAGCCCCATTGACCGATGACCTCCCCCAGCGTTCTGTTGATCGCCATGGCGGCATTTTGTGAATACCGTGAATCGCGAACGATCTCGTCGGCTAACCGGTCAAGTTCGCCGCTCCAGCGGGCTGCCCGCATCATTTCCTCGATATTCATGCCTGACTGCTGTTCCGCAGCTTGCAACGCGCCCGTCAGCCGGTCGATGACGCCGACGAGCCGGCCCGAGACCTCGCGACGCGTCTGTTCTCGGACCGATTCGGCGACCTTTGTCTGCATTGTTGCTCGGAGCGATGGGATCCCGCCGTCGAGAACAAACCTTCGCCATGATTCGACCTGGCCGGGGTATTTCTGGCACAGCTTCGGTACAACCGGTTTGCCTGCCTGATCGAAACACAGCACCTTTTCATATCGCGCCGTGAGCTTGGCGGACGCAACCTCGGCCTCGCCCAGTCCCTCGCCCAGGCGGTCTTGGTAGTAGGCGTTGCCGACGAAGATCACGTTGTGGTCTTTGATTCCCTGATGCCGAAGTACCTCATCGAGGTAGCAGAACATCGAGCGCGGATTTGGCTCATCGGTCGGCCCCTGCAACTGCAAGTCATTGAGCGAGTCGCATCTGGTGACGACCATCCAGATTCGCTCGCCGAGCGTCTTCGAATAGGTCTCCCGTAGTTTCTCGGTCAGCTGGGAAACGGCTCCGGCCTGCACTTGGATGGCATGCTGAAACATAAAAGCACCATCGAGCTGATGCAGAAACGCGAGCGTCAGACGGTCGTCGCTCCCTTTCTCAACGCCCAAGCCGGGCAGGTCGATCATCTCGATTTCGGGGCTGATCGCATCGGTTACAAAGTCAATGCGAATCTCACGTAAAAGTGAGTATTGCGTGGCTGGCTCGTTCTTGTCCCGATGCGTGGCGTAGATTCGACGCTGGGCGTAGTCTCCTTTTTCTTCAAGGCCGACCTGCTTCAGCACGTGTGGGAACGTGATCACCGCGTCGAGCAGTTTGAGGAATACCTCGTGGTCCGCGGCCCTGAAGTGCGGGTTCGCCTCGTGCTGCGAGTGGGCGGCATCCCGCAGACTCTGCGCCCTCTTTTCATACCTCACGTTTAGGAGTTCGCACATGTCGCGGACTCGACTCCAAAACTCATCTTCGGAGAAGTATCGCAGCGTCAGGACATGCTCCTTAGCCTCGGTCGTGGGCCTCGGCACGAGCCGCGTCGGCACGCTCGTTGTCGCCCCGCCAGACCCCTGCGGGGCCGGGGAGTCCTTCTCAGAAACTAGCAGCAAGTTACCGACCGTAGTCGATTTGCCTGCCTGCGATGGGCCAATGAAGCCGATCTCAAACCGCTGCTTGGTCATTATCTTTGCCAGTTGGGCAAGTTCGCCGCGAACCTCCGCGACGACTTCCCTGTCAGCAAACCGCGGTAGCTCGCGGGTCGCCTCGTCAAGCACGTCGTACACGGCGTTGTATCGGCCGACGAGCGTCTCGTCGCGGAGCAGCATGCATTGGCTTTGTTCGAGTTGTGGCACTGGGTGGATTCCTATGTGAAGGGAAACGGGTTTCTGCAATGGTATGGCGAGTTACTCGACCGGGGCTCCGCTGAGGCCGGTCAGCCACCACCCGAGTCGCTCCCGCTGGTACCGCTTCCCATCGACCTTAATCGCCTCACGGTCGACGGGTTTAGCCGGATTCTCAAACTCCCAGATTCACTGGAACTTCGATCCAGAGGTCCATGCCGGGCACTAGTGATTTCCCAGCGGGAAGCCGGCGGGCAGCGAGCCACGCGGGTAGTTTCTTAAAGCCATCCTGCGGTGCGAGTTGGGCGTCAAGCTCGGCACAAACCTTTGCCTCCTGCTCATCTGTTAGCGGAAAACGCAGCCAAAGCCGCTTCGGTTTTATGTTTAAAGGCACCGTATATGAGAGCAGCACCTCGTTAAGACGCCAGACATCGACCTTTTTGTCTTGAAAGGTGCCAACGATAAGCGTCGCTTGAGAGGGATAGAGTTCTTTGATCGCATTGCCGACCTTCGCCGGGTCTTTGAGTGATTCAAAGAGCAGACGCTCGTTACCTGTGACGCCCTTGAGCGTGACTAAGTAGCATCGACCCACATCAGGCCAGCCGATGCGGAGTTCTTCGGTGCGAGGCCCGCCGCCAGCAATATCGGTCGTTACCGACAGCACTGCGGCCCGCGGATGAACGCCCTTTTCGAGTTTCAAAATGTACGAGCCAGGGCTGTGGTATCGCAGCGGCTCGGCAGTCTCGGTGCGCGGGGCTGGCTCAAGCTCAAGCACCCGCTCTTTTTCTGTCACGGTGTCAATCACCGTAACCTTAGCGCTATCTAGAAAGCTGTCAGCGTTTTGCAGATCTATCCACCAGCCTCCATCTTGGCCGCGAATTGGCTCCAAATTCACCCTGCGAGGCGACTCTTTCGTCGGGGGGGCCGACAGCACGCCTCGGCGGACGATCGAACTGAGCAGCACATACGACGCCGGATCAATCGGATCCACAGAGATTTCGCCATAATTAAACCCCTGGGTGGAGTCGCGAGCGACCTTAAATTTATTTTCAACCTCAAAGGCATTCATACCGGAATCGGTCTGTACTGCGAGTTGAATAACGCGATCATTGTCAGCGGCCGTCACGACCCCGATCATTGATAAAACGAGGATCGCAATGAGCGGTCCGCCAATTGCGACGGCGGCACGGGCTTGTTTGAACATCTGCTGTCTCCTTAGATATTGAGTCATTCTTTTTTGGACTGCACAGGGCCGGCCGCGGCCTCAGATTTTTTTCTCCCGCCCCGAAGCTTACATTCACGCTCCAGAGTGGATACAACGCCGGCTGAGCGCTTCGCCGCGACGCCGGCTTGCCGAACCTCGAGGATCGCCGTCTCGATGTCTTCCAACTCGTCCTGAGTGGGTCTCGGTTGATCCCGCAGCCGCGCACGGACAGCAATAGCCTCTTCCTCCGCCTGCCGGAACCACTCGTCGATGAGGCTGGCGAGGCAGTCGGAACCGCAGGTGTTTAACGCCGCATGGTCGGAGTGGCACTCTCGGAGCAGCACCCAGAAGGCGGGCCGTAAATCAATGTCGCCTCGAGCCGATTCCCGAGATTTTTCCAACTCAAAAAGCTTCCCGTAGAGTGGATTCTCTTCAGTTACATTTCGACAAAAAGGCGCGGGAATTCCCTGAAACCACTGGATGAGCGGACCGCTCAACAAATAGAGCAAGCCTATCACGCCTGCCGCTGCAGTCATCATGCCTGCCCGCCGCAGCATCGCCCAACCCGCCCATGGGACCGACGGCGGTTCGTGAAGATAGTGACTGCTGGGTTTGTACGTGGCCAATCCCGAGACGAGTGAGAATCTTGACGTCGGCCAGTTCGCGGGCCGCCGCCTCAGATGCTCGTTTACGAATATCGCGATCGTCGTTCTGCCGGTTGATCTCCGCGAGGTACTCCTCGTTGCGTTGTTCCGCCCCATGCTCAAACAGCAGGCCCAGAGCAGGCTCCGAAATCCAGGTGGGGAGCATCAGCCCAACCTTTTTATCTCATACAAACCCTACGTCGGGAAGGACGACAAATACGCCACCCTCTCGCGACTTGCCCACTCGACAGGAATTGGGCTGCAGGAAGCCTATCGAAGCGTCGGCCGCGTGCAGTAACGCAGCTTTCTTTAATAGCAAATCGATTGATGTGTCGAGCGTGGCGAGATCGGGATCATCCGCGGTGAGTTTTGCACGACGGGACGTGATCGCCGAGTGGATGTCAATCAACGATCGCGTTACCGGTTCGCGTTCTTCCGGCCAGACCATTTCGAAAATTCTGCCGCGTGACTGTGGTTTCAGGTGCCAGCGAGGTACACCATCTATTTCGGCTGGCGAGGAGTAGACGACGCCAGGGTCAACGGTCCGCTGCACGCCGTACCCGTTAAGCGAAACGGCATTCTCGTCGTCGTCCGAAGCATCACTGCCAAGGGCGGTCCATGAGTTTGACCACCCAGTCACGCCCCAGCAGTCCATTAACTTCATTGAATTCGTGCTCAGAGGCCCGCGATGAACATCCGCTCATTCTGTCGATGCGTCAAAGCCCTTGATCCTACCTCCAAGACTGAGTGGCACAACCCCCGCAGATTCACTTACGCTTGATTCTCTGAGGTATCCCCCGCAATTCAGGGTTCAATGACCGCGAATCACAGCAGTGCGATCAAGACGTCGCCAGTAAAAAACGTAATCCGTTGCGCCTGTACAAAATACAGGGAAATCGCTGGAGTGGTTCAATGACTTCTACGCAGCTGACCTAATGATGTGGAAATAATCCAAAGGTCCTGGCCATCGACGCAGCCCGCGGGGTTCACGGCGGCAGGTCAATAAGCAACATGACAATGGCACATCAGAAGTCGCAACGCCGGCAGCCGAGTTCGGTGGCGATTTACGCCTGGCGAACGGCTTCCAGCACGCTGCGGCCTAGGGCTGTTGGCGTTTGCTGCACAATGACAAATCCCAGTGGTTGCAGCCAACCGGAAATTTCATTCGTCGAATAGAGGCGTCCCTGCGTCACGCCGGCCAGCAGCACCGAGTATTCGGCGGTCCAAAGCGGACCTGTTTTGTCGTCGTTGAGAAACATGTAGTGGATCACTATCCGGCCATTGCCAGAGAGGCTTTGCGCGCTTTGACTTAGCAGTCGGCGACAGTCTGGTTCGTCCCAGTCGTGCAGGACATTTGAAAAAAGATGCACATCACAATCGCTG
>JAPLPD010000196.1 GCA_026400395.1 Alphaproteobacteria bacterium | reverse complement strand
TCAACAACAAGATCCGCGTCATCCAGCGGCGCGCCTACGGTCTACGCGACCAGGAATATCTGCGGCTCAAGGTGCTCACATGCATGCTCCCAGCGCTCTGAAGTTGCTGAAAACACCCACTCGTTTTCCTGAAGACCCGTTTTTTTAATGGTTGGTTTGGCTGGGGCATGAAGATCATTGCGACTGCGATGGGCTTGGCGTTGGGGGCGGGGCTCGTTGCGCCGCTTGGGCACCAAGCATTGGCGGAGGCCGATCGGCCGGTCGGCGGCAGCGTGATCGTGGCCAAAGCGGCGACGGCCTGCTTCTCCGACGTGGTCCGCGTTGCAGGCTACCTGGTTCCGCGACGGATCGCCGTCGTGAATGTCGACAGCGACGGCTACAAACTGGCCGAGGTATCTGTTGCCGAAGGCGATCTGGTGCCCGTCGAGCAGCCGTTGGCGCGGCTGACGCGGCAGACACCCGAGGTTGCCGGCACGGCGGCTGCGCCCCGGCCGGCGATCACGTTGCGGGCGCCAGCCGCCGGCCTCGTCATGAAAAGCACCGCACGGCTCCGCGAAATGGCGTCGCCACAGTCCGAGCCGCTCTTTCAAATCCTGGTCGACAACGAGGTCGAACTCGAGGCGCAGGTCCCGAGCAACCATTTGCCGAAGCTCAAGATCGGCGATGTGGGGCGAATCTCGATCGCCGGCTCGGCCGATCGGGTCGGCAAGATCCGTCTCGTTGCACCCGACATCGATCAGAAAACGCAGCTCGGAAAACTGCGCCTGGCGGTGGGCAAAGACGCCTCGCTGCGGATCGGAATGCTGGGCTACGCGACGATCGATGCGCGGCGCAGCTGCGGCGTCGCCATTCCGCGCGATGCGGTCGACTGCCGGGTCGACGGCGCCAGCGTACGCGTGGTGCTTGACCGCACCGTTCAGATGCGGCGGGTGCTGGTCGGCCTGTCGTCGGACGACAATGTCGAAATCCGCGAAGGAATCAGCGCCGGCGATGTTGTCGTGGCGAACGCCGGAAGCTCCCTGCACGACGGCGACAAGATCAATCCCAAATTTCTCGACGAGTTTCGGTGATGGCAGTCAACATCTCGGCGTGGTCGATCCGTCAGCCGCTGCCATCCATCGTGCTATCGGTCATCTTGCTGGCGCTGGGGGCCATGGCCTTTGCCCGGCTGCCGGTGACGCGGCTGCCGAATGCCGACATTCCGATCATCTCCGTGGCGGTCGCCCAGTTCGGCGCGGCGCCGGCTGAGCTTGAGGCGCAGGTTACCAAGACCGTCGAGGACGGCGTGTCCGGCGTCGAAGGCGTCAAGCATATCGCCTCGTCGATTACCGATGGCCTGTCGGTCACCACCATCACGTTCCAGCTCGAGACCAATACCGACCGCGCCCTGAACGACGTGAAGGACGCGGTCACGCGGGTGCGCAGCCGGTTGCCGCAAAACGTCAACGAGCCGTTGATCCAGCGCGTCGATATTGTAGGACTGCCGATCGTCACCTATGCGGCGGTGGCGCCGGGCAAGACCCCGGAGCAGCTTTCCTGGTTCGTCGATGACATCGTCAAGCGTGCGCTGCAGGGCGTGCGCGGTGTGTCGCAGGTCGAGCGCATCGGCGGCGCGGAGCGGGAAATTCTGGTTTCGCTTGATCCCGATCGCGTCCAGGCGGTCGGCCTTACGGCGGTGGACATCAGCCGGCGGCTGCGCGGCACCAACATCGATCTGGCTGGAGGCCGCGCCGAAATCGGCGGGCGCGATCAGGCGATCCGTACGCTCGCCGGGGCGAGGACCCTCAACGAACTCGCCGGAACGATGATCAGCCTGCCGACCGGCGGCGCGGTCCGTCTCGACGATCTCGGCATTGTCACTGACACGACCGCCGACCCCAGGACCTTCGCGCGGCTGAACGGCGATCCGGTGGTGGCGTTTGGCGTCAAGCGCTCAAAAGGCGCCAGCGATGTGGTGGTCGCGGCCGCGGTGAAGAAGCGAGTCGATGAACTCAAGGCCGCCAATCCGGACATCGACCTTCGCCTGATCGACACGTCGGTGGACTTCACCCAGGGCAACTACGAGGTGGCGATCCACACGCTGTTCGAGGGCGCGGCGCTCGCGGTGGTCGTCGTCCTGTTGTTTCTGCGGAATCTGCGGGCGACGGTCATCGTCGCGATTTCGCTGCCGCTGTCGATCTTCCCGGCGTTCTGGGTGATGGATGTGCTGGGTTTCTCGCTGAACCTCATCAGCTTCCTGGCGATCACGCTCAGCACCGGCATTCTCGTCGATGATGCGATCGTCGAAATCGAGAACATCGAGCGGCACATGCAGCTCGGCAAAACGCCCTATCATGCGGCGATCGACGCGGCGGATGAGATCGGCCTGGCGGTGATCGCCATCAGCCTGACCATCGTGGCGATCTTTGCGCCGGCGAGTTTCATGCCGGGGGTTGCCGGGCAGTTTTTCAAGCAGTTCGGCATCACCGTGTCCGTGCAGGTGCTGTTCTCGCTGCTGGCCGCCCGTATGGTCACACCGATGCTTGCCGCCTATTTCCTGCGTCATCATCCGCAGCAGGAGCGGCCGCCGGGCCGATTGATGGAGCAGTACACGCGCGCGGTGACCTGGGCGGTCCGCCACTACCGGATGACCATGGGCGCGGGCGCGCTTATTCTGGCGGCGTCGGTCGCCAGCATTCTCCTGCTGGCATCCGGATTCCTGCCGGCGCAGGATACCGACCGCTCGCTGCTTTCGATCGAGTTGCCGCCCGGGTCGCGGCTATCCGAAACCGAGAAGGTGACCGAGAGCATCGTCAAGCTGTTGCGCGAGCGGCCCGAGGTCACCACGGTTTTCGTCGATGGCGGCCGGATTCCGCAGGGAGGAATGGAGGTCCGCAAGGCATCCATCATCGTCCGCTACACGCCGAAGGCGACACGCTCGATCACGCAGAAGGACCTCGAACTGTCGATCACCCGGCAGCTTCAGGACATCCCGGACATTCACTACTGGTTTGTCGACAAGAATGGCTTGCGCGCGATTTCGCTGATCGTCGTTGGCGCCGACAGCGGCACCGTTGCCAACGTGGCCAACGAACTTGCCGCGCAGATGCGGCAGAACCCGGCAGTGACGCCGCTCGTCAGCAACGTGATCGTCAGCACTTCGCTCGATCGTCCGGAGTTGCGTATCCTGCCGCGCATGGACCTCGCCGTCCGCCTCGGCATATCGACCGAAAGCCTGGCGGAAGCAATCCGGGTCGCGACCATCGGCGACGTCGAACCGGCGCTGGCCAAGTTCGACACCGGCGAACGCCTGGTGCCCGTGCGGGTTCAATTGGCGGAGGCCGCCAAGGCCGACGTGCACCGGCTGGAGCAGATGCGGGTGCCGACCGGCCGGGGGGGTGACGTGCCGCTCTCAGCGGTCGCCGACATCCGGCTCACCCAAGGCACCAACAGCATCAACCGCTTCGACCGTCAGCGGCAGGCAACGGTGGCCGCCGACCTCGTCGGTCATTCGGCGCTCGGCGATGCGATGAAGCAGATCAACGCGCTCCCGGTGATGGTCAATCTGGCAAAAAATCAACCGCCCGGCGTCAGCCTGCAGCAATCCGGCGACGCCGAGAACCTGGCCGAGTTGGGGCCGGCGCTGGCCAGCACGATGATCATCGGCATGCTGATGGTTTATGCGGTGCTGGTCGTCCTGTTCGGGACGTTCCTGCAGCCGATCACGATTTTGTTCTCGCTGCCGCTGTCGATCGGCGGCGCGATCGCGGCGCTGCTGTTGACCGGCAACCAGCTCACCATTCCGGTGTGGATCGGTGTGCTGATGCTGATGGGCATTGTCACCAAGAACGCGATCATGCTGGTCGAGTTTTCGATCAAGTCGATCGAGCAGGGCATGGACCGCGATGCGGCGCTGGTCGATGCCGGTCAGAAGCGGGCGCGGCCGATCATCATGACGACGGTTGCCATGGTTGCCGGAATGATCCCGAGCGCGCTGAGTTTCGGCGCGGGCGGCGAGATCCGCTCGCCGATGGCGCTGGCGGTGATCGGCGGATTGATCTTTTCGACCCTTCTGTCTCTGATCTTCGTGCCGGCGATGTTTGCCTTGATGGATGACCTGGCTGCGCAGTGCTGGCGTTTCGGCCGGCGTTTTGTCAGCTCGGGCGCGGAGGATGCTCCGCCCGCGTCGAGGCCGCTGCCATGAACGATCGCATCTCGGAGATTGCCGCGAACCTTCGCTCGTCATGGGGCGCCGCCGCCGCGCGCCGTTGATGATCGGCGCGGCGATTGTGGGCGTCGCGGGGGCGCTATCGGCGTGGTTGTTCCTGTCGAGCGCGGCAAAAATGCCCGAGCCGGTGACTTACACCGGGGCCGCGGTCACAGTGTTCAAGGCCACCAAGGCTTGCTTCTCCGACGAGATTTCGGTTCCGGGCGTCCTGGTGCCGCGCGAAGAGGTGGCCGTGCGTCCCGAGCGCGAGGGCTTTCAGGTCTGGCAGTTGTTGGCGGACGCAGGCGAAACCGTGACCCAGGGCCAGGTGCTGGCGGGATTGATCCCGCCGGACGGCAATACGTCGGCGGCCATCTCGGTCCCGGCGCCGGTCGCGGGGACGATTCTCAAGGTTGACGCCGTGGTCGGTACGCCGGCCTCCGCGCGCGCTGCGCCGATGTTCCAGATCCTGGCGCGCGGCGAATTGGAACTGCTGGGTGAACTTCCCGCCCGGCAATTGCCCGCGATTGCCGCGGGGCAGGTTGCCAAAGTCAACTTGGCTGGCGTCAGCGAAGTGGCTGCCCGGGTCCGTTCGATCGCAACCACGGTCAACGGCGGCACTCAGCTCGGTCAGGTTCGCATCTTCATCGGCGCCGACTCGCGGCATCGCGTCGGGGCGTTTGGCCGCGCGCAGATCGCCGTCTCTCAAAGCTGCAACGCTTCGGTCCCGCTGGCGGCGGTGCTGTACGGCGGCGGCAGCGCGGTGCTCGCTGTGGTTCGCAACGACCGGATCGAAACCCGAAAGGTCGTCCTCGGCCAACTGGCCGGAGGCGACGCGGAGATTCGCGAAGGGCTTGCCGAAGGCGAGATGGTGGTGGCGCGCGCCGGCGCATTCTTCCGCGAAGGCGACCGCGTGCGGCCGTTCATCGATGGCGCGCCGGCCTCGAAGAACTAACGGCCCGCCGCGTTCAATGCCTGCCGTGCGTGGACGAGGGCCGATAGAACGAACGCCGAGGTGACCTCCGCGCCGCCGATCAGGATGCGGGTCGGCGTCTTCATCTTGTTCCATTCGTAGGCTTTGAACGGTTTGCCGAAGCCGCCCTCGCCAAACGAACGCGCGATGCAGGCGAGTGCTGGAGCGAAGCTGTCCGGTTCAGCGCCGAGTTTGGCCAGCGCCAGCAGCGCCAGAGCTGCGTCGAATGCGTTGATCTCCGCCGTCAACAGATCGCCGCGGACGTAATCGAGGACGTGGCTGCGGATCAGTTCAAAGGTCCCGTCCGGATCGATGGCATCCTGTTGCCCGCGCGGCAGCGCCCGCAGAGCGGCATAGCAGCGTCCGACATAGGCGCAGTAGAGTTCAGGCAGGTAGTAAATATGCGAGCGCGGGTCGGCGAACGCGCCGGTCTCCACCAGCCGCCGCTGGAAATGAACGATGTTACGGATCGTGGCCAGCCGCTTCGGCTGTTCCGCGATCTTCCAACGGTCAAAATTGCGGAAGCACACCTCCAGCACGTCGAGATTGAGCGTTGGATCGAGATCGTTGCCGTAGGGCCGGTCGCCAGCCATGTTCTCGATCCAGGTGACGATGCCGCCATCGAACTCGATGTTGTCGTTGATCGGCACCGTCAGCATTTCGCGGTTGTTGCCGGGGCCGATCTGGTAGCCGGCATAGAAGTCGATCAGCGGCTGGTCGAGAATCGGATCGGTCGAGCCGAATTGCGTCGCCGCCGAGAATGAGCAGGCGGTGGTGTCGCAATCCGGCACGTAGAGCGCGAAACCGAGGTCGGCCTTGATGTTGGCGAAGAAGCGGCTGAACCGCGCGTGCGGCGACGGCGCGAGCGCGGTGACGACATCGAACGGTTTGCGGTCGAGCAGGTTCGGCACCTGCTCGCGACTTTCGCGCAGGCAGAAGTTGACCAACCGTTCGACCACGTTGCGCGTGGTGTTGATCTGTTGCGGCGTTGCGAGCCCGCTGCCCAGAAAATCCATCAGCGCTTCGGCGTAGAATGCATCGTAATAAGCCGATCGATGGCGGATTTGCACTGGCGACCAGATCCGCTCGGCGAGGCCATGCCACGGCGGGTTGATCACGGCGGCGGCCGGGCCGCCGGCGATGAACACGCGGGCGAGATTGAAAAGCAGGGTGGAGTTCTTGTAGCTGCGGGCGTCGAGGCCCTGCAGTGCAACCAGAAGGTCGCGCCCGCGAAAGTCGGGATCGCCGATCAGGTTGAACGCCGCATAGCACGGAATGAATTCGTTCTTGGCGTAAGAGCCGAGCAGGTGCCGCGCGCAGGCGCCGATGATCTTGGCGATCAGAGCTAGAGCAACAGGCTGCGCCGGCGCCGAAATCGGATTGCGTTTCGGGTGGGTCGCGGGAACCTGGTCGAGCAGGGCGGCCAGCGGCCGGCCGATGGCGAGCCAGTCCGGTGAGGCCGCGTCGCGTGCGGCGATGATGGCGTCGCGCAATGCGTTGAATGTCGCTGGATCGGCCAATTGCGGCAGGCCCGCGCGCGACAGCACCGGGCGCAGCAGCGGGTTGGCGATCGCCGTCTTATAGAATTTCCGCAGATGCGCGTCGCCGCCGCCCGGCCCGAGCAGCAGCGGATCGCACAGGTCGTAGATGTTCGGGCCGTTCTTGCGCGCGGTCAGCGCGCTGAATGCTTCGATCAGCAAATGCGAAGGTCCTGATGAATGGGGCGGGCGGATTCGATGCCCGCTTTGTCCTGGCGGTGCTTCTGGCCGCGCTTATGGCTTGGGCCAGTCAGCTTTGCAATACGAAACTGAGCGCGGGCAGAAGCCGGCGGAGGTCCAGCCCAGTCGACTTCGCGGCGACTGCCTCGATCTCGCTGGCGTTACGCAGTGGGCATCCGGTTCCAGGCGTCGAGCCCGGCAATCTTGTAGGCTTCTGCGAGCGTCGGGTAGTTGAATGTGTTCTCGATGAAGTAGTCGATGGTGCCTTTGAGATTCAGCACCGCCTGACCGATGTGGATCAACTCGGTGGCGCCTTCGCCGACGATGTGAACGCCGAGTAACCGCCGCGTCTTGGTCGAAAAGATCATTTTCATCATGCCGCTGCTCAGCCCCATGATGTGGCCACGCGAGGTTTCGCGGAAGCGCGCGACCCCGCATTCGTATTGGATACCGCGCTTGCGCACCTCTTCTTCGCTCATCCCGACGGTCGAAATTTCCGGCACCGAATAGATGCCGTAGGGAAAGAATTCTGGCGGCGGGTGAGGCGCCATTTCGAAGGCGTGGCACGCCGCCACCCGGCCTTGTTCCATTGAGGTCGATGCGAGGCTGGGAAACCCGATGACGTCGCCGGCGGCATAGATGTGCGGAACGCAGGTTTGCATTGTCCTGGCATCGACGACGATCCGGCCCCGGTTGTCCACGTCGAGCCCCGCGGCTGCGAGGTTGAGGTCCTCGGTCGCGCCGACGCGCCCCGCGGCAAACAGCAGCATGTCGGAGACGATGCTGCGGCCGTTGGCGAGCTTGGTATTGACACGTCCCGACCCGTTCGCCTCGATTGAAGTCACGTCCGATCCGAGCCGCAACGCGATGTTGAGGTCGCGTAGATCGTGGGTGAACTCCTCAATGATCTCGCGGTCGACGAAGTCGAGAAAGCTCGATCGCCCGTCAATCAGGGTGACGGCGACGTCGAGGGCGTTGAAGATTGTCGCATACTCGACGCCGATAACCCCTGCGCCGATCACGGTGATGCTGCGCGGCAGCTTCGGCAGATCGATGATCTCGTCGCTGTCGAATACGTTGGTGCCGTTGAAGGGCACATAGTCCGGGCGGTAAGGCCGTGTACCGCAGGCAACCAGTACGTTCTTGGCGTTATAAATGTGGGTGTCGCCAATCTCATCGGTGACTTCGACGGCGTGCGGCCCGACGAACCGGCCTTGGCCGCGCGCCGTCTTGACGCCGTTGCGGCTGAACTGGTGCTCCAGCACTTCGACCTCGTGGTCCAGCGTCTTTCGCAAACGCGCCAGCAGATCCTGTGCGTCGATGTCCTGCTTGACGCGATAGGAGCGGCCGTAAAATCCGCGTTCACGCCAGCCGGAAAGATTGAGGATTGTTTCTCGCAAGGTCTTGGACGGAATGGTCCCGGTGTGGACCGAGACGCCACCGACCTGCCGTCCCTTTTCCACCACCAGCACCGATTTGCCGATCTTGGCAGTCTGGACGGCGGCGCGGCGGCCGGATGGGCCGCTGCCGATGACGATCATATCGTAGTCATGCATGGGACGTGCTTTTTTGGCCGGACGGGAAGAGGGCGGTCGCGGGGCGGCAACCTGTGACAAGCATTTTGGATGCCAGATTCTGGGAGGCGGTTACGGGGCAAGTATAGCTGCCGGCCATAAAAGCGGCATGACGGGTGCGCCGCCTTGGCCCAGACGCGCGGACCGAGTGTTCGTCGGAACGGGAAAGCGTGGCGGGGATCGAGCGCTGGCGATAAACAGGAAAGCGAGTTTGGTCGGGCAGGGTCTCGGCTTGGTCCGGTATTCCGCCGTTTGGGGCTTTTCGGCGTGATGGCCGAAGCCCTCTTCAGGCAGGTGCGATATACAAGGACTGCCAATTAGTGGCTTCCCAGGGACAAGACATGACGACCGCTCCCGCAACCGGCGAGTCTGAGCAGGACAACGTCGAACAGACTGATGTGCTCGTTGTCGGCGCCGGCATGGCGGGGCTCTGCGCCGCAATCGCGGCCTGCCATGCCGGGGCGTCCGTCATCGTCCTCGAGAAGGCGCCGAAAGCCGAACGCGGTGGCAATACGCGATTCTCAAACGGAGCCATTCGCGCCGTCTATCATGGTGTTGAGGATATCGATGCGCTCGTCGGCGGTTTGAGTGCATCGGAGCGGGAACGCTCGGAATTCGGCTCCTATTCGCGCGAGCAGTATTACGACGACCTCGCCAGAGTGACCCAGTATCGCAGCCATCCGGACATGGCCGATATGCTGGTCGAGAACAGCCGCGAGACATTGTTCTGGCTGCAGCAGCAGGGTATGCGATTCCTGCCGCTCTACGAATGGCAGTTCAAGCTTCCCGATGGCCGCATCCGTTTCTCGGGCGGTTCGGCGCTTGAGGTCTATGGGGCCGGCGAGGGCGCGTCAGAAGCCCTCTTCCGTGCCGCCGAACGCAGCGGCGCCCGCGTCCTCTACCAGACCAAAGCTCTTTCGCTGATCGACGAGGCCGGACGAATAACCGGCGTTATCGCGCGCAAGGATGGCGCCGACATC
Source organism: Alphaproteobacteria bacterium (assembly GCA_026400395.1). GTDB lineage: Bacteria > Pseudomonadota > Alphaproteobacteria > Rhizobiales > Xanthobacteraceae > Z2-YC6860. The sequence continues at coordinate 4,110 of JAPLPD010000196.1, read as the reverse complement.
GTCATTCGTGCGCAACGCGTGGTGCTCGCCTGCGGCGGCTTCGAAGCCAATGTCGAATGGCGCACACGCTATATCGGGCCCTCGTGGGACCTCGCCAAGGTGCGCGGTTCACGCTTTAACACCGGCGACGGCCTTCGGATCGCGCTCGACAGGGGCGCCATGCCGTTCGGCAACTGGTCGGGATGCCATTCGGCAAGCTGGGATCTCAACGCGCCCGACGTGAACGAACTCGAGTTCGGTGCGGTGTTCAAGCGCGACGACTATCTTGAAGGGATCGTCGTCAATGCCGACGGGGAGCGCTTCTTCGACGAGGGCGCTGACATCCGGGCGCTGACCTATGCCAAGCTCGGGCGGGCCATTCTGGCGCAGCCGGGACAAGTCGCCTGGCAGATATTCGATAAACACGGCGCGGCGCGGCTGCACGGGGAATATCGCGTCAAGCAGTCGGCGCGTTACAGAGCCGACACGATCGGCGCTCTCGTCGCTCAGTTGGAGGGCATGAAGCGAGAAGCCTGTCTTGCTACCGTCAAATCTTTCAACGCCGCTGTGCGCACTGACATTCCCTACGATCCGGGCAAGAAGGATGGCCGCTGCACGCAAGCCCTTGCCATCCCCAAATCGAACTGGGCGCTCGCCATCGCCGAGCCGCCGTTCGAAGCCTACGCTGTGACCTGCGGCATCACTTTCACCTTCGGCGGGCTGCGTGTCGATGCGGACTGCTGTGTGCTCGATGAGGGCGGGCAGCGCATCAAGGGGCTTCTTGCCGCAGGCGAAATGGTCGGCGGGTTGTTCTATTTCAATTATCCTGGCGGCTCCGGCCTGATGTCTGCGGCCGTGTTCGGCCGGATCGCCGGGCGGTCAGCCGCCGAGGCTGTCCTGGCCGACGCGTCCTGAAATTTCAATGGCGGAATATTGAAGCGATCGCCGCAAGCTGATTTATCAAAGGCTCAGGGCGCTGCGCCATAAATCATATGCAGCAGGAGAGGAAACGACCATGAAGATCGGCACTCTGGCGCTTGCCACCCTTGTGGCTGTCACGAGCGGTACGGCTGCTCTGGCGCAGGCCGATTTCTATCGCGGCAAGCAGTTGAAGATCGTCGTGGGCAGCGAAGCGGGCGGTGGCTTTAGCACCTATTCGTTGCTGCTGTCGGCATACCTCGGCAAGAACATTCCCGGAAATCCCGCCGTCACGATCCAGCATCTGCCTGGTTCGGGTGGCGTCAATGCCATTGATTATCTCGCCAACGCCGCGCCGAAAGACGGCACGGTGATCGCCGTTGCGATGCCGAACTTCTTTGTCACCCCCTTCGTCGAACCGAGCGCCGTCAAGTTCAGTCCGGCCCAGTTCCGGTTCCTTGGCCGGATGAGCGACTTCGGACGCGTGTTGGTGAGTTGGCATGCGACCGGCGTAAAAACCATCGCGGATTTGAAAGCCAAAGAAACGTTTGCCGGGGCATCGGCGCGCCGATCGACCACTTCGATCCAGCCGATACTCCTCAACGGAATCCTTGGCACCCGGATGAAGGTCATCACCGGATTCATGGGATCGGGTCCCACGGCCGTGGCGCTCGAACGGGGCGAGGTTCAGGTCACCACCATCGCGTATTCGACGCTGGTGAGTCTTCATCCCGATTGGCTGCGCGACAAGAAGGTCAACATGATCGCCGGGCTCGACTTCACCGACGTGCCCGGAGTGGCCAAAATCAGGGACATGATTGACGACCCACAGAAGAAGGCCCTGTGGGATTTCGTCGCCCTGGGCTCGGAATTCGGAACGTCATTTCTGGTCGCTCCCGACGTTCCAGACGAGCGCCTGCGCATTCTGCGGCAGGCGTTCGATGCGACCATGCGCAGCGACGAGATGATCGCCGAAGCCAAGAGGCGCAATCTCGATATCAATCCAAAGTCCGGCGACGAACTCGACAAACTGTTCGTCACGTCGGGCTCGCCGACGGCTGAGACGATCAAGCACGTAGCCCGCGTCATGGGTATCGAGAACTAAGCCAGATCATTCAGGTAAAGTGATCTTCTGCAGCCAGGGTTGATGTTTGGCGGCGCGGCTCTCCCAGTCCTCGATGAGCGGTCGATGCTTGAGGGTCATGGCGACATCGTCGAGACCCTCGAGCAAGGCCGTACGCTCGCCTGCGTCGATCTCAAAGGCGATCTTGGTGCCGTCCGGACAGGTGATCGTCTGGGCGGTGAGGGCAATCGCAAAAGGTGATTGACCGTCGACAGCGAGAACCTGCTGTTCGAAGTCCAGGCGGTCGGGGGGTGCCAGCACGACCGGCAATATGCCGTTCTTGATCAGGCTCTCGCGATAGACCTCGGCGAAACTGCGGGCGACGATGGATCGAACGCCGTGGGCGGCAAGCGCCCAAACAGCGACCTCACGAGCGCTGCCGCAACCGAAGTTGGCTCCGGTGACAAGGATCGGCGCGCGGTGGAAGCGCGGTATGTCGAGGACGAAGGGCTTGTCGGCATCCGCGCGCCAGCGCGCAAAAAGCGCCGTCTGATAGTCCGGCTCCAACGCCCGCATGAACTGCACAGGGGCGATCTGATCGGTGTTGATGTTGTCGATCAGGAGTGGCGCCGCCACCCCGCGTAGAGTGGTGAAACGCTCCATCACGCGCTCCCCAGGCTTCGCATCAGCGGCCGCGGATCGCAGATCTCGCCCATCACGGCGGCGGCTGCTGCCGTGGCCGGACTCGCCAGATGGGTGCGCACGCCGGCGCCCTGCCGGCCTTCGAAATTTCGGTTGGTCGTGGAGACGATACGCTCGCCGGCCATGACAGTTTCGCCGCCACCACCCGCGCACATGGAGCAGCCCGGCTCTCCCCAAAGAAATCCAGCCTCTACGAGGATATCGCGCAGACCTCGCTCTTGCGCTTGCCTGGAGACGGCGCGCGAGCCCGGCACGACGACCGCCTTCACATGCGGGGCGACCTTGCGGCCCATGGCGACTCGCGCCGCACCTTCGATATCTTCGAGCCGCGCGTTGGTGCAGGAACCGATGAAGACGCGATCGATCCTGGTGCCGGCGAGGGGAGTGCCAGGCGCCACATCCATATAGCCGATCGCGCGGCGCCAGATCGTTTCATCCAGCCCGGCCTGCGCGGCGGTTGTGGGAACGTGACCGGCGATGGACGTGACCTGCGCCGGGCTTGTGCCCCAGGTGATTTGTGGATCGAGATTGACGCAGTCGATTGAAAGATCGATGTCGAAGTTCGCGTCAGAGTCAGACCGAAGCCTCTGCCAGAGTTCGTATGCGTTGTGCCATACCTCGCCTCGCGGCGCATGAGGAAGTGTCGCCAGCCATGCAAAGGTCTTCTCATCGGGTGCAACGATGCATGTGCGGGCGCCAAGCTCGACCGCCATGTTGCAGAGCGTCAGCCGTGCTTCGATAGAGAGGGCGGCAATCAGGCCGCCGGCCAGTTCCAATGCAACGCCGCGCGCGATATCGGTGCCGAGGCGACCGATGAGGTGCAGGATGACATCCTTGGCATAAACCCCTTCGCCCAGGGTCCCCTCAAGAGCAAGGCGCATCTGTCGCGGCTTTCGCACCCACATGGCCTGCGTCGCCAGAACATGTTCGAGTTCGGTGCTGCCGCAGGCGAGGCCGATTGCACCGGCGCCGCCCACGGTGGGGGAATGGCTGTCAACGCAGAGATAGGTGGAGCCGGGAAGCACCAGGCCGAGTGCCGGCAGCACCACGTGCGAAATGCCTTGTTCGGGGTCTCCCACATCGAGAAGCCGGAGACCATGACGGCGCGCGGCCTCGCGCGTCGCATCAACGAAAACGCTGCCACCCAGGCCGGTATGGGTCCGGAAAGACGGGACCGAATGGTCCTGCACCACCACCGCCAGATCAGGCCGGCGGATGGCGAGGGCGCGCCGTTCCAGGTTTTTCAGGACTTGCGGAGCCCGCACGTCGTCGACCACCGCACGGTCGATGTAGAGCAGTGTTTTGCCGTTTTCTTCGGCGAGGCGGTGCTGGGCCCATACTTTGTCGAACAGGGTCGCGCCCATTCGCCGTCCTCTCTCGGACAGCGCGAGGGTGCGCCGTCATTCTTCATACGTTGTCGGCCGTGCAGGGGCCGAAATTTGCGCTAT
>JAPLPD010000213.1:27386-44860 GCA_026400395.1 Alphaproteobacteria bacterium | reverse complement strand
CGACTATCGAACGCACGACGCCCGCCCGTTCGCGCTCCGACGCGCTCATCGTCAGTAATCCCCTGTCCATCAATGCCCCGTCGAATCAAACTCGAAAAGGGGACATTCTCACTTTGCACAAAGGGGACATTCTCATTGTGAGCTAACACGACGCGTTGTGCGCTTTCCCATTCCACAGCGCGGATGTATCCTGGCATGGATGGGTTGCGACGTTCGTGGAGCTTGACTCCGGCGCAGCAGCGACCAAACAAGAAGCAGCAACGGCGGAGGAAGCGGTGGTGAAAAAGCTCTTGGTCGCTCTGGTGGCTTGTTGCGCGGTGGTTGCCGTTTCGTCGATCGCGCGCGCCCAGGACGAAACCGAGAAGGCCATCGAAAAGTACCGCCAGATGCTCAAGGAGGATCCCTGGAGCAATCCCGGATTGCTCGACGCCGACCGCGGCGAGGGGCTATGGACCACGGCAGCCGGTCCCAACAAGGCCTCGCTTGAGAAATGCGATCTCGGCAAAGGGCCGGGCGTGGTCGACGGTGCGTTCGCCGAATTGCCGCGTTATTTCGCCGATGCGAACAAGGTGATGGACCTTGAGACGCGGCTGTTGTGGTGCATCGAGAAGCTGCAAGGCGCCAAGCGCGAGGATCTGGTCAAGCGGCCGTATCCGGCCGGCGGGCAGCCGGTGAAGGATCTCGGTGCGATCGCGACCTATGTCGCCAGCAAGTCGAACGGCATGAAGTTCGCGGCCAAGCTCGACAAGGCGCAGGAGAAGGTTGTCGTCGATGAGGGGCAGGCGATTTTTTTCCGGCGTCAGGGCCCGCACGATTTCGCCTGCGCAACCTGTCACGCCGATTCCGGCAAGCGAATCCGACTGCAGGGGCTGCCGTTTCTTTCCGAACCGAAGGAGGCACAGCAGGTTGTTGGCCAGTGGCCGGCGTATCGCGTCTCGACGACGCAGGTGATGACCATGCAGCACCGCATGTACGACTGTTACTGGCAGATGCGCATGCCGGAACTGGAAATAGGGTCGGACGTCAGCGTGGCCTTGATCTCCTACCTGATTAAAAGCGCCGAAGGCGGCGACATCGCCGCCCCCGGTCTGAAGCGTTGAGCGGGCGGGAGAGCATCATGCGCAGCATCGTCATCGCCGCCATCCTCCTCGCCGGGACCGTCAGCGCGCAGGCGCAGCAGAAGCCCGCCGTCGATTCCGCCAAGATCGACGCTGCCATTGCCGCGGCGTTTCCGACGGCGCCGCCCGAATGGCGGCCGCGCTTCGATCAGGACGAGACGATGAAGGTCTGCTCGATCCACCACAACGTGCCACCGAAGGCGGATGCCGATGCGATCCAGGCGCGCGAAAAGGCGAAGATCGAGTACCCCGCCGACGGAAATCTGCTCGGCGACTGGAAGTCCGGCGAGCGGCTCGCGCAGTCCGGTTACGGCTTGCGCTTTACCGACTATCCGGCCCGCAATCCCAACGGCGGCAACTGCTACGCCTGCCACCAGTTGACCAAGGCCGAGGTGAGCTACGGCACCATCGGGCCGAGCCTGCTCAACTACGGCAAAGTCCGCAATTTCGGCGCGGCCGAAACCAAGGCGGCCTATGAGAAGGTCTACAATGCGCAGGCGGCGTATCCCTGTTCGAATATGCCGCGGTTCGGCACCAACAAGGTGCTGACCATCGAACAGATCAAGGATCTGGTCGCGCTGGTGATGAGCCCGGACAGCCCGGTGAACAAGTAACCCTGGTGGCTTTCAAGGAGGATTGATCATGTCCATCACGAGCCGGCGCGGATTTCTCGGGGCCATGGCGGTCTCCGGTGCGACGCTTGCGGCGTCGCGGGCGGGAGCGGCGCCGGACAAGCTGGACCTGTCGAAGCTGAAAAAGGACACCGACGTCGCCTGTCTCTATCACCTCGACTTCGGCGAACCCGCCCGGTTCGGTCAGCTCATCACCAACATGAACAACCACCTGAGCGTCTACGAGTTCGACACCATGCGGGTGAAACTCGTCGTGGTCGCCCACGGCGCGGGGCTGAAGTTCTTCCTCAACGATCTGTCCGGCACGCCCTGGGCCAACGACACGATTGATCCCGATCTTTACAAGCGATTCACTGGGCTCACCAAGTTCGGCGTCGAGGCCTATCTCTGCGAGATCACCTACAAGCGCAACAACATCGATCTGGCCAAGACCAAGACGGATTCGTTTTTGAAGTTTGTGCCGTCGGGGGTGGCAACCGTGGCCGAGCTCCAGGGCAAGGGCTTCGCTTACCTCAAGGTTGGCTGAACTTTCCGCTTTGCGGCAGCCGCAGCACCTCGCCTTTTTCGTAGGCGCGTTCGGCGACGAAGCGGAACATGTCGAGAAACGGCTGCGGCTCGATATAGCCTTGCCCGCGGGCAACCTCGCGCTCGCGCGGAGGCTTCGCCGCGAGGCCCATGGTGTTGTCGGGGAAGAACTGGAACACCGGGACGCCACGCACCCCATACTTCTGGGCAAGCCGTTTCTCGGTCAGCTTTTCGCCGTCGAAATCGGTCACTTCGCGGGAGCCGATGACGTTGAGTTGCAGGATATCGAAGCGCGCCTTGATGTATTCCGAAATTTCCGGCTTCGCGAAATTCACCAGATGGGTTTCCCGGCAATACGGGCAGCCGCGCAACTCCCACATGATGGCGAGACGCTTGTTGCTCGCGTGCGCCGTGGCGACGTCTTCGGCGAGTTCCAGGAAACTGTCGAGGAACCAGCTCTCCCGATAGAAGCCATCGTCGGTCATCACCGATTCGGCCCGCGCGATCCACGGGGAGACGGCGCACGCGGCAGCCCCGGTGAGCAGTGAGCGGCGCTTCAGCATCGTCAATCCTGGCGTTTCAAGTTCTCGCGGAAATCGGCCATTTTATATCGAGGCGTGTGGTTGCGGCAGCAGGGGTGAACTCATGCTACGAGACCTGCGCTTCACAGTTCGAAACGTCTCTCAAGCACCGGGACCGTAGCCGGATCCCACCGTCTCTGGACATATGCATCTTGCACTATATTAATGGCGGCGTCATGCCGCCACTCAGCTTCGCACGCTTTGGAATTTTCGCGTTCGTCATCTTGAGCGTGGCCGTGATGTCGTGCGGGGGTGCGAGCGCCGCGGAGCTTTTGATGTTTCGCCGCGACGGCTGTCCGTGGTGCGCGAAGTGGGATCGCGAGATCGGCCCGATCTATCCGAAAACGGAATTCAGCCGCCGCGCGCCGTTACGGCAAATCAATCTCGACCGCGGTGCCGATGCCGCCATCGTCCACGCGCCGATCCGCTATACCCCGACGTTCGTGCTGGCCGAGAACGGCCAGGAGCTTGGCCGGATCGAAGGTTATCCGGGCGACGAATTTTTCTGGCCCCGGTTGGAAAATCTGTTGCAGCGGTTACCGCAGCCGCCGGCCCCGCAGGGCGCAGCGGTGCCAGGCGCAAGCCCTGTTTCCCCGGAGCCCAGCCGATGAAGGCACGCGGAGCCAAGAGGTCGTTGTCGATCAAGCCCGCCGCGGTCCGGTCCGCGGCGTCAAACGCAAAGTCGGCGCCCGGGCTCGACATCGGCATGATGCTGGAGAATGTCCGGGAGGCGAGCGAATTCCTCAAGGCGCTGTCGCATGAGGTGCGGCTGTTGATCCTTTGCTTTCTCATCGAAGGCGAGAAATCGGTGAGCGAGATCGAGAAGATGCTCAAGTTGCGCCAGCCCGCGGTGTCGCAGCAATTGGCGCGGCTGCGTGCCGATGGCCTGGTCGACGCACGGCGGAATGGCAAGAACATCTTTTACTCGCTGGCGCGATCCGAGGTCCACGATGTGATCGGCGTGCTGCACGGCGCCTTCTGCCGGCCGCGCAAATCCCGCTGACATTGCCGCTGAAATCCCGCTGATGTGCTATTGAAGCCTCCTCAATGGGGAAGCGATATGGCGGGGCTTCTCGCGGGCCTGCGGGTTCTCGATCTCACCAACGTGCTGGCCGGGCCGTTCTGCTGCTATCAGCTTGCGCAGCTTGGTGCCGAAGTGATCAAGGTCGAAGCGCCGGGTACGGGCGATCTAGCGCGCCAGCTCGGCGCCGATCCCGAACTCAACAAACGGCTGATGGGCGCGTCGTTCCTGGCGCAGAACGCCGGCAAGCGGTCGATCACGCTGAACCTGAAGAACGACAAAGCCCGCGAGGCATTCATTCGGCTGGTGAAGACCGCCGATGTGGTGGTGGAGAATTTCCGCCCCGGCGTGATGGACCGGCTCGAACTCGGCTTCGAGCGCCTGAAGAGCATCAAGCCCGACCTGATCTACTGCGCTATTTCGGGGTTCGGGCAGGACGGGCCGCTACGGCTCAATCCCGCATACGACCAGATCGTGCAGGGGCTGTCCGGCGTGATGAGCGTGACCGGCGATGCGCAATCGGCGCCGTTGCGGGTCGGCTATCCGGTCGCCGACACCATGGGCGGCATCACCGCGGCTTATGCGATTAGCGCGGCGCTATTTCGCCGCGAGCGGACCGGCGAAGGTGAGTTCATCGATGTGTCGATGCTGGAATCGACGCTGGTTGCCATGGGCTGGGTGGTTTCGAACTGGCTTATCGCGGGCGTCAGGCCGGAGCCCATGGGCAACGACAACGTGACCGCGAGTCCCTCCGGCACCTTCCGCACCGGCGATGGCTTGCTCAATATCGCGGCCAACCAGCAGCAGCAGTTCGAGGCGCTGTGCCGGCTGATTAGCCGGCCCGAGCTGATCGCCGATCCGCGCTTCGCCGGCCGCGAGGACCGCAAGCGCCACCGGGAGGAGCTAAGCGGCGAAATCGAAGGGGCGCTGGCCGCGCGCTCGGCTGCCGAATGGTCCATGCTGATGAACGATGGCGGCGTCCCCGCCGGCGAAGTGCTGGACGTGCCGTCGGTGCTGGAGCATCCGCAAATCGTCGGGCGAAAGCTTTTGCACACGTTCACCGGCGTGCCGCATGTCGATGACGATGTCAGCGTGGTGCGCTCCGGCTTCCGGCTGCAGAGCGGCGATCCGCAACCGGCATCGCCGCCGCCTTCTCTCGGCGCCGACACCCGGGCGCTGCTGGCCGAGCTTGGCTACTCGGAAAGCGAAGTCGAAGCGCTGGCGCGCGACAAGGCCATTTGAAGGCGTTCTTCGGAGACAGATCTCCGGCGCCTAGCGGGCGTCGCGCTCGTCGCTGTACCAGGACGGTTTCTCCGGATAATGCGGGCCGTCATAAACCTCGATCACCACTGTATCCTCGTGAGCGATCGCCGGACCGTGCACGTTGCCCTTCGGATTGCAGTAGAAGCTGCCGGCGGTCAGGGTCACGCCGGTCGCGGTGTATTCGTATTTTCCGGACAGGCAAATCATGAACTGGTTCGCCGCGTGAAAATGCGGCTGCGGTATCCCAGATCCCTTGGCGAACCGGATCATCGCGATCGAGGCGCCGGTGTCTTCATTGCGCCACAGCATCTTTTCGGAAATTCCCTTCAGCGATTTTTCCCGCCACGGCATTTTCGCGGTGTCGATAAGAAGCTCTTCGAGCTTCGGCGCGCCTTCGGGCATGCTCATCATCATTTCCTCACTTAGACCGGCAGTTGCTGAAAATCGGTCGAAAACGAATGCATGCGCCGCGCGCCATCCTCGGTGATGGTGATGGTCTCGGCGAACACGCAGCCGGTCTCGCCGTTCATCCATTTGGGATCGAACAGGTCGATGTTCATGGCGAACACCATTCCGGTCTTGAACTCGTCGCCGATCGCCTTCAGCGCGCCGACATCGGCCCCCATCGCGTGGTGGCGATAGCGCGGATATTCCAACGATGCCAATCCGTGCCCGTGGATGCCGGCTTCACAGATGCCGAAGCCGGACCCGGTGATGGCGTCGCGCACGGCGTCCATCGCCGTTGAAATTTTCGCACCGGGTTTGAACAGATTGATGCCGGTGCGGTAGGCGGTCAGGCATGCCTCATAGATATCGAGATAGCGAGGCTCGGGCTTGCCGAGACAGAAGGTGCGCTCGACGTGGGTGTAGTAGCCGCCGAATTTCGGATGCATCTCGCAGATGATCATGTCGCCCTTTTCGAGCGGACGCATGGTCGGCACGCGGAACGGATGCGGGTAGGGGTGCTTGTCCGACGCCCAGAGGAACAATGTTGGCTCCTCGCCGCCGTTCGCCAGCATTGTCTCCATCATGCCGGCATAGACCTCGCATTCCTTGACGCCCGGCCGCGCGGTGTCGCGGCACTTGGCCAGCATCAGGTCGCCAAGTTTTGCCGCCTTGTCGAGCGCGGCGATCTCCTCGGAACTCTTGATGACGCGGAGTTTCTCCATCATGTCTTCGAGATTGACGATGTTCACGCCCGGCAGCCGATCCTTCAGCCGGGTGTACAGGCTGTGCGGCGTCCAGCCGTCGGCGTCGAGCGGGCCGGCCATGCCGTCAATGCCGATCTTGGCGCCGGTCAGCTTCAGATCGGTCAGGCGGTCGGCAATGCTGTCGGCGAAGGTGCCTTTGCGCGGCCGGACGTCGGCAACCCAGGACTGGGCGCCCTTCCAGTAGTCGGTGAACACCGGCGAATAGATGAAGCTGGTCGGCTCTCCCTCAAGGGGGAACACCAGGATGTTGTTCTCGGCATTGCCCCCGATCGGGCAGAGATAACGCGCGTTGGCGATATTGAAGTCCCACATCGCCGGCCAGCCGATCAGCACCAGGGCGTCGAGGCCGCGCCTTGCCATTTCAGCGCGGGTCAGCGCCCAGCGCCGGTCGCGCTCCTTGAGCGACAGCGTGGGATATTCGGTGAGTTTGCGCATCGTGTCGCTCCCGTTGCCGGGCTCTGCAGCGCCGGACGCGCACCATGGATGAAATTCAGGCGAGGGCGCAATTCCGCGGCGCGGCATGAGTGCTCTGCGACGAGCGGCCAAGTATTTGACTGTAAATTGGGGTTGGGTTCCACAGTGGTCGGACTGTGGGTTCCATATTAACCATTACTTCATGTGTAATTGTTCCGCTTAATCGGCATTAACAATTGATTAACCATGGATCGTAAGCATTCGTTAACCCACAAAGGTAAATGCGGTTTAATGATTACTACTGATTTGTTAATTTAACCATCGAGGGGATGACGAGAGACTTCGTTGGAGAACGATTTCAGCGCGAGATGCGGCACATGTCGCGCTGTCTGACCTGCAGGAGTTCTGCAGGACTCCAGGGTTCGCGGCAGCGCCTCACCCGGATTGTCGGCCACTGCAACCCGAGGAGTTCAGTAGATGCGTAACGCTTTGAGCGTCCGCCTTGCTGGGAATGCCGCGCTCGTCATCGCATTCGGCTTGCTGGCGCTGTGTGTTCTGGGTGCGGAGCCAGCGTTCGCCATTCCATCTCCTGAACTGATCGTCGGATCATTCGTCAGCATCTCGCAACTGTTTGCGCTGGCGGCCTCGGTCCTCGGCGGTGGCGCGGCTTACGCAACCATGCGGGCTCGCAAGGGCGGCGGCTCGGCGTCGGTGTCCCAGGGGATTCTTTACGTCGCGGGGGTGCTGTTCGTCGTGATGTGCGTTTCGATCGGAGCCAACATCTGGCAGTACGTCGGCCAGATGAACGAGCGCCAGGCGCGTCTTGAGAGCACGTTGTTGCGGCCGTCCCGGGCTCCGGCGGGTCTTCCGCACGATCCGGACGCGAAGGAAATCAACTACTCGCAACAATTGAAGCACCCGCTGCGCATCGACACCGACGAGACCGCGAAGCTGCTCGCGGCTCACAATCGGGGCGAGGCCGGTCAGTATGTGTTTATGGATGTCCGCGAAAACGCCGAACAAGCGAAGGGTTCGCTGCAAGGGGCCACAATTGTTCGCTTTCCGGATTTGAAGAATGCCAATCTCGACCTCACAAACAAGAAGGTCATTCTGTTCTGCCATAACGGTAATCGCAGTTCCGAGACTGCGGAGGCGCTGTCGAAAATGGGCATCGACGCCAAGTTCGTTGTCGGTGGCCTGGAAAAGTGGATCGTCGAAGGCCGCGACATGACGGGCATGCGCGCCCGTGACCTAGCCGAACTTCGTGCGGTTCCCAGTTATCCCAACCGGAACACCCTGCTCGACACCGAACAGGTGAAGGCGCTGGTCGCGAAGGACAAGGCCATTCTGGTCGATATCCGCTATCCGACCGATTTCGCGGCGTCTCACATCGATGGCGCTATCAATCTCAGCCTCCGCCGCATGCCGACGGAGATATTGAGCGAGCGCATCGCGAAGCTGCCCAAGCGGCCGATTGTTCTGCCTTGCTACGACCGCCGCGGCTGCTTCTTTGCCGAGGTTCTCGGCTACGAGCTGACGCAGGCCGGGTTGGACGTGCGTGGCCGCTATACGCTGCCTTGGGAGTATTTCGTCGCGCGTGGCCGCCCGCCGCACGTCGAGGCGTGGGTCGTGGAAAACAATCAAGGTCTGCTGGCGAGGTCCGCTCAGTACGTTGCAGCCGCGATGTCCGCGGTCTCGAAATGGACCGGCGTGCTGGCTGCCGTCGTTCTGCTGGCGATGATTTCGCGCTTGCTGGTGCTGCCGTTTTCGCTCAAGGCCGAGCGCGATCAACTCCGGGCCCGCGCGGTCGAGGGCGAGCTGGATGTGCTGAAAAACAGATTGCGCGACGATCCGGTGCGCAAGACGAGAGAAGTCCGCGAATTCTACAAGCGGCATGGCATCACGCCAGTGCGCAATCTTCTGGCGCTGGCGTTCTTGCCGGTGATGGCGGTCGCCGTCCTGGCGGTGCAGGAGCTGGTGGCGGGAACAACTCAGGGACTTTTGTGGATCCCGAGTCTGGCTCAGCGCGATCCGTGGTTGGTGCTGCCGCTGATCTTCGGTGCGCTGATCACGCTCTATCTCGACCTCGCCTTTGCGAGCAGCGTGAAAAGCAGGGCGCTGATCTGGATTGCCGCGCTGCCGTTGATGACGGCGACCGGAACGCTGTTCAGCGCGGGGGCGGACATCTACCTGATCTCCAGCGCCGCATTGCTGGTGGTCCAGCGCTTGTGGGTCAGCGGCCAGTTCGCGTCGATGATCGCCGCCTTCCGCCGTGGCCGAGCTCCGGAGGGCATCATCGTGCTCGACGACGTGTCGCGGCTGGCCGATTGCGGCAACAAGGCTTACCGGCTCGCCCGCCTGCGCGCCGCCGGCATGCCGGTGCCGGATGGAGTCGTGCTGACGCCGGCTTTCATGTCCCGGCTGGCAAATGCGCCGGCTTCGACGCGGCTCCGCGAGCTTGCCTGGATATGGAAGCGACTCGGTCACGGTAAACTCGCGGTCCGCAGTTCGGGCAGCGGCGAGGATGGCGCCAACCATAGCTTCGCCGGCGTGTTCGACTCTGTGATTGATGTGGATCGCGACGGACTGGAAGCGGCGATCGCCCGCGTCCAGGCGTCGTTCGAGGCCGCGCGGGTGTCGAGCTACATGCTGTCGGCGGGCGCCGGCAACATCCTGATCCAGCGGATGGTGGACGCCGAATACGCAGGTGTCTTGTTCACGCGGGATCCCTCGGCCGGAGGGCTTGCCATGGCCGAGATGGTGCAGGGTACGGCGCAAGACCTTGTGTCAGGCATGGTACGGCCGCGCACCTGCCGCTTCGGCCGCGTCACCAGGACGCCGTTTGGAGATGAAGTGTCGCCGATCGACCTTCAGCCGCTGCTCGAGATGGGTGATATCGCCGAACGTCTGTTCGGCGGGCCGCAGGATATGGAATGGGCCTATCGCGACGGGCGCTTTTATCTCGTTCAGAGCCGCGACATCACCCGGCCGGTGGCCGGCGATGCCGATATGGCCGCGGTGCAGAACGATCTGGCGCGGGCGGTCGATCTCGCCAAGGGCGCGGCGCCCGATCAGGTCGTGTTCGCCAAGAACGAGTTGTCGGAAATGCTGCCGCGTCCGACTCCGCTTTCGCTCTCGCTCATGGAATCGCTGTGGGCCGCCGGCGGCAGTGTCGATCTCGCCGCGCGCGAACTCGGCCTGAGCTACCGAGTCGGGAACGGTGCTAGTTATCTCGTGACCATCCTTGGCCGGATGTATGTGAACAAGCGTGAGGAGATGTCTCGCGCGCTTGTTGTCAGCCCGCTGGCGTCGCGCCGGCTGCTGCGCACCGCCTGCCGCATCGAGAGCGATTTCCGCGAGTGCTTTCTGCCGCGGTTCATCGACGAGACCCGTCTGCTGAACGTGGTCGACTTCGACAAACTGTCGACGCCGGATTTGATCGCGGAGGTCCGGCGGCTGCACGACCGCTTCGTGTTCGATACGCACGTGGCGGTTGACGTGGTCAACATCGCTGCCGGATTCTACCTCGATCGGGCTCGCAGAACGCTGTCGCGGGATGCGATCGATCCGTCGAGCCTGCTCGGCCATATCCCGGAGACGCATGAAGCCCGTGCGCTCGCCGAAATTAACGCAGTGACGACCAAAAGCCGCCGTTGGCTGCTGCTGAAAAACTTCGGCCATCGCGCCGTGCTCGATTACGAACTGGCCGAGCCGCGCTACGCCGAGGATATCGATGCACTCAACCGTATGGCGGCCGGCCGCGCACAGCCGGTCCGGCAGGGCTACCAGAACACGCCGGCGCTTTCCAAGGCGCAAGCCGAGATCGTCGACATCGCGCGTCGCTTCCAGACGCTCAAGGAGGATGCCAAGCATCATTCGCTCAGCGAGATGGCGGTGTTGCGCCGCGCGGTGCTTACGCTCGATCGGCGCTTCGGGCTCGATGGCCGCGTGTTCTGGCTGCGGTTCGACGAACTGCTGGCGCTGAACGGCCAAAACGCCGTTGAGATGCGCGCGCTGTCGCTCAGCCGGCAGGAAGAGGCGCAGCGCTTGCTGCACTCTCCGTCGCTGCCGGCGGTTCTGCTGGCGCGCGACCTCGAAGCGGCGTCGGCCGGGGACCAGAGCACGGCCGGCGCTTCGTCCGCCGCGATCCGCGGCACGCGGGTGTCCGGCAGCAAAGTCTTGGAGGCGCGGGCTCGCGTGATTTCGGAGGAGGACGCTGAACTCGGCAATCCGGTGGTGGACTTCCGCGATGGCGACATCATCGTCGCAGCCATGGTCAATCCAGCGTGGCTGCCGTATTTTTCACGCGCGGGCGGGTTTGTCAGCGAGGTCGGCGGTTGGCTCAGCCACCCGGCGATCCTGGCGCGGGAATACGACGTCGCCATGATCGTCGGCACCGCGGGCATCACCCGCATCGCCGATGGCGACCGGCTCCGGCTCTATCTCGACGGCCGCATCGAATTGTTGAAAGAGGATATGACGCAGGGCCATGTGGCCGCTGCCTAGCGGCTTTATCGCTTGCCCAGATCGAGAGCGCGGCCTTCGGGCAGCGCCGTCTATTCGATGAAAGTGACGGGGTTGGCTGCGATCGTCAGACACCCGGCGGTGACTGGGCACATTGCCGCGAGTTCGACCTGTTCGGTTTGAACAGTAAACGGCTGTCGTGGCGCCGGCATTGTGAGCGCCATGAATGGCATGACCGCCAAAGCGGCGATGGCTGCGGTGTTCGGCCAACCGAAACGGATCATGTCGAAGTTCATTGACGCCGTCTCCGGTGCAGGTCTGGCCAGCATTAGCGGCGGCGCATGACATTTCCGTAACGGCATTCGGTCGCATTTTAGAGATGTCCCCGGCGGGCCCGGCTTGTGGTGACCGGCCATTCATTGGCGTTAGTTCCTCGTTAACCATGATCGGAACGATCAAGTCCCGCCTCCCTTGCTTAGTTATGGGTTAGGACCACGCCGGTAATGTTTGCTTTCGAACACGGCCGCCGCTTGGGGGGTTGCGGCGGATGGCAGAGGGCGAATGTCATGCTTGATCGGTGGCATCCACTTGGTGGGCGGCTGTCCAAACTTCTGCTGGGCGCCGTCTTTGCGCTGACCGCGAGCGCGGTCGTGACGCAGGCGGCCGCGGACAGTCTGATCATCCAGGGGTCGACCACGTTCAGCCGGCGGCTGATGGAGCCCCAAAAGGCGGCGATCGAATCCGATTCGAAGCACGACCTGACGGTCATTCCGAACAAGTCGATGCCGGGGCTGATCGCGCTGCTTGAAGGTCGGGCGCACATGGCGATGATTTCCGCTTCGCTTGGCAGCGAAGTCGATCAGATTAAGAAAATCATGCCGGGACTGGCCTACGACCGCTTGCAGTTGCACGCTGTTATCAGCACGCGCATCGCGGTCGCCACTCATCCACTCAATCCGGTCCGCAAGGTTTCGCTCAATCAGCTTCGCAAATTCGTCCTGGGTCAGATTTCGAACTGGTCCGAGGTCGGCGGCAAGGACCAGCCGATCCGGGTCGTTATGGTCGGCGGCGGCGGCGGAGTGACCACGGTCGTGGAATCCGAACTGCTCAACGGCAAGCTTCCCGAAGGGCCGCACATCATCTACGTGAAAACACCGGTCCAACTCGTTCAGGTGATCGAACAGGAGCCCGGCGCGTTTGGGTTTGCGCAACTCGCTCTGACCAAACAGCGGGGGCTTCCTGAGTTGGTCACCGAGGCGCCGATCGAGCAGACTCTTAGCCTCGTGACCTTTGGTGACCCAACGCCGGCGATGGCGGCTGTGATCGAAGCGACGCGGCGGGCCGCTGAAAAAATGATGTAGCGTCCATGGCGTCAGGTTGGCAAAAAGTGAAAGCTGCTTTGCGGGCTGCCAGCGGCGGCATTTCGGCGAAGCTCTATTGTTTTGCCTTTCTGTCTTTGCTCGCTGTTGCCACGCTGTCGATCTCTTCAATCTATTTCTCGAGAACGACGGAAACCGCGGCTCAGCGCCTCTACGGTGTTGGTTTTCTCGGCATCCTTAACTCCACACGTCTCGACCTGTTGCTTGAACGGCATCGCCGCATTCTCGAGACCATGCCGTCGGAGGTGGACCGCGACCGGCTTCAATCCGGCCGCAATGAGCTGACGCAGATCAAGGAAAAACTGTCCGAGTTGATGGTGCAGATCGCGCCGCCGGATGACGATACCGCCGCTTTGGAGAGCCGCATCGCCGCGAGCCTGCCGGCGTTGTTCGAGGCGGCTGATCAGGTCGCGTTCGACGCCAACGAATTCGCACAGGACAAGGCCGTTGAGGAGGCGATTGGCTATGCCCAGATCGCCAACGGGATCGAACGTCTGATCCAGAGCTATCGCAACATGCGCCTGCAGGAGGCGAAGGAGGCGATCGCGGTGGTGAGTTCCACCACGGCGTCGCTCGCGGTATGGGTGCTTCTGTCCGCATTGGTGGCGATTGTGCTGATCGGCCCGATCGGATTGACCACCATGCACTGGGTGCTGTCGCGCCTGGCCGGCGTCACCCATGCAATGACCCGTCTCGCCCGCCACGACACCACGACCGTCATTCCGTCACAAGATGATCCCGACGAGGTCGGCGCTATGGCGCGTGCGGTCGCGGTGTTCAAGAATAACGCTATCCAGCTTATCGCCCGCGAGGTCGAGCTCAAGCAACTCAACCGCCGCATCGATATCGCTTTGAACAACATGACGCACGGCCTGTGCATGTTCGATGCCGAACACAAGCTGATCGTCTGCAACAGGACTTATGTGCAGATGTACGAACTGACGGCGGAGCTGTCCAAGCCCGGCACTCTGCTTCAGACAATCGAGAACTATCGCGCGACGATCGGCAATGGCGCCATCTCTAATCCGGAGCAGGTTGCCGCAGCCAGCGCCATCCATGCCCGCGAGGCCTCCGCGTTCACCCAGGATCTGATGGATGGACGAATCGTCGCGGTGTCGCAGCGTCCGATGCAGGATGGCGGCTGGGTCGCGGTGCACGAAGACATCACCGAGCGCCGCCGCGCTGAGGCCAAAATCGCCCATCTCGCCCGCCACGACATGCTGACCAACCTGCCCAACCGCGTGCTGTTTCGCGAGCATCTGGAGAATGCATTCGATCGCATCCAGACGGGCCGCGGCTTCGCGGTGCATTGCCTGGACCTCGACCACTTCAAGACGGTCAACGATACGCTCGGCCATCCGATCGGCGATGAACTGCTCAAGCTGGTGGCTATCCGTCTGATCGAGGCGGTGCCCGCAACGGATTTCATCGCGCGCATCGGCGGCGACGAATTCGCGGTCGTGCAGACCAATGTGAGCCAGCCGGAAGAGTGCAGCCTCCTGGCGTCGCGCATTGTCGAACTGGTCAGCCGGCCCTATGACATCGACGGTCGCCACATCGTCATCGGCGCCAGCATCGGCATTGCCGTTGCGCCCAATGACGGCGTCAATCCGGACCTGCTGTTGAAGAACGCTGACATGGCGCTTTACCTCGCCAAGGGCGACGGCCGCGGCACCCACCGCTTCTTCGAACGCGAGATGGACAAGCGTTTGCAAAGCCGCCGCGCGCTCGAACTCGATCTGCGCAAGGCGATCGCCAACGGCGAGTTCGAGGTCTACTACCAGCCGATCCTTTATCTCCAGACCGGGAAGGTGTCCGGTTTCGAGGCGCTGGTGCGCTGGAACCACCCCGAGCGCGGCATGATTTCGCCGCTCGATTTCATACCGCTGGCCGAGGAAACCGGACTGATCCTGCCGCTCGGCGAATGGGTGCTGCGCACCGCATGCGCGCACGCCGCCAAGTGGCCGCAGCCGATCGGGGTCGCGGTCAACCTTTCGGCCATGCAGTTCAAGGGCCGAAATCTCGTGCAACTGACGTTGAACGCGCTTGCGGCGTCGGGTCTGCCGTCGTCGCGGCTTGACCTGGAGATCACCGAATCCGTGCTGCTTCAGGACGAGGCTCATACGCTCTCGCTGCTGCACCAGCTCCGCGAGATCGGCGTGCGGATTTCGATGGACGATTTCGGCACCGGCTATTCGTCGCTCGCTTATCTGCGAAACTTCCCATTCGACAAGATCAAGATCGACCGCTCCTTCGTCCGCGACATGCTGGTGCGGAAGGACTGCCAGGCCATCGTCCGCGCCGTGGTGGGACTTGCCCGCAGCCTTGGCATCACCACGATCATCGAAGGCATCGAGACCAAGGAACAGCTTGCCGGCGCCAAGGCCGACGGCTGCGACGAGGGGCAGGGCTACCTGTTCGCCAAGCCGATGCCGGAGCGCGAGGTCGCTGAATTCCTCGCCCGGTGCGAGCGCATCGCCGCCGCGGCCTGAGACGGCGCCGTTTTCCATCTTTGCAATGTCGCGGGAGGGCGGCAGGCGGGCTGCTTTACTCTCCGCCTTCCGGCGCTAAAGTGCGATTGAAACGCGCTCGCTGAGAAGGGGATCGTCATGGGCTACGACAAGGGCCACCGGGAATTCTACGGGGTCGATATGCAGGAGGGTTTCCACACGGTGGCTGGCTACCCGTGGGGCTTTTCCGAGAAGATTTTGGCCGGCTCCCTCGACGAAAAGAACAAGATCGGTAACCGGACCCGTATCCTGAAGATCGAGCCAGGCGCATTTTCCACCGTGCCGTTCGTCCATGAGTACTGGGAAGAGGTGTTCCTTGTGTCCGGCGATCTGGTGTGCGGCAGCGACGCCGAGGGGAAGGGCGGCGAATCCTTCACTGGCCCGACCTATTGCGTGCGGCCGCCGGGCGTTTACCACGGCCCGTTCACGTCGAAGAACGGGTGCTTGCTGCTGGAGACGCACTATTTCGTGCCGAAATGACGATGGGGTTCGCGAGGCTTTCGAGCCTGCTTCTGGCCGTTTTTGTCGCTGCTTCGACCTCGGCGTTCGCCGAAGTGCGAATACGCAACGACCAGGGCGGCTCCATTAACCAGTACTTTGCTCGCTATCAGAGCATCCGCGATTCCGGGGACCGGGTCGTCATCGACGGGCCATGCTTGTCGGCCTGTACGCTGGTCCTGGGAATCCTGCCCAGCGATCGGGTCTGTGCGACCGAGGGCGCCAAGCTTGGCTTTCACGCGGCCTGGCGGCCGAATCCGCTGGGCGGCCGGACGCTGGCGGTCGACCAAACGCGGCGGATGATGGACATCTACCCGGCCCATGTGCGCCGCTGGATTTCAAGAAACGGCGGACTGTCCTCCGAGATGGTGTTCGTGCAAGGTCGGGCGCTCGATTTCATGGTCCGGCGCTGCCAGCGGCGTGAACAGGCCCGCCTCGACTATTAGCGGTTGAGCGGAAGAATCCGCGCCGGTGGCGTCCGGCGCATCCCTCGCGCATGATAGGATTTGCACCGCCGGGATCGAACAAGGGAGCCGCCAGCCATGTTGCGCTCGGGCAAGGAACATCTGGAATCGCTGCGCGACGGCCGCGTGGTCTATGTCGGCGGCGAGCGGATCGACGATGTCACCCGGCATCCGATGTTCCGCGAGGCCGCCGAGACCGTCGCCGCCATCTACGACATGAAGGCCGACCCGGCCAACCGCGAGACCCTGACCTACGAGGAGGACGGCGCCCGCCACTCGATCTACTTCCTCAAGCCCAGGACCCGCGAAGACCTGCAGAAGCGGTCGGACGGCCACCGCAAGATCGCCGATTTCACCTACGGCATGTTCGGCCGGTCGCCGGACCACGTCGCGTCCTTTGTCACCGGCATGGCGATGAATCCCGGCGCGCTGCCGAAGCCCCACGCATTCGCCGAGAACGTCGAGAAATACTACCGTCACATCCGCGACAACGACACCTACGTCGTCTATGCGGTCGTGTCTCCGCAGGCCGCCCGCAATCCGGAATTCTATACCAAGAAGGCGATCCCGGTTCCGTCGCTCCGCGTGGTGCGCGAGGACGATGACGGCGTCGTCATTTCCGGCATGAAGATGCTGGCGACCGGCGCGCTCTATGCCAATGAAGTCTGGATCGGCAACGTCATTCCGCTCGCGCCCGACCAGAAGAAGGAAGCGATCACCTGCGCCATCCCTTGCAACGCGCCGGGGCTGTCGCTGTGGTCCCGCAAGCCCGCCGCGGTGGGGCTGACCTCGGAGTTCGATTCGCCTCTCGCGTGGAAATACGACGAGAGCGATAGCATGCTGATGTGCGATAACGTCAAGGTGCCGTGGGAAAAGGTTTTCGTGCACGACGACGCGCTGCTTTCGCGCGACATCTACATCAAGACCGCGAGCCATTGCTTCGGCAACCACCAGTCCAACGTGCGCTACTGGTCGAAGATGCGCCTGCTGCTCGGCCTGTGCAGCCGGATCGCCAATGCCACCGGCGCCGATCAGGTGCCGGCGGTTCGCGAGAAGCTCGGCGAGATGGCGGCGATCGAGGCGACCATCGGCGGAATGATCAACGGCCAGATCAACGCATTCGAAAGCTGGCCCGAGGGCTACGTCTGCTTCAACCGCCGCTTCATGTACGCCGGCCTGGAATGGTGCACGCAGAACTACAGCCGCTTCATCGACGAACTCCGCACGCTTTGCGGCGGCGGTGTGTTCCAGATGCCGGCGGACATCTCGGTGCTGGACAATCCCGAGACCGCCAAGCAGTTCGACACGTTCTGGCAGACGCCGCAGGCGGACTCCATCACCCGCATGAAGCTGTTCAAGCTCGCCTGGGACATGACCGGCTCGGAGTTCGCCGG
>JAPLPD010000213.1:0-27379 GCA_026400395.1 Alphaproteobacteria bacterium | reverse complement strand
GCCACCTGCAATACGAGAAATTCTATGCGGGCGCATCGTTCATCATCCGCAATCATTCGTATCGCGAGACGCCTTGGGCCGAGTTCAACGGGCTCGTCGATGAGGTGATGGCTGGTTATGACGTGCCCGACAAGGCCAAGAGCCAGGCGGCGGAGTAGGGCGCTTTCCCTCTCCAACAAGTGAGAGGGAAGAGGGTCTGTTGTCCGAACTCACCTCCCCGGAATAACCGGCAGCATCACATAAGCATTCCGTCCAGGCCCGGCATGCAGCGTCACGTCGCCGCCGAACACGGTCGCCGGCCGGTCGCGCGGATCGTCGTGCTTGAACGGACCGACGCCGGTGAAACTGCCCAGCGTCTTCAGGCCCGCGCCGGCGCCGCCCGGATAGACGTAGTCCCGGCCGCGCACCGACAGAGCAAGGCGATAGCCTGCCGGCACCACGATGCAGGTCGGCCAGACCTCGACGTCGCACTCCACGACCTCGCCCTTCTTCAGCTTCTGCTCCTCGTCGTGGGTGTGGTAGGGCCGGTAGGGCAGGGTGAGCTTCTTGTCGAGCTTGCGGTGCGAGGCGCGAAGCCAGCCCTGTGCCAGCGGCGTGTGCGGATCGAGCGCGCCCTGGAACACGACTTCCTTGCCCTCTTGCCGGCGCGAACGCCCGCACCACCAGGAACAGGTCGGCGTCCTCGGTCGCCGACGACACCCAAAGCTTGGCCGCGATCGGCCCGGTGATCTCGGTGTCCTTCTTCAACGGCTCGGTCATGAACGTGACGCCGTCGCCGAGACCCTTGTAGGTCACCGATGACTTCTTCGCCTGCCGCCTGGTCGACAGTGAGAAATCCGCCGGATCGAGAAACAGCTTGGTCCATTTCGTCTGCTTGAGCGGCCATTCCTTCTCGTGGCGCTCGACGAACTTGTCGACGTGGCGCACCTGGAGCAGCACCTTCGGCTGCTTGTCCCAGCCGGTCTTCTCGCCCTTCAGGAAATGACCGAAGAATTTCTTCTGCAAGGCGACGCCGTAGTCGGTGTAGAAATGCGTCCAATGCTCAAGGCCGTGGCTCTCCAGCCATTTCTGTTTTGAGGCGGCGCGCACGAAGCCTTCAAAATTGCCGCGCGGATGCAGGCCTTGGCCGCCCCAGTTCGCCGCCGAAAACATCGGCACCTTCACCTTCGACCAGTCCGGCATGCGCGATTGCCAGTATTCGTCGGTGTCGAGTTTCCGCGCGAGGCAATCCTCGTAGAAATTGCGGCGGTTGGCGCCGAGTTCCTCATCGGTCAATTCCAGCGGTCCCGACACCCAGTCGCCGGTCATCCGGCTGCGGAAGCCGCGCGTGCCGCGGCCGTGCTGCAGCGTATAAACTTGGTTCTCCGACCAGCCTTTGGTGAAGCCGTTGCAGAAGATGCCGCCATGGTGCGCCATGTCGCGGTAGAAGTCGGCGGCGCCCTCCCACAGGCAGATCGCGGCGAGGTGCTTCGGCTGCAAGGCCGCCGCCTGCCACTGGTTCTCGGCGTAGTAGGAGATGCCGTTCAACCCGACCTTGCCGTTCGACCACGGCTGCACACCGGCCCATTCGACGCACCGCGCCAGGTCTTGCGCCTCGCGCAACGACCAGATGTCGATGACGCCCGGCGAGCGTCCGGCGCCGCGGCTGTCGACGCGGATCACGACGTAATTGTCCGGAACCCATTTCTCCGGATCGACCACCTCCCAGCACTGGTACTTGTTGGTTGAGCCGGTCGGTACGTCGGGGCGGATTTCGCACATCCGCTTCCACTGCTCGCCGTAGAGATCGTCGAAGTGCAGCCATTTGCCGTAGGGGCCGTAGGTCATGACGGCCGCATAGCGTCCCGGCTTGACCGGCCGATAGATGTCGCAGCGCACGACCACGCCGTCGTCCATCGTGATCGGCATGTCCCAGTCGATCCGCATGCCGTCGCGGATTTCGCTGACCTCGCGGTAGCTCATGGCGTTTCCCCCGGCGTGTTTTGCCGCAATCGTCTATGGCGCGGCGATTGTTGTCCAGGGGCGCTTGGGTTCGGCGACGCGGCGCGCTAAACGCGGCGGCTCTCGTCCAATATGCGCCGCACCTGCACGCTGCGGCCTTCGTGGTCCCGCATCAGGTCTTCGACGCCCCAGCTCACGTCCTTGTTGCGGCGCTGCTCGCGCGGCTTGAGCTGATCGGTGATGTAGGAGCCATCGATCTGGCCCTGGCTTACGAGGCCGGCGCCGAATGCGCCTTGCTCGCGCTGATACTTCGCAAGCCCGGCTTCGATCCCGAGCGCAGAAATGGAATCGGCGAGGTGCTCGGCATCCATGGCGCACTTGGTGGTGCCGGCGCCGGGATGCGGCCGCGCCAGGAACGCGGCGTCGCCCAGCAAGGCGACGCGGCCGAACACGGTCCGCGGCGAAATGAAATCGATGATCGCCTGAAAGAATGGCCGCGGGTCGCGCTCGAATATCTCCGCGACCTGCGGCGCTACCAGCGCGCGGGCCTGCGCCTTGCTCCACGCGACGACATCCGGCCGGATCAACGGCAGAGGAATTGCGGTGCCGTGGCACTTGCCGCTTGCGTCGGTGCAGAAGTCCGCGAGTTGCTCCGGCGGTGTCGGCCGATACCAGACGATGTTGTAGGCGCGCTGGCCCACCTGCGTTTCGTTGTTGCGGCCGGGCACCGGGTAGGCGAGGAACAGTTCGCCCGGCGGAAGACAGTAGGTGTAGCTCTTGAACAGTTGTGCGTGGATGTCGGGCGGCACGTCGCGCTCGTCGAGCATGGCGCGCCAGGCGACATAGCCTGCGTACTCCGGCTGGCGGCCCGGCAGGAACAGTTCGCGCACGGTCGAGCGGCCGCCGTCGGCTGCGACCAGCAGATCGCCGCGCTCGCGCGTTCCGTCGGCAAAGATCGCGGTGACGCCTTCGTCGTCCTGCTCGATGCTCACCAGCGATTTGCCGAGGTGGTAGCTTTCGTCGGGGATCGGATCGCGCAGCGAGGCGAACACGCGGCCCCACGAACTCATCAGCCGTACGGTCTCGCGCTGGTCATAGGCGCGGCCGGCGCGGTCGAGAAACACCACGCTGTTGACCGCGATACCCATTGAATCGTCGAACGGGATGCCGAGCCGCTTGGTGACCGCGTGCAATTGCGGATGCGTGCTGATGCCGGCGCCGCGGCCGGACAGCGCCTCCGTGTTGCGCTCGTACACGCTGGCGTCCCAGCCGATGCTGCGCAGCATGTTCGCGGCGAACAGGCCGCCGACCGAACCGCCGATGATGATGGCGCGGGGTTTGCTCATCGGGTGGTCTGCCAGCTGCGCTTGCGAGTTTCCACTTAGATTGTCCCAGAACCGTCGACTGCTTCTATGTTTCCGCTTTTCCCCGATCGTATCACGGCGTCGAACACGGCCATGCCATGCAGGACCTGATCGATGGCGACCGGGTACGGGCGCTTCGCCTCGATACAGCGTCCGAATTCGACCAGTTCGGCGTGGAGCATGTCGAACGTCGGCGTTTCGATGATCTCGTCAGGCGGAGCGGTGACCGGCCCAGTCGGCGCCACCGTCGATACCGGAACGAAACGCAAGTGCCCCAGATTCGGCTTGGAGAATTCTGCCAGCCCCTTGGTGCCGAACAGGGTGAAGCTGAGCGTCGTCGCGGTCGCCACCGAGCAGAACAGCAGTCCGGTTGCGCCGTTCTTGAAGCGCAGCATGACGTTGGTGGTGTCGTCCGCCGGCGGGCCCGGGATGTAGCGGCGGGTGGTGCAGAGCACGTCCGCG
The DNA here is from genome assembly GCA_026400395.1 of Alphaproteobacteria bacterium. Taxonomy (GTDB): domain Bacteria; phylum Pseudomonadota; class Alphaproteobacteria; order Rhizobiales; family Xanthobacteraceae; genus Z2-YC6860. The sequence continues at coordinate 23,612 of JAPLPD010000213.1, read as the reverse complement.
ACCTCGCCGCCGAATTCGATCATGTGGTCGATCGAATGCACGCCGACCGCGGTGATGGCGCCGCCGGGCGCCTCGTCCGGCTGAGCCCGCCAGTTGTCGGCGGCGATGAACTGGCCTGTCGAGGTGGTGTGGGTCGCCACCATAGACATCACCTGGCCGAGCTGGCCGCCTGCGAGGCGCTTACGGATTGCGACCACCGAGGGATGAAAGCGCCGGTTGAAGCCGACCGCCAGCACGATGCCGGCGCGGCGCGCGGCAGCAACGGCGGCCTCCGCGCTCGGCCGGTCGAGGGTGAGTGGCTTCTCGGCGTGGATGTGCTTGCCTGCGGCCGCCGCGGCCATGACCTGTTCGGCGTGCTGGCTGTGCGGGGTGGCCAGCACCACCGCGTCGATGTTCGGATCGGCCAGCGCGTCTTCGAAGCGCGCGAGCAGCGGAATGCTTTTCTCGCGGCAAAAGTCCTCGGCATTGGCGCGCGTGCGCGTATACGCGGCGGTGAACCGGATCGCGTCGGTCTTGTCGTGAACCGCGTTGACCAGCGAGCGGCCCCAGCGTCCCAATCCGATGATGGCGGCGCGAGCTGTCATTTGGATTCCGGAATAATGGGGAGCAATACAAACGGCGCGAATTTGCCGCCGAAATGCAGGGTATTCTTGCCGCCGAAAATCTCCGGCGGTCGGTCCAGCGGATTGGTGTGAGTGAATGGCCCGACACCCTTCATCGGATAGGGCGCGTGCGGCAGCGCGGCGTCCGAGCCGTCGACCTCGTAGTCATTGCCTCGAACGCTCAGCGCCAGGCGGTAGCCGACCGGCACCACGATGGAGGTCGGCCAGATCTCGATGTCGAGTTCGACCGGCTCGCCGGGCTGGAGCTGCTGCTCCTCATCGTGGGTGTGATAGGGACGATAGGGCGTGGTTTTCTTCGGATCGAGCTTGCGGTGCGAGGAGCGCAGCCAGCCGAGCCCCACCGGCACGCGGGGATCGTTCGAGCCGATGAACGTCACCTCCTTGCCGTGCGGGTCGAACACCCGCAGCACCAGGAACAGGTCGGCGTCGCGGCTGTCTGACGAGACAAAAAGCTTGGCCGCGACCGGCCCGGTGATTTCAATCTCCTCGGTCAGCGGTTCGGTCGAAAACGTCACGCCGCCGCTTGTGGTGTCGTAGGTCAGCGTCGCGGAGTCGGTGGCGGGTTCAAGTTCCAGCTCGCGGTCGGAGTGCAGGTAGAGCTTGGTCCATTGCGTCCGCGCCAGCGGCCACTCATTCTCGGCGCGTGGCACGAAGGTCTCGTCCGGATGACGGACTTGCAGGAACACCTTGGGTCGTTGCTCCCAGCCGTTGTCGAGGCCTTTCAAAAACCGGTCGAAGAACTGCCGCTGCAGGTCTTGCCCGTATTTCGCATAGAACAGCGTGAAGTGCGTATCGCCGTGGACCTCCAGCCATTTCTGTTTAGAGCCGGCGCGCACGAAGCCTTCGAAGTTGCCGCGCGTGTGCAGCCCCATGCCGCCCCAGTTGGCGGAGGACAGGAACGGCGTCTCGATATCCTCGAATTTCGGTAGCCTCGCCCTGTGGTAATCGTCGAGCAACCGATGACGCAGGGCATCGCCGTCGCAATCGGCGCGGTTCCTGCGAAGGTCCTCGTCGGCGAGATTGAGCGGTCCTGCGACCGGCTCGCCGGTGACCACGCTCATTGCGCCGCGCTCGCCGATGCCGTGCTGCACGGCGGTGACCTGCCGCGGATACCAGGTCGAATAGAAGTCCGAGAGGATGCCGCCGTGGCGGCAAAGCTCGCGGTAGTAGTCCGACGAGCCCTCCCAGATGCACAGCGCCGCGAGGTGCTTGGGCTTCAGCGGCGCCGCCTGCCACTGATTCATGGAATAATAGGAGATGCCGTGCAGGCCGACCTTGCCGTTCGACCACGGCTGCACGCCGGCCCAGTCGACGCAGGCGGCGATGTCCTTCGCCTCGCGCGGCGACCATGTTTCGAGATAGCCCGGCGAGCGGCCGGCGCCACGCGAATCCACCCGCACGCAGATGTAGCCGTCCGGCACCCACTTTTCCGGATCGAAAAGCTCCCAGTTCTGGTGCTTGTTGCTGGAGCCTTCGAGCACCTCGGGCGCGGCTTTGACGATCCGCATCCACTGGCTCTTGTAGCCCTCCTGCATCGACAGGCCCTTGGCGTAAGGCCCGTAGCTCAGAATCACCGGATATTGGCCATCGGCGATCGGCCGGAACACATCGGCGCGCAGCAACACGCCGTCGTCCATCGTGATCGGGGCGTCCCAGTCGATCTTCATTCCGTCGAGGATTTCGGATTTCATTATTTTGTGCGCTGCGCCGAATGGGGGCGAACGCTAACATCGCGCTCGCTTCCCCTCAACATCGACAATTATGTCCGTCACGGACGGGCTTGTCCCGGCCATCCACGTCTTGCTTAATGCATCTCAAGAATAACGGCGCGGATGCCCGGCATTAAGCCGGGCATGACGAAAGGAGGGTGGAGAGCGGATGTTCAACAACGCCGCCATTATCGGCGTCGGCCAGTCGCCCTACACGCGGCGGCCGGAGCCAGGCCAGACCGCGCTGCACTTCATGCGCGACGCGGTTGTTGCGGCATTGCAGGACGCGGCCCTGGACGCGAATGACATTCAGGGCATGGCGGTTGCTTCGTTCTCGCTTGCGCCGGACTCCGCGGTGGATTTGGCCTGGAAGCTCGGGCTGTCGCTGCGCTGGCTCGCTCAGGACACCAACGGAGGCTCCGCCGGCATGAGCATGCTGGGCAACGCCTTGCGCACGGTCGAGGCCGGCACGGCTGAGACTGTGCTCATCCTCGGCGGCGATGCGACCGGCCTCGCGGGCTATGCCAAGGTCGCTGCGAATTACAACACCGCGACCCAGAAGCACCTATCCCCGCTCGGCCACGGCGGTCCGAACGGCGTTTATGCATTGGTGGCGAGCCGCCAGATCAAGAAATACGGCCTGCTGAAATCCGACTACGGCCACATCGCGGTCGCCCAGCGGCAATGGGCAGCGAAGAATCCCCACGCGGTCTATCGGGCGCCGTTAACCATGGGCGAGTATGTCGGGGGGCCCTTGGTGGCTGATCTGCTGTGGCGCTTCGACTGTGTGTCAGTGGTGGCGGGGGCGCAGGCGATCATCGTGGCGCGGCCGGACCGCGCGCCGAAGGGCAGGCCGGGGGTTCGGGTGCGCGCGCATCGCGCGAGCTACAACTACGACAACCAGTTGGGCGATGGGTTGCAGACCGGCATCAGCACGTTCGCCGATGAGTTGTGGCGGGAAGCCGGCGTTCGGCCCGACGACATCGATGTGGGCTCGATCTATGACGATTACCCGACGATGGTGCTGGCGCAGGCCAACGATCTCGGCCTGATCCCGGGCAACGATCTGGCGCGCTTTTGCCGCGTCACCATCGGCGAGCAGCGTTTTCCGGTGAACACCTGGGGCGGCATGCTGAGCGCCGGCCAGCCGGGCGGTCACGCGGGTGGCTTGAACGGAATTTCCGAAGCGGTGCTGCAACTGCAGAACCGCGCCGGCGAGCGGCAGGTGAACAACGCGAGGCTTGCGGTCACCACCGGCTACGGCATGACGATGTATCGCTACGGTGGCACCGCCGCCGCCGCGATCCTGGAGCGCGTCGAATGATCTCTGCTCCGACTTTGGGCGTCACCATCTGGCGATGCGCGAACTGCCATGCCGGATATTTCCCGGAGCCGTTGCTGTGCCCGCGCTGCCACGGCGGCGCGTTCGAGATCGACCGCGTGCTTGAGGCGGTGGTCGAAGAGGTTTCCGTGATCCGCCACATGATCAGCCAGGAAAACTGGCAGCCGCGCCGCATCGCCAACGTGCGCACCGCTGATGGCCTGCACATGACGGTGGGCCTGCGCGATGAGTCCGGCCCCGGCGCCACAATCGCACTGTTCGAAGAAGGGACAGCGCCGTTCGGCAAGGCGAAGCGCTAGCTTTTTCTCGGGGGCGCGAGCGCCTTGGCCCCATGCAGCACACGCCGGGCGGCGTTCGCCATCGCCACATCGATCATCTTGCCGTCCACAGTGGTCGAGGCGTGGCCCTGGGTCAGCGCCTTGTCGAATGCCTCCAGTACGCGGGCGTAGTAATCGAGTTCGCGCTGGCTCGGCGCATAGAGCCGGTTGCACGGCTCGATCTGCGACGGGTGGATGAGCTTTCGCCCGCGATAGCCGAGCCGGCGCGACAGCGCGGTGTCGCGCTCGAAACCATCGGGATTGCGCACATCGGCGAACACGCCGTCGAGCGGCGAATCGAATCGCGCCGCCCGCGCCGCGATCAGAGCCATTCCCCGCGCGGTCATCATTTCCGGACCGTCGCTCGACCATGTGCACCCAAGATCGGTGTTGAGGTCGCCGTCCTGCGCGCCGCCGAACGAGAGCGAGGCCACCCGCGGCGCCGCCACCGACATTGCATGCGCGTTCAGAACGCCGAGCGCGCTCTCGAGCGATAGAACCAGCCTCGTGGCGTTGACCGGAATGCTGCGCGCGGTCTCCACCGCGGCGACCGCGGCGTCCCAGCGCAGCACCTCGTCGCGGGTCTCGACCTTCGGCAGGAAAATCCCGGCAAGACCTTCAAGCCCGATCACAGCATCGAGATCGGCTTCGGCCAGGCCGGTTTCGAGACCGTTGACGCGAACCCACACCCGTTGATGGCCGATCTTCGGCGCGTAGGCTTTCACGCCGGCTCGGGCGTTCGCTTTCTCCGGCGCGGGGACCGAGTCCTCAAGATCGAGCAGGAACGCGTCCGCCGGCAGGTCCAGCGCCTTGTCGAGAAATTTTTCCCGGTTGGCCGGGACGTAGAGAAAGCTGCGGGGCAGGGGCATCGGGCTACTCGGCCGCCGTGATGTGGGGCTTCGGTGTTGCCGCGAGCTTGGTCACGCCCGCCGACACCAGCTTGCCGATCGCCGCCGCGTCGTAGCCCAGTTCACGCAATATCTCGTTGGAGTGTTCGCCGAGCATCGGCGCGGGCCGCGCGATATCGGGGCCATCGTGGTCGAGCAGCACCGGGTTGCGCGTGACCTTCATGGTGCCGAGCCGCGGATGCTCGATCTCCTGCACCACGCCGCGCGCGATCATCTGCGGGTGGTCGAACACCTCCTGGAAATTGTTGACCAGCGCGCAGGGCACGCCGACCTCCATGAGGGCGGCCTCGATCGCGCCGGAGTTCATCGTCTGGATGGCCGGCTCGACCAGCGCGAGCAGCGGATCCTCGTTGGCCTTGCGCTGGGCGTAGGTGGCAAAGCGCGGATCGGTGAGGTGGCCACCGAGCCCGATCGCCTGCATGAACTTCTGGAACAGCATGTTGTTCGGCATGCCGATGGCGATATAACGCTTGTCGCTCGTCTCGAACAGTTGATAGGGCGCAGTCAAGCGGTGCCGGTTGCCCATGGGCTGTGGCACCTTGCCGGTTTCGAGATACTCCGCCGCCTCCCAGGCCGCCGCGGCGATCGAGGCTTCGACCAGCGAAATGTCGGCGATGCGGCCTTCGCCGTTCCGTACCGCGCCGACCAGGCTCGCCAGCGTGGCATAGGTGGCAAACATCGCGCCGAACACGTCGGCGGTCTGCACGCCGGGGCGCATCGGCATTTCGCCCGGCGCCCCGGTGACCGACAGCACGCCGGCGAACGCCTCGATGATGAGATTGACGCCGGCCCGCCGCCGGTCTGGCCCGGTCTGGCCGAAGCCCGACACCGACGTGTAGATGATCTTCGGATTGACCGCCTTCAGGTGCTCGGCGCCGAGCCCCATCTTCTCCAGCGCGCCGGGACGGTTCGCCTCGACGAACACGTCCGACTTCGCGGCGAGCTTGCGCATCACCTCCTGGGCGTCCGGGCTTTTCAGGTCGAGCACCAAGCTCCGCTTGTTGCGATTGAGCGCGGTGAAACTCACGCTCTCGCCGTTGCGGATGGGCGGGGTGGCGCGGCTCATGTCGCCGCCCGGCGGCTCGACCTTGACCACGTCGGCGCCCATGTCGGCCAGCAGCGTGCCGCACAGCGGTCCGGCGATGAAGTTGGCCAGTTCGATGACGCGAATTCCCGCAAGCGGTTTGCTCATTGAATCTTCAATCCTGCCGTATCGATGACCTCTTTGTACATCGGAACCTCGCGTAGCACGCGATTCATGAATGCGGCTGGGCCTTCCGCTACCACCGGCAGCCCGATCTTGTCGAACTTCTCCTTGATGTCAGGCCGCGCCAGGATTGCGCTCAATTCCTTGGCCAGCCGGTCGATCACCGGCTGCGGTGTTCCCGCCAGCACGAAGACGCCCTGGAACGTGTCAGATTCTGCATCCTTGATGCCAATCTCTCCCAGGGTCGGTACGTCCGGCAGCGGCTTCCAGCGCTCTTTCGACGTGACTGCGATGGGCCGCACTTTGCCGCCGTCGATCAGGCCCTGCACCGAGCCAATGTTGGCGCCGTAGAGATCGACAGTGCCGGCAAGCACCGCGTTGCTGGCCGGGCCTGCGCCGGGGAACGGAATATGCTGCATCTGGATGCCGGTGCGCAGCTTGATCAACTCTCCTGCGAGTTGCGGCGTCGTGCCCGCCCCGGGGCTTGTCCAGTTCAGAGTGCCGGGGTTGGCCTTCGCCTTCGCAATGAACTCTTTCATGCTTTTGATCGACGAATTCTCCGGCACCACGAATACGTTGGGTGATGCGCCCATCGCCATCAGCGGCACGAAATCCGTCAATGCGTCATAATTTGCGTTTGCGTAGAGGCTTGGATTCACCACATAGGCGCTGGAGCAGACCAGCAGCGAATAGCCGTCCGCGGGCAGGCGCTTGAGGGCGGCGATGGCGATATTGCCGCCGGCGCCGCCGCGGTTCTCGGCGATCACCGGCTTGCCGAGCGCTTCGCCGAGTGGCGCGCTGACCAGACGCGCGGCGATGTCGGTGCCGCCGCCGGCCGGAAAGCACGCTGTCATCGTGATCTGCTTGTCGGGATAGTCCGCCTTGGCGGGTGAAATGCAGGCCACGGCGATCGCGGCCAGCAGCATGAACAGCCTGGAATGGCTCTTGAGCATTGTCAGCCTCCCGTATGTTCGTTTTTTGCTTGTCGCGATTATGGCAGCGGATCACCCCGGCGTCATGCCGGGACTTTGCGCATCCGAACTGGCGTGCTTGAATTGCCGGAAGGCTGGTGCACGCGGCCGCCGGGGGATCTCATGCCAGACAATTTCGATACCATCGTCGTCGGCGGCGGCGCCGCCGGCTGCGTACTGGCGAACAGGCTCTCCGCGCGATCGGGCCATTCCGTTCTGCTGCTCGAAGCAGGACAGGACACGCCGCCCGGCGGTGTGCCCGCCGACGTCGCCGACACCTATCCGGGCTCCTACTACAACCCCGCCTACTTCTGGCCGGAGATGAAGGCGCACTGGCGTCTGGCCAGCAATTCGCCGCTCACCGGCTATTCGCAGGGCCGCATCATGGGCGGCGGCTCCTCGGTCATGGGCATGATCGCGCTGCGCGGCACACCGGACGACTACGCCGAATGGGAGGAGCTTGGCGCCGCCGGCTGGGGCTGGAACGACGTCCTGCCGTTCTTCAAGAGGCTCGAGAAGGACTCCGATTTCGGCGGCGATATGCATGGCGGTGACGGTCCGGTGCCGATCCGCCGCATCCCCAGGGATCAATGGCCGCCGGTTGCCCGTGCGCTGGAAGGCTTCGCCGCCGAGCGGCAATTCCCCACCGTTGTCGATATGAACACTGACTTCCGCGACGGCTACGCCTCGCTGCCGCTCAGCTCCTGGCCGGATCACCGCGGTTCTTCCGCAATCTGCTATCTTACCGCCGATGTCCGCGCGCGTGAGAATCTCACCATTATCAGCGGCGCGACGGTAACCGGCATCAAGTTCGACGGACGCCGCGCCACCGGCGTCAGCGTCACCATCGGCGGCGAGACCAGGGAATTCACTGGCCGCGAGATCATCGTCAGCCTCGGCGGCATCCATTCGCCGGCCATGCTGATGCGCTGCGGCATCGGACCTGCGGCGCATTTGCGCGAGCACGGCATCGCGGTGCGCGGCGACATCCCCGGCATCGGCGCTAACCTGTCCAACCATTCGTTGCTGTTCATCGGCTTCCATCTGCCGGCCGCGGCGCGGCAATCCCCGGCGGTGCGGACGCACGGCATCACGGTTCTGCGCTTCTCATCGGGCGTACCCGGTTGCCCGCGCACCGACATGTACGTCAACATCCAAAGCAAGACCTCGTGGAGTGCGCTCGGCCAGCGCATCGCCAATCTCGCGCCGGCACTGTGGAAGCCGATGGGGCGCGGCCGGGTGAGCCTGCGTTCGTCCGACCATCGTCAGGAGCCGCTGGTGGAGATGAATTTCGCCGGCCACGAGCTCGATCTGAAGCGGCTGATGGTGGGCTTCCGGCTCGCCGTCGATATGCTCGCCTACGAGAAGGTGAGGGCGCTGTCGGGCGTGAGCTTCCCGGTGAAGTTCACCGACCGGCTGCGAAAGCTCAACGTGAAAAATGGCTCGAACGCGGTGAAGGCGCAGGCGATTTCATGGCTTACCGATGCGCTGCCCGCGCTCGCCGGGCCGGTGTTCGGCACGCTGGCCGACCGCAAGGTCGATCTGACCCAGCTTGTTCGTGACGACGACGCGCTCGCCGAACACATCCGCAACAACGTCGCCGGCATGTTCCATGTCGCAGGCAGCTGCCGGATGGGCTCGGCTTCGGACCCCCATGCTGTGGTGGACGGCGCCGGCCGCGTGCGCGGCTTCGACGGCCTGCGGGTGGTCGATGCGTCGATCATGCCGACGGTACCGCGCGCCAACACCAACATTCCGACCATCATGATTGCCGAGAAGATTTCAGCGGCGATCGTTCAGGGGCAATAGCAGCGCCGATCGGCGGCCTAGCGGTTGTGTCCGACCGTCTTCATGTACTGCAGCGTCTCATCGAGTCCGACCACGTCGGCGTATTTCGCGTTTAGATCAAACAGGCTCTGATCGTGCGCCGCCACCGAGCGGTCGCCCACCGCCTCGCGGACCACCATCGGCCGGAAGCCGTTCTGCACCGCATCGACCGCGGTGGCGCGGACACAGCCCGATGTCGTGCAGCCGGTGATGATCAGCGTGTCGACGCGCTGATTCATCAGCCGTGACACCAGATCGGTTCCGAAGAAGCATGACGCATATTTCTTCACCAGCAGGCTGTCGGTCTTGCGCATGTCGAGTCGCTCGTCGATTTCGACAGCGGGCGTGCCGGCCTTCAGCGTCAGCGTGCCCTTCATCTTGATCGCCCAAAGGCCGGCATCCTTCTGATCGTGGTCGTTGTAGATCACGGTCGAGAAGATCACCGGGATGCCGCGCTCGTGGGCGATATCGAGCAGCGGTTTCTGCGCCGCGAGTTCCTTGTCGAGATTGGCCCCGAGCGGCATCGAGGCGTCGGTGAAGCCCTTGAGCATGTCGATGATGATCAGCGCCGGCCGTTCGCCGAAGCCCATTTTAGCGCCGAACCCGCGCTGCTTGAAGAATTCTTCGTCCGCCTTGCCGCTGGTCATGTTGTGTTCCCTCGTTTCCACCGCCACACGCCCCGCGGCGGCCGTGGCAATCTCGGTTTGATACTAGCCCGAGCAATGTTCAGGCCACCAGCATGTCGAGAGAGCACCTCGCTTCGCCGATTGCCAGCGCGGCAGGCCGTTCGTAAGCTTTTATAAAACGGGCATCGGGAGGGGCGGCGATGGGCGGCAAGGTGATCGGCGGCAAGGTGATCGGCGGCAAGGCGTCCATTTTCGGGGCGCTGGCGTGTCTGCTGGCTCTGGGCGGCGGCGCCGCCGCGCAGGGCTATCCGGCGCGGACCGTGACCATTGTGGTCCCCTCAGCCGCTGGCGGCGGCATCGACATCACCGCGCGATGGGTCGCGGCGGAACTGCAGAGTGCGCTCGGCAAGTCCTTCGTGGTCGAGAACAAGGGCGGCGCCAGCGGTATCCTCGGCACCCAGCAGGTGGCGCGGGCGGAGCCGGATGGGCATACCCTGCTGTTCACGATCTCCGGATTCCTGGTCACCAGCCCGGCGCTGTTCAACTCGCTGCCGTGGGATCCCGTGAAGGATTTTTCCGCAGTCAGCATGATTCTGCGTTCGCCGCATGTCCTGGTCGTCAACAAAAATTCGGCGAACACACTGACCGAACTCATCGCCAACGCGCGCGCCCATCCCGGACAGCTCAACTACGGCAGTCCAGGCATCACCTCGGAGACTCACCTCGGTTCCGAATTGTTCGGGCAACTGGCCAACGTCAAGGTGACGGCGGTGCCTTATCGCGGCACCGGGCCGGCCTTCAACGATCTGCTCGCCGGCCAACTCGGATTTTTCCTCAACACCTTGCAGCAGTTGATAGGGCCGCTGCAGGGTGACACCATCCGCGGCCTCGCCGTCGCCCATCCGACGCGTTTGCCGCTGTTGCCGAACATCCCGACCGCCGCCGAGGCCGGACTGCCGGGTCTCGAGGTCAGCACCTGGTACGCGCTCTATGCGCCCGCCGGCACGCCGCGAGAGACCGTGGAACTGCTGGGCCGAGAGATCAAGAAGATCAGCGAGCGTGCCGACTTCAGGGATCGCGTCGAGAAAACCGGCGCGACCATGTCCTACATGGGCCCCGACGAACTCGGCAAATACACCGCCGGGCAGGTGACGCGCTGGACCGAGATCATCGGCAAGCTCAACATTCCCAAGCAATAACGAAAGACCGAACGCAATGGCCGACAGCAAGCTGTTCTCCCCGATCACCCTGCGGGGGCTGACGCTCGACAACCGGATCGTGCTGTCGCCGATGTGCCAGTACGCGGCGAAGGACGGCAACGCCAGCGATTGGCACATCGCCCATCTCGGCACCTATGCGCTGGCCAACCTCGGGCTGGCGATCACCGAAGCCACGGCGGTGGAGCCCAAGGGCCGTATTTCGCCGTGGTGTCTCGGGCTTTATTCCGACGCGCATCAGGAGTCGCTGGGCCGCATTTTGCGGTTCTATCGGGACTACGGGACGACCAAATTCGGCATCCAGCTTGCTCATGCGGGGCGCAAGTCCTCAGTGCTGCCTTCGTTCATGATCCGCAAGGCGGTTCCGGTGAGCGAGGGCGGCTGGATTCCGATGTCATCGTCGGACTACCGCGACGACGTTCACACCCCGCCGCAGGTCATGACCCTGGACGACATTGAGGCTGCGAAGATCGCATGGCGCGACGCCACGCGGCGGGCGTCGGACATCGGCGTCGATCTGATCGAGTTGCACTTCGCCCACGGCTATCTGGTCAACCAGTTCCTGTCGCCGCTGATCAACACGCGGCAGGACCAGTATGGCGGCAGCCGGGAGAACCGGATGCGTCTGGCGCTTGAGATTTTCGATCTCTGCCGCGCTGCGTTTGCGGCGGATCGGCCGATCGGCGTTCGCATCTCCGCCACCGACTGGGTGGAGGGCGGCTGGGGCATCGAGGATTCAGTCGTGCTGGCGACGGAACTGCGGGCGCGCGGCTGCGACTATATCTGCACGTCGAGCGGCGGCGTGTCGCTCAAGCAGAAGATCGATCCGCGGCCGCTCTATCAGATACCACTCGCCGACGCGGTGCGGCGCGGATCGGGGATCACCACAATGGCGGTCGGCCAGATCACCGAGCCCCCTCAGGCGGAGGCCATTCTGGCGGAGGGGCAGGCCGATATCATCGCGATCGGACGGCGGCTGATGTTCGATCCGCATTGGGCGTGGAGGGCCGCGTCGGAGCAGGGCGTATTCCTCAAGTACCCAGCGCGCTACCGCAATGCGAATCCGCGCATCGGTCACGCGATGGACTTTCCGGAGTCGCCGGAGAAGCGAAAGCGCATGATGGATGTCATGCGCGAGGAGGAGCGCGTTCAGGCACAGGGTACCGTTGCGCGCTAGCTGAGCTTCTGGCCCATGTGCTCGCGGAAGAACCGCGCCAGTTCGCCGATGTCCTTGTCGCCCCAGCCCTGCGCCACCGCGGCCGACAGCGCGGTCAGCACGCCGGTGGAGAGCGGCATGGCAGTACCCGCGAGCGCCCCGGTTGCCACCGCCGACATCATGTCCTTGCGCAGGGTCTTGAGGTCGAGCGTGACGTCGTCGGGTTCGCCCGCCAGCAGCTTCTTCTTAGCGTTGAACCAGCCGTTCGCGGTCGGTGCTTCGCTCAGCACGTCGAGCATCTGCTGCAAGCCCAGTCCCTCGCGGGTGCCCATCGCGAGGGATTCCGCCGTCGCCTGGATGAACGAGGCGAGGCCAAGATTGACCGCGAGCTTCATCGCGTAGCCCGCGCCGTTCGGCCCCATGTGGACGATCTTGCGGGTGAGCTTCTCCAGCACCGGGCGGGCGGCGTCGAGATCCTCCGGCGTGCCGCCGATCATGGCGAACAGCCGGCCGTCGCGAACCGCGGGGATGGTGCCGAGCACCGGCGAATCGATCAGCCGGGCGCCGGCGGCCTCGACCGACGGCGCAAGCTCGCGCCCGGTCATCGGCTGCAGGGTGCTCATCTCGATGAACAACTTGCCGCGCACGTCGCCGGAGAGAAATCCATCCGGGCCGCGGAAGATGTGCCGCACGCCGTTGTCCTCGGTGATGATGGAGATCACTGTATCTGCGGCGTCGGCGACCGCGCGCGGATGCGCGGCGATGGTCATGCCATTCTCCGCCGCGGCTCCCATCGCCACCGCGTCGCGGTCCCAGCCCACCACGGATAAGCCCTGATCGGCGAGCCGCGCCTGAATGGCGCGGCCCATGCGGCCCAACCCGACGAGTCCGATTTTCATCGGTGCTTACGTCCGGCCGGTGAACTTCTGGGCGGCCTGGAAGTGCGCGTAGCTCTGGACCGGCGCCGCCATCAGGAAGCGGTAGCCTTCCTTGACGATGCGCTCGGCGTTGCCGGTCTCGACATGCGGATGGCCGACCACGACGTTGTGCTTCTTGCAGGTGTCGACGATGCGCTTCATCCATTCCAGCACGACCTTGTGCTCGTACTGGCGCGGATAACCAAGCTCCTGGCTGAGATCGCCTTCGCCGATCAGGATGGCGCCGATGCCGGGCACGTTCTTCAGCATGTCGTCGAGGTTCTCGACGCCACGGGTGTCCTCGATCTGCAGAATGCAGAAAATCTCGCCCTGCGGATTCAGCGGCCAGACGTCGGCCTTCTGGTAGTACTCCTGCTGGCTGATGCCCCAGTAGCGCGCGGCGGCGGTCGGGCCGTCGCCGCGGATTCCGGCGGGCTCATAGAGCGACGCATTCTTCATGCGCGGATAGCGGCAGGCGCCGACCGCGTTGGCGGCCTCGGCGACGGTTGAAATGTGCGGAAACACGATGCCGTAGCAACCCATGTCCAGGGCCTGCTTGGCCTGCCATTGCGCCATCTCGACGCCGTTGACCGGAATGCGGACCAGCGGGTTCACCGGCGGTACGAGTCCGGCCTTGGCGATCTGCGCGCGGTTGAGCATGTATTGCAGGCAGTCCCGTAGCCGGCCGCCGTCCCACGGGTTGTGCTCCATCTCGAACACACACGCGTCGAACTTCGATGCGCTCATGGCGATCGCCGAATCGACGTGAGCGGGCGCAAAGCAGGTCAGCGCATGCTGGCCCGCCTCGAGCGCACGGATGATGTTGTTCAGACGCGGCAAGTCGGCCATTTTTGGTAATCTCCCTGAATTTCGCGCGGCATCCTATCCAACTGCCGGGCGTCTGGAAACGTGCTAGCCTCCGGCGCTGGCGAAAAGTTGGAAATCAATCTTATGAAAGCGATTTATACGGCGGCGGGTGCCGGCGGTCTGTTCCTGCTGAGCCTCGCCGTGGCTTTGGTTCTCGTCGGCTCGCCACCCCCGCCGATGCCGGAGCCGAAGGACGTCTTCGATTTCACGTCACTGCGAGCGCCCCCGGCGGGTATTTCGCTGCCGGGCCTGCGGCGGTATATGGCGCGCGACGGCGAGGAACTGGCCTATCGCGTCTACGAATCGACCTCGGACCGCATCCTTATCTTCGTGCACGGCTCGTCCTATCACGGCGCCGGCTATCACGGGCTGGCCGCGGCGTTAAGCTCCGGCGGGGTGGCGAAGGTGGTGCTGCCCAACATGCGTGGCCATTACCAGTCCGGCCGCCATCGCGGCGACGTCGAATACATCGGCCAGTTCGAGGACGATATCTCCGATCTGATCCGGCACCTTCGCGAGCAACGCCTCGATGGTCCGATCACGCTCGGCGGTCATTCCAGCGGCGGCGGCTTCGCCATCCGCTATGCCGGCGGCGCCCAGGGCGGGCTGATATCGAGCTATCTGTTGTTGGCGCCGGCGATTCCGACATCGAACGCGATGCGGAAGGGGACGGCCGGCGGCTGGGCCAACCTGCACTTCCGCCGCCTTTACGGATTGCTGGCGCTCAACGCCATCGGCATTCACGGCTTTGACGGATTGCAGACCATCGAATTCAACAAGCCGGCGAAGTTCTGGGACGGCACCGAGACCTTGTCATATTCCCACCGGCTCAACACGTCCTACCATCCGCGGTTCCGCTACCAGGGCGACCTTCATGCGCTCGGGCCGACGCTCGTGATGATCGGCGCCAAGGATGAAGCCATCGACGCCGAAGCGCTGCGGTCGATCTTCACCGCCGATGCACCAAAGGCGCAGGTGACGGTTGTTCCCGAGTTGAACCACTTCGGTGTGTTCAACTCGCCGGCCGCGTGGGCCACCATGGCGGCCTGGCTTCGCGCGCTGTCTCCGCCGGCTGGCCGGTAGCCGCTGCAGCGCGATGCGCAGCTATTCGGGCTCGATGCCGGCGCCGCGCACGATCTCGCCCCAGCGCTTGTACTCGCCGGCGATATAGGTGCCGAAGCTTTCCGGCGTGCCGAGCGGTAGAACGACGCCTTGCGCCAGGAAGCGGTCGCGCACCTCCGGCGCCGAAAATATCTTGCGTCCTTCGGCGTTGAGGTAGTCGATCGCGGCACGCGGCGTGCCCGTGGGGGCGACCAGGCCGAACCAGGGGCCGCCCTCGAGCTGCGGAAAGCCGGACTCCGCCATGGTCGGGACATCCGGGAGAATGGCAAGACGTTGTGAAGCGGCGACCGCCAGCGCGCGCACCTTGCCGGCGGCGATCTGCGGCTGCGCCAGCGGCACGATGTCGAACATGATCGAGACGTGGCCCGCGACCAGGTCTTGCGCGGCGGGCGCCGCGCCGCGGTAGGGGACGTGGGTGATCTCGATGCCGGCCAGCCGACGGAATTGCTCGCCAACCACGTGGCCGGAGCTGCCCTTTCCTTGCGAGGCGTAGGTCAGCTTGCCGGGGTTGGCTTTGGCGTAGGCGATCAGTTCGGCCAAGGTCTTCGCCGGAACCGACGGATTGACGACGAGAATGTTGGCGGCGCCGGTTGCATGCAGGATCGGCGCGAAATCCTTCAGCGAGTCGTAGGGCGGCTTGGCGAGCAGGTGCGGCAGGATCGCATTGGTTTGGTGCATTGCGACAAACAACGTGTAGCCGTCCGGCGCGGCCTTGGCGCCCGCCTCGGCGGCGAGGGCGCCGCCCGCGCCGGTCTTGTTCTCCACCACCGCAGTCTTGCCGGCTTCGCTCAGCCCTTGCGCGAAGGTGCGCCCGACCAGATCGGCCATCCCGCCGGGCGGCGTTGCCACCAAAATCTTGATCGGTTGCGACGCATAGGTCTGAGCGGTCACTGGTGCTTGCAGAGCGGCCAGAACGAACAATGCGGCAACGCCGCATCTGGCGATCATCATCATGGTGCTTCCCCCCGTCGTAACTTGTTGTTTTCTTGCGTGCAGCCTATCCGATGTTGGCGGAGCATACGAGGTTTTATCGGGCGTGGGGCTTGATGACGCGGCTCGATTCGTAGCATCGTCCGGCACCAAACCCTCAATCACCGGCGGAATTCCATGATCATCGACTGTCACGGCCACTACACGACCGAGCCGAAGGACCTGCACCGTTTCCGCAAGGATCAGACGGCGGCGGCCAACGCCAAGGACAAGGCGGCGATGCCGCCCCGCTCGGGACTGAAGATGTCCGACGACGAGATCAGGGAAAGCATCGAGGCCAACCAGCTCAAGTTCCAGAAGGAGCGTGGCACCGACCTGACGATTTTCTCGCCGCGCGCTTCGGGCATGGGCCACCACATCGGCGACGAAAGCGTCAGCCGCGAGTGGACCGAGATCTGCAACGATCTGATCCACCGGGTCGTTACGCTGTATCCGAAGAATTTCATCGGCGTCTGCCAGTTGCCGCAGTCGCCCGGCGTGCCGCCGAAGAATGCCATCGCCGAGCTGGAACGCTGCGTGAAGATGGGCTTCGTCGGCTGCAACCTCAATCCCGATCCGTCCGGCGGCTATTTCAACGCGCCGCCGATGACCGACAAGTGGTACTACCCTTTCTACGAGAAGATGGTCGAACTCGACGTGCCGGCGATGATCCACGTTTCCGGCTGCTGCAATCCGGCGCAGCACACCACTGGCTCTTACTACCTGAATGCCGATACGATGGTGTTCATGCAGGTCATCCTGTCCGACTTGTTTAAGGATTTTCCAACCTTGAAGTTTATCATCCCGCACGGCGGTGGCGCGGTGCCGTTCCATTGGGGCCGGTTCCGCGGCATCGCGCTGAACAACGGCAAGCCGGAGCTTGCCGAGATCATGGGCAAGAACATCTTCTTCGACACCTGCGTCTATCATCAACCGGGCATTGACCTGCTCACTAAGGTTGTGTCGGTCGACAACCTGCTGTTTGCCTCGGAGATGGTCGGCGCCGTGAAAGGCAACGATCCGCGCACCGGCTTCGGCTTCGACGATACCAAGCGCTATGTCGATGCGTCGCCGCTGTCCGCCGCCGACAAGGTCAAGGTCTTCGAGGGCAACGCCTACAAGGTCTTTTCAAGGTTGAAGGCTCAGATCGCCAAACAGGCGGCGTAGGCGGCCATAGGTCCAGGGAGGACTGCCATGCGGCGTGTCAGTGCCATTGCGGTTGCGGCGTCAATGTTCGCAATCGGGTTGTCCGGCGCGGCGCGCGCCGATGTGACGGCGTTCGAAGGCGTGCGTCTCATCGTTGGCAACGGCACCTTCGTTGAGAACGCGACGCTGGTCATCGACGGCAACAAGATCGTCCAGGCCGGGCAGGGCGTGCCGGTGCCCGCGGGCGCCACCCGCGTGAATATTTCCGGCAAGACGATGATGCCGGCGATCATCGACACTCATGTTCACTTGAGCGCGAACCGCGAGCGGCTGGTCCGCGACCTTAAGCAGCGCGGCTATTGGGGCGTCGGCGCCGCCATGAGCATGGGGACCGATAACCTCGAACTCGTGTCGGTGCGGGACGAGGTCATTCCCGGCGCCGCGCGCTTTCTCACCGCAGGCCGTGGCATCACCCGCAAGGAGCCGATGCGGCCGACCTTCCAGATCGAGACCGAGGACGAGGCGCGCAAGGCTGTCCGCGACAATGCCGCGCTCGGCGTCCAAATCATCAAGGTCTGGGTCGATGACCGCGAGGGCAAGGTCCAGAAGGTCTCCCCCGCGCAATACGCGGCCATCATAGATGAGGCGCACAAGGCCGGAATCCGCGTTACGGCCCACATCTTCAACATGGACGACGCCAAGGGCCTCATGCGGGCGGGGCTCGACGCCTTCGCGCACGGCGTTCGCGACAAGGACGTCGACGACGAGACGGTGGCGATGTTCAAGGCGCGTCCGAACCTGATCCTCAATCCGAACCTGCCGGAACGCGGTGTTAAGACAGACCGAAGCTGGATGAAGGCGGGCGTTCCCGCCGAGGAGTTCGCGAAGCTTGAAGCGGAGAACATTGACCGTCTTCCGCAGGTCAAGGAATTCCATGGCATCCAGGCGCGCAATCTGGCGAAGATGAATGCGGCGGGTGTTCGCATCGTCATGGGGACCGACGGCAACCGGCCGTGGGGTCCGCACGAGGAAATGGAAGACATGGTGCTGGCCGGCATGACCCCGGCGCAGGTGATTGCCGCCTCGACGCGCAATGGTGCCGAGTTCTTGCGGATTGCCGATGTGGGCACACTTGAGGCCGGAAAGAGCGCCGACTTCATCGTGCTCGATGCCAATCCGCTTGAGGACATCACCAACACACGGAAGATTTCGGCGGTCTATTTGCGCGGCATGGCCGTGGATCGTTCGCAGCCGGTTCGCTGATGCCTACGGCTGGTGCAGAGTGGCCGTCTCCGATACTGTGAACTGACAGACCGGGAGTTGAACATGAAATACGCATCTTTTATCGCCGCGGCCAGCGTTGCTGCGATCCTCGCCATGCCGGCGGCCGGCTTGGCTCAGCAGCCGACCAGCAATAGCCCGAACGCTCCAGTGACGGGTATGAAGCCCGACCGCACCACCGCCACCGCGGAGGCCCGCAAGGCCATGCAGGAAAAGGAAGCGGTGCTGCGGAAAAAGCGGGCCGAATGCCGCGCCAAGGCGAAAGCCGAGAAAGTGTCGCTCATCAAGCGTCCGGCCTACGTCAAAGCCTGCATGGCAGGCTGATCGGCGAACGCCGGTCGTGGCGCAGCGCATGAGCAGTCCGAGGGCTTCATGAAATTCGGTTTGTTCGGCAGCGCACAGGCGCAACGTGGCGGCCCTGACCTCGATAGCGGTCAGGGCTTCCGCGACTACATAGAATACAACGTCGAAGCCGAGGCGCTCGGTTACGACTCGGCCTTCGTGGTCGAGCATCATTTCACCGGCTTCGGCCAGGTCTCAGCGAGCCTCACGCTGCTGACGTGGCTTGCGGCGCGGACCAGGACGCTGCGGCTCGGCACGGCGGTCATGGTGCTGCCCTGGCACAATCCGGTGCTGTTGGCCGAGCAGGCCGCCACCATCGATCTTCTGTCCGGCGGCCGGCTCGAATTCGGCGTCGGCAAAGGCTATCGCCATAACGAATTCGCCAGCTTCTGCATTCCGATGGAAGAGGCCGACGGGCGTTTCGAGGAGAGCCTCGCGCTCATCATCAAATCGTGGACCACCCACGAGCGGTTCTCGCATCACAGCAAGCACTGGAATTTCGAGAACATCATCGTCGAGCCGCCGACACAGCAGAAGCCGCATCCGCCGATCTGGATGGCGGCTGGCAATCCGGATTCGATCCGCGCGGTGGCGCGGCGCGGCTTCAAGCTGTTGCTCGACCAGTTGGCGTCGACTTCGCTCGCCATCGAACGGTTCAATATCTACAAGGCCGAGGTCGAGGTGTGCGGGCGGACGTTCGATCCGATGGATGTCGCCGTTTGCCGCGCCTTCTATGTCGCCGAGAATTCCGAGGACAAGGCCCGGCAGATCGAGGCCCGTCTCGCCAACCAGACGCGTCTGGCCAAGCTCGCGCAGACGCCCGACGGCAAAAGCAAATCGAGCATGCTGGCGTTCGACCAGACGCTCGACGCGGCGGCCGAGAGCGCGATGTTCGGCACCCGGGATGAAATCGCGGCAAAGCTTTCGACGCTGCGCGATGCCGGCGTCGAGCACATGCTGCTGACCGGACCGGCCGGCTCCCGGGAAAATCTCCGGGCGTTTGCTCGCGACATCATGCCATCGTTCGCCGGCTCGGTGGCGGCGCCCCGGCGGCAGCCGCAACTCGCGCCCGCTCGTGCATAAGCCCGTCGCGCCGGCCCTGGGTGGCATTCCGCCGCTGATCAAGCGCAACACGCTGCTGTTCGCGCTGTCGCAGTCCTTCGTCGGCGCCGGCACCCAGCTCGCCTACGGGATCGGCCCGTTGATGGTGATCGCGGTCACCGGCTCGGCGAGCCTAGCCGGGCTCACGGTGGGTTTGTTCGGCATCAGCCGTTTTCTCGTCTCCTATCCGGTCGGCAAGATTACCGACACCTACGGCCGCAAGCCCGGCATCCTTTTCGGCCAGGGGCTGGCGCTGATCGGTTCGCTCATCTCGGGCTTTGCGATGCTGGCCGGCAGCGCCGTCGGCCTCACCCTCGGAATGATCGTCTTCACCAGCGGCATCAGCGCGGGTCAGCAACTCCGTGTCGCCGCGACCGACATGTATCCGCCGCGCCAGCGCGGTCTGGCGCTGGGCTTCGTGCAGACCGGCTCTCTGGTCGGCATCCTGCTCAGCCCGCTGGTGATGGGTCTGGCCGACGTGATCGCGCAGCGCACCGGCCACAGCGCGCTCGGCCTGCCGTGGCTGATGATGCCGGTGCTCATCCTCGGCGGCATGATCCTGGTGTTCTTCGTGCATCCCGATCCGAAAGAGATCGGCATGAACCTGGAGCGCTATTATCCCGGCTATGTCCCGCCGCCACGGCCCGCCAACGGGCAGGAGGTTGCGTTCAACTCCTGGGATCTGGTCCGTCAGCCCAGGACGCGGCTGGCGATCCTGGCCAACTGCGTTGGGCAGGGCAACATGGCGATCGTCATGGTGCTGACCTCGCTGGTGCTGTCGCACCACGGCCATTCGCTGACAGCGATCGCGTTCTCGCACTCGTTCCACGCCGCCGGCATGTTCGCCTTCACCATCCCGCTCGGCTGGGCGTCCGACCGCTATGGGCGCGAGTGGGTGATGTACCCGGGCGTCGGAATGGGGCTGATCGGCGCGCTGTTCGTCGCATTCTCCGAGGGCTTTGTCTCGGTTACACTCGGCACCTTTCTGGTCGGGCTCGGCTGGTGCGCCGCCAATGTCGCCTCGACCGCGCTGCTCGCAGACAGCGTGGAGACGCAGCATCGCGGCCGCGCCATCGGCGTGAGCGAGAGCGGCGGCGGGGCGATGACGCTCCTGGCCGCGGCCGTCACCGGCCCGCTGGTCGAATGCACCAACCTGCCGGCCGCCGGCATCGTCGCCGTGCTGATCGCCGTGGTGCCGCTGGCGATGCTGGCCTGGACCAAGGCGGCGCAGATGCGGGCTATTTCTTGATCTTGTAACCGGTCTTGAAAAACCATCCGACGACGGCAAGGCATGCCGCCAGGAACACCGCGATCATCACCAGGCTGACCGTCACGCTGACGTCGGAGACCTCGTAGAAGCTCCAGCGGAAGCCCGAGATCAGATAGACGATCGGGTTGACGAGGCTGACCGCGCGCCAGAATGGAGGCAGCACGTCGATCGAGTAGAAGCTGCCGCCGAGGAACGTCAGCGGCGTCAGCACCAGCAGCGGAATGATCTGTAGCTTTTCGAAGCCCTCCGCCCACAGTCCGATGATGAAGCCGAACAGGCTGAACGTCACCGACGTCAAAATCAGGAACGCCATCATCAGCAGCGGATGCTCGACCCGCAGCGGCACGAACATCCACGCGGTGGCGAGGATGATCAGCCCCAGGACGATCGACTTGCTGGCCGCCGCCCCGACATAGCCGAGCACGATCTCGAACGCCGAAATCGGTGCCGCCAGAATCTCGAAAATGGTTCCGACGAAGCGCGGGAAGTAGATCCCGAACGAGGCGTTCATCACGCTTTGCGTGCACAGGGTCATCATGATCAGGCCCGGCACGATGAACGCGCCGTAGTTAATGTTGTCGACCTCCGGGATGCGCGAGCCGATCGCGGCCCCGAATACGATGAAATACAACGCGGTCGAGAGCACCGGCGACACGATGCTCTGGAAGATGGTGCGCCCGGTGCGCGCCATCTCGAACCGGTAAATGGCCCAGACCGCGCGCCAGTTCATGCGTCTTTCCTCACCAGATCGACGAAAATGTCCTCGAGCGAGCTTTGCGTGGTGTTGATGTCCTTCAGCCGGATGCCGTTGCGCAGCAGCGCCTCGATGAGTCGCGTCACACCACGATGCTCGCCCTGCGCCTCGTAGGTGTAGGTCAGCGTCCGGCCTTCGTCGGCGAGCGTGAGACTGTAGCCGGCGAGATCAGGCGGGATCGCCTCGAGTTTCTGCTGCAAATCGAATTTCATCTGCTTCTTGCCGAGCTTGTGCATCAGCGCGGTCTTGTCCTCGACCAGGATCATCTCGCCTTTGTTGATCACGCCGACCCGGTCGGCCATCATCTCGGCCTCTTCGATGTAGTGCGTGGTCAGGATGATGGTGACGCCGGAGGCGCGCAGAGCCCGCACCACCTCCCACATATCCTTGCGCAATTCGACATCGACGCCGGCGGTCGGCTCGTCGAGGAACAGGATCTGCGGCTCGTGCGACAGCGCCTTGGCGATCAGCACGCGACGCTTCATGCCGCCGGACAGCGTCATGATCTTCTGGTCCTTCTTGTCCCAGAGCGATACGTCCTTGAGCACCTTTTCGATGAAGGCCGGCTTGGCCGGTTTGCCGAACAGGCCGCGGCTGAACGTCGATCACCGGGCGCGCCGCGCGATAGTCGCGTGCGATGTCGTAGCCGTCAGCGATAACCGTACCGCGGCTGGCATTGACAATGCCGCAGACGATGCCGATCAGCGTGGTCTTGCCGGCGCCGTTTGGCCCGAGCAGTGCGAAAATCTCGCCGCGCCGGATATCCAGGTCGATGCCTTTCAGCGCCTGAAAGCCGGAGGGGTAGGTCTTCGAAAGGCTTTTGATGGAGATGATGGATTGGGCGTCGGTCATTGCTGCCCGATATGGGCCATCCAGACGGGCTTTGCCACCCCGCGGGCCCCATT
The DNA here is from genome assembly GCA_026400395.1 of Alphaproteobacteria bacterium. Lineage (GTDB taxonomy): Bacteria > Pseudomonadota > Alphaproteobacteria > Rhizobiales > Xanthobacteraceae > Z2-YC6860. The sequence continues at coordinate 1,035 of JAPLPD010000213.1, read as the reverse complement.
CTGTTGTGAGCGGATGCGCGGTTATTAAAATGAGTGGGGTTTCGTGCTAAACAGGCACAAAATCGGCGTGCCACGGGGACGCCAGGGACACCAGGGAGCGCAGCATGACCGTCCAAGCACTCGGATACATCGGGGTCCGCGCCAAAAGCCTGGAGGATTGGACCAGCTACGGCCAGAATTTCCTCGGCCTGCAGAAAATCGACAAGACCCGCAACGCGATGGCGTTCCGCATGGACGACCGCAAGCAGCGGCTGGTGGTCGATGCCGACGGCGGGCAGGGCATCGGATTCTTCGGCTGGGAAATGGCAGATGCGGCCGCCCTCGATGCGCTCGCGGCCCGGCTGGAAAAAATGGGCACCAAGGTCGCCCGCGGCTCGCGCGCGCTGGCCGACGAGCGGCATGTGAAGGACCTCGTGGTCTGCAACGACCCCGAAGGCAACCGCCTCGAATTCTTCCACGGCGCCGCCACCGCCTCCGATCCATTCAAGCCCGGCCGCAACATCTCCGGCTTTCGCACCGGCACGCTCGGCATGGGCCATGTGGTGATGCACTGCGAAAGCCTGAAAGAGGTGATGCCGTTCTACCAGGAGATCCTCGACTTCAAGCTCACCGACTACTGGCTGCGGCCGTTCGCCGGCTACTTCTTCCACGTCAACGGCCGACATCATTCGATCGCGCTGGTCGGCACGGGGAAGAAGATGACCCATCACATGATGCTGGAGTTGTTCAGCCTCGACGATGTCGGCCAGGGCTACGACCTCGTGCAGAACGATCCCGACAAGATCGCGGTGACGATGGGCCGCCACTCCGGCGATTACGTCACCTCATTCTACACCTGGAACCCGTCCGGCTTCATGGTCGAGTACGGCTGGGGCGGCCAGGTGGTCGATGACAGCACTTGGACGCCGTTCGAGCGCAAGCACGGCCCGAGCCTGTGGGGCCATGACCGCAAGTGGATGTCGGCGGAGAAGCGCGAGGAGTCGCGTCTGCTTTGCATCGAATCCGCCGAGGCGGGCCTGCGCCAGCCGGTGCAGG
>JAPLPD010000029.1 GCA_026400395.1 Alphaproteobacteria bacterium | reverse complement strand
CGGCCCGCCAAGACCGGCTTGCTCCGCTGTGTGGGGCTCCGCGGCGCCGGTCATGGCTCCGTCAGAGGGGCACATTTGCATGCTGATAGGGGGTCGTTATTGGACGCGAAAAGGGGTCGCAGTTGGATGCGATTTGACAGACTGGGATCCAACCGTCTTCTTGAAAACACAACAGAATTTGCGCCACCGGTTGTCTCCATCTCAATTGCCCCGGGCAAGGAACGGACAACTAACGTTCCACCTAAACGCTTCTTCCTGTCGGCGCACAGCTTGGAAGAAGCCCATCATGTTCCGCAGAATGTCTGGCAGACCCGCTCGTGCGGCTGAGGCGGGTCCATGTAGCGCGCGAACGAAGCTTGGTCTTCGAACGGCTTAGCGAGCACCAGCAGAAGCTCCTCAAAAGGCGCGAAGTCTTCATGCTCGCCCGCCGCCTCGATCATGGCTTCAATACGATGATTGCGCGGTATGAAGGCGGGATTGACTGCTCGCATCCTTGTGCGGCGTTCGTCCTCATGATTGGGCTCTCGCATGAGCCGTGAGCGCCACCGCTCCGCCCATGTCCCAAAGCCTTGCTTATCCCTAAACAGAATTCGTAGATCAGCCTCCGCGGGCACGCTACCGGCGGCGTCACTTAAACGACGGAATGCCAATGTGAAGTCCACGTGGTTGGTCGCAAGTAGGCTGATGAACTCACCGGCAAGCTCCAGATCGCCATCTGCTTCGGTCGAGAAACCCAACTTCTGTCTCATGCCGGCTAAATATGCCGCCTCGAAGCGCGCTGAAAATCTTTCCAGTACGCCCTCAGCCTGTTTGATCGCCTGTTGCTGATTTTCATCAATGAGCGGCAGCAGAGTCTCTGCGAACCGTGCCAGGTTCCAAGTCGCGATCTGCGGCTGGTTCGCGTAGGCGTACCGCCCCAGTTGATCGATCGAGCTAAAGACCTTCGTCGGATGATATTCATCCATGAAGGCGCATGGGCCATAATCGATCGTCTCGCCCGCGATCGACATGTTGTCCGTATTCATTACGCCGTGAATGAAACCGACGAGCAGCCAGCGAGCGATGAGCTCCGCCTGTCGCACAATGACAAGTTCCAGCAGCGAGCGATATGGACGGTCGGCGTGGGCCGCCTCAGGGTAATGTCGGGAGATCACATAATCTGCCAGCAGGCGAAGCCCCTCCAGGTCACCGCGGGCGGCAAAGAACTGGAAGGTACCGATCCGGACATGGCTCGTCGCCACGCGTGTGAGAACAGCGCCAGGCAAGGGAGTCTCGCGCGCAACCGTTTCACCGGTCACTACCGCTGCCAGCGAACGGGTCGTCGGGATGCCCAACGCAGCCATCGCTTCGCTTACGACATATTCCCGCAGCACAGGTCCAAGCGCAGCGCGCCCATCGCCGCCGCGCGAAAACGGCGTGCGGCCCGATCCTTTGAGCTGTACATCTCGCCGGACGCCCTGTTGGTCGATAACCTCACCGAGTAGGATGGCACGTCCATCGCCCAGATGAGGCACGAAATGGCCAAACTGGTGCCCGGCGTAAGCCATCGCGATCGGTTCAGCGGCCTCGGGCACGACCCGCCCGGCGAGCACTTCAAGCCCTTCGGGGCCGGCAAGCCAGTCAGGATCCAGCCCAAGATTAAGCGCAAGTTCAGTATTCACACGGATCAGCCGCGGTGCTCGTACCGGTGTGGGGACGACCCGAGCGTAGAAGCGGTCGGGAAGCCGGGCATAGGTATTTTCGAAGGGAAAATGAAAGGTCATCAGGACGATCGGCTCTCAAAGCGGGCTGATGACAGATGCGACTTCAGCCCCGTAAATCAAGGCGCGTGCCTGCAGCCGAGCCAGGCGATGCCCGTACCTGCGGCACGTCGCTTTTGGAGTAGCATAGTCTGGCGAGGCGCTGAACGTTAGAGGCAGTCACTAAAGATCCTTTTCGGCGAGTTCATGAAACTCGTCTGGGACGGAACGGGAGAGGCCTAAGAGGGAGGCGTGCTCGGTGGACTTCTCGGTGGCAGGCTTGCCGCGCGGCTCGCAGGTAAGCGCGGCGCACTCAACATCGTGTTCGCGGCAGTCATCTTCGCCGTGGCGATTTACATGTTGGTTCGCAGTCTTGCGACATAATCATTCTGCAATGGTCTTGCCGACAGAGACGAGCCTATCGAACACAGCGCGGAAATGACGCGAGCGACCCTCAGAATGCGACGCCTGGACTGGACAATAAACGCCAACAGGCACAAGAGCGTGCTCGCCAATTATCTGAGCGCGTCGGCCCCAGCCTGAGCGACCTGCGCGTCCTGGTGGCCAGGGAGCTATGCGGGATTTTGGGTGACGAGGTTGATCAGGCGGCGTGGTGAGCCGGCATTTCAGTGACCTCGATTCCGTTTTTGAATTTGACTCCTTGAACGACCTTTGGCAACTGGTTCTCGCCGTTTAATCGCCGCCATG